>JAJDVR010000077.1 GCA_022826025.1 Gemmatimonadota bacterium | reverse complement strand
GTCCTCTCCTGGTGCAGGATGGGACCCGCGTCCATGGCCTTCACCATGCGCATGATCGTGACCCCGGTGACCGGGTGGCCGCGGGCGATGGCCCAGTGCACCGGGGCCGCGCCCCTCAGCTCGGGGAGCAGGGACGCGTGCACGTTGATCGACCCCAGGGCGGGGAGCTCCAGCGCCTCCCGGATCAGGAAATGGCCATAGGCGGCGACCACGGAGAGGTCGGGACGGAGGGCCCGCATGCGCGCCAGGAAGGCGGGTCGGCCCGGGCGTTCGGGGGTGAAGACCGGGTATTCCGCGGCGAGGGCGGCCTCCTTCACGGGCGTGGGCCGCGGGCGCCGTCCCCGGCCGACGCGGCGGTCGGGTTGGGTCACCACGCCCACGATCTCATGGCCCGCATCGGCCAGGCTTCGGAGGGAGGGAAGGGCGTAGGTTGCCGTTCCCCAGAAGAGAACCCTCACGGCTCCGCGGCTTCGGCCTGCAGCTTTCTCCACTTCTTGACCAGCAACTGCCGCTTGAGGGGACTCAGCCGATCGATGAAGAGCACGCCGTCCAGATGGTCGATCTCGTGCTGCAGGGCGCGCGCGAAGAGGCCCTCCGCCTCGAGTCGCACACCCCGTCCCTCCGGGTCCTTGCCGTCCACAACGACCGATACCGGCCGTCTCACGACGGCTTCCACCCCGGGAATGCTCAGGCACCCCTCCGTCTGCTTGTCCTTCTTCGCCGTCCAGCTCGCCAGCCGGGGATTCACCAGCGCCACGCGGTTCGACTCGCCGGACTCCTCCGCCACGTCCAGCACGATGACCCGCCGGGAGATGCCGACCTGCGGCGCGGCCAGCCCGATGCCCTTCGCGTGGTACATGGTCTCGAACATGTCGCGCACCAGCGCGCGCACCTCGTCATCGATGTCGTCGACCGGGTCCGCCGGACGCCGCAACGCCTCGCTGCCGTACAGCTCGATCCTGCGCAGTGCCATCCAGGGGTACGGTCAGGAGTCCCGCGGGTTTGTGAGCGCGGCGATCTTGGAGCGCTCGATCACGATGCGGGTGTTCTCCGCCGTCACGATGGTGAGATGCTGCTCCTGAGCGTGAATCACCTTGCCCACGATCCCGCCCGCGGTCACCACCCGGTCCCCCTTCTTGAGCGCCGCCACCATTTCGCGGTGGCGCTTCTGCTCCTTGCGCTGGGGCCGGATCAGCAGGAAGTAGAAGATCGCGATGATCGCGATCAGCTGGATGAAGAAGACAAAGCCGCCTCCCCCGCCCTGCGGCACCCCCGGAATGGGTGCCAGCACGAGCGGCTGGGCCGATATCGCGATCCAGAGTGCCAAGATCCGTTCCTCCGATGATGCGCCGGCCCGCGGCCGGTGGTTGATGTTCTATTCCTTCGCCCGCGCACTACGATACCGGAGCAGCCATTCCGCGCGCCACATCGGGAAGGAGCCATCGATGATCCGGCGTCGGGCTTGGCTCGCCAGCTGCACCAGAAAACTCAGGTTGTGGATGGAGATCAGCCGCTGCGCCAGCCCCTCCCCCGCGACCAGCAGGTGGCGCAGGTATGCACGATCGAACCTGCGGCAAGTATAGCACGTGCACCCGGGGTCGAGAGGATCCGTGTCCGTCCGGAAACGGGCGCCCTTCATGTTCACCTGACCCTCGCCGGAGGTCCACGCGGTGCCATGGCGCGCGTTGCGGGTGGGCGCCACGCAGTCGAAGAGATCGCAGCCGCGCGCGATCGCTTCCAGCAGGTCATCGGGGTAGCCGACCCCCATGAGGTAGCGCGGACGGCTGCCCGGCAGTTCGCCGTCCAGCACCTCCAGGATTCGCCACATGTCTTCCTTGTTCTCCCCGACGCTGAGCCCTCCGATTCCGAAGCCGTTCCAGTCCGCAATGCCACGCGCGTCGGCCGCGCACGCACGCCGCAGATCTTCGAAGACACCGCCCTGCAGGACCGGGAAGAGCGCCTGGGCGGGCGCCTGCTCCGTGTTGGTTGCCCGAAAGCGCCGCGCGCACCGCTCCAGCCAGGCGAGGGTGCGCCGGTTGGCGCGCGCGACGGACGGATGGTCGGCGTCGCCGGGCGGACATTCGTCGAACGCCATGATGATGTCCGCGCCCAGGGCGCGCTGGACGTCGATGACGCTTTCGGGCGTGAAGTGGTGTCGGGATCCGTCGATGTGGCTCTGGAAGACGACGCCGTCTTCGTGGATGCGGTTGATTCGGCTCAGGGAGAAGACCTGAAACCCGCCTGAGTCGGTCAGGATGGGACCCGGCCAGCGCATGAAAGCGTGGAGCCCCCCCAGCTCACGCACCACCTCGGCTCCCGGACGCAGGTAGAGGTGGTAGGTGTTGGCCAGCACCATGCGCGCCCCGAGGTCCCGGAGTTCCTCCGGGGTCAGCATCTTCACGTTGGCGAGGGTGCCGACGGGCATGAAGGCGGGAGTCTCGATGTTCCCGTGGGGCGTGGAGAACACCCCGGCACGGGCGTGGTCGACGCGACCATCAAGGGTGAAGGAGAAGGCCGAAGCCACGTCGTCGCTCACGAAATCACCATCGCGTCGCCGTAGGAGTAGAACCGATACCCCTGGTCGATGGCTTCGCGATACGCGTCCATGGTGCGCTCATGGCCGGCGAAGGCGGCGACCAGCATGAGCAGGGTCGAGTGGGGCAGATGGAAGTTGGTGATCAGGGCGTCGACGACCTGGAAGTCGAAAGGCGGGCGGATGAAGAGATCGGTCGTGCCGCACCCGGCCCGCACCCCGCCCGTCCCGTCGGCCGCGCTCTCCAGCGTCCGCACCACCGTGGTGCCCACCGCCCACACCCGCCCCCCGCCGGCGCGCGCCGCCGCGACCCGCCGGGCGGCCTCGCGGGGGATGCGGTAGCGTTCCTCTCCGGGACTTCGCGGGTCGCCGTCGGGAGGGCCTGCCGGGCGGAAGGTCGCCACCCCCACGTGCAGGGTGACGCGCGCGATGCGCACCCCGCCCGCCTCCAGCGCGTCCATGAGCTCGCGGGTGAAGTGGAGGCCCGCCGTGGGGGCGGCCACCGAACCCGGCGTGCGCGCGTACACGGTCTGGTAGCGCGCACGATCCACCGGTTCGTCCCGGCGACGCAGGTAGGGGGGCAGCGGCACGCGGCCGTGGCGCTCGAGCGCTTCCTCGACCGTCAGCGGGGTCTCGATGCGCACGATGCGCCCGTGGTCGGGGGTCGAGTCGAGGATGTGGACCACCAGGTCGGGAGCGACCTCCACGGTGCGCCCGGGCTTGAGCTTGCCGCCCGGCCGCACCAGCGCCTCCCACAGGCGGCTGTCCTCACGGCGCGCGCGCCCATCGCGTGCGGCCCCGTCTGTGCCGGCCGCCTCTGTGCCGGCCGCCTCCGACGGGTCCTCCTCCCCCAGCGGCCGCAGCAGGAGCACCTCGGCACGTGCGCCGGTCGGCTTGGCTCCCAGCAGGCGCACGGGGAGCACCTGCGACTCGTTCACCACCAGGACATCGCCGGCGCGAATCAGACCGGGCAGATCACGGAACACCCGATGCTCGAAGGGCTCCCCGGACCTGGGCGCCACCAGCAGGCGGCTCTGGTCGCGCCGCGCTGCCGGGTAGCGCGCGATGCGGCCTTCGGGGAGGTGGTAGCCGAAGTCCTCGATGGCGTCGCGTCCGGCCTTCATGGCCGGAAGAGCGACGACTGGCCGTGTCCGCCCGCTCCCGGGTCCGAGCCCCCCTCCCTCCCGGCCGACGGATGGCCGAACCGCCGGTGGGCGCGCTCGGTGGTCTTGCGCCCGCGCGGGGTGCGCTCCAGAAAGCCGTTCTGGATCAGAAACGGCTCGTAGACCTCCTCCAGCGTGCCCTCATCCTCGCTCAGCGCCACCGCCAGGGAGGCCAGCCCTACGGGGCCCCCGCCGAACTTTTCGATGATGGTGCGCAGCACGCGCGCATCCATCTCGTCCATCCCGTACTCGTCCACCTCGAGCAGCCGGAGCCCGGCGCGCGCAACCTCGCCGCTGATCACGCTGTCAGCGCGCACCTCGGCGTAGTCGCGCAGCCGCCGCAGCAGCCGGTTGGCCACCCTGGGGGTCCCCCGAGCGCGACGCGCCAGCTCGAAGGTGCCCTCTTCCGTCGTGTCCACCCCCAGGATCTCCGCACTCCGCTGAACTACCCGGGTCAACTCCTCGGGCCGGTAGAAATCGAGCCGCTCGACCATGCCGAAGCGCGCGCGCATCGGTTCCGTGAGCAGCCCGAAGCGGGTCGTGGCACCCACCAGGGTGAAGCGCTCGATCTGCATGGTGACGGTGCGCGCCGCCGGTCCGTCGGAGAGCCGGATCTCCACGCGGAAATCCTCCATGGCGGGATAGAGGAATTCCTCAACGATGGGCCGCAGCCGGTGGATCTCGTCGATGAAGAGGATGTCCCGGGCGTTCAGGTTGGTGAGGACGCTCACCAGGTCTCCCGGCTTCTCCAGCACCGGCCCGGAGGTCATCTTGACCCCGACCCCCATTTCGGAGGCGAGCAGCAGCGCCAGGGTGGTCTTGCCCAGTCCGGGCGGACCGTGGAAGAGCAGGTGGTCGAGCGCGTCGCCCCGCCTGCGCGCGGCCGCGATCGCGATCGAGAGCGTCTCCCGGACCTTCGCCTGGCCGATGAAGTCCGCCAGGCTGCCCGGGCGAAGGGACCGCTCCGAGGCGCCCTCCCCGGAGAGCTCCCGGGGCGTGGTGACGTCGTAGCGATCCGTCATCGGCTGATGCGCTCCAGCGCCCGTCGGATCAGTTCCTCGGTTTTCATCTCGTCTCCCGCCTCGCCGGCGTCCACCACGCCGCGCACAGCTTCGTCCGCCTGCGCGAAGGAGTATCCCAGAGCCACCAGGGCGTTGACCGCCTCGCGCCTGCCGCGGGGCGCCGCCGCGCCGCTGTCAGGAGTCAATGCGAGGTCGCGCACCTTGTCGCTCAGCCTGAGGATGAGCAATTCGGCCGTCTTCTTTCCCACTCCGCTCACGCGGGTGAGCACGGCCGTTTCCTTGTTGGCCAGAGCCTGTGCCAGACGCCGGGCGGAGTACGTCGAGAGCATCTCGCGCGCCAGCTTGGCGCCGACCCCGGTCGTCCCCAGCAGGCGCTGGAACATGTCGCGCTCGTGGATTTCCAGGAAGCCGTACAGGGCGACCGAATCGTCGCGTACAACCTGTACCGTGCGCAGCCGCACCTGCGAGCCCGGGCGCGGCAGGCGCCCCGCCACCGTGGACGGCACCTGAACCTCGTACACGACGCCGCCCGCGGTCTCCACTTCGACCGAATCCATGTCCTGCTCAAGCAGAACCCCGTGCAGCCGGCTGATCACCCGGGCCGGTCTCCGATCAGGCAGTGGCAGAGCGCGACCGCCACCCCGTCGGCAGCATCGTCGGGCGCCGGCGCGGAAACCAGCCGCAGATGTGTCTTGACCATGAACCCCACCTGTTCCTTCGTGGCCCGGCCGGTGCCGACGACCGCGCTCTTGATTGCGGTCGGCGAGTACTCGGCAATCTGGACCCCGGCGAGCGCGCCCGCCAACAGGACGGCGCCCCGTGCATGGCCAAGCGTCAGCGCGCTCTGCGGGTTCTTCCCCTGGAACACCTTTTCGACGGAGAGCACACAGGGCTCGAAGCGGTCGATGATCGACTGCATCGCCTCGAAGATGTGGCGAATGCGGTCCGCAAGCGGGCGCCGGGGCCCGGTGCGCACCACCCCGCACTCGAGCAGCGACAACGTGCGCCGGCCACTGGCGACCACCCCGTAGCCGGTGCGCGCCGTGCCCGGATCCACCCCGAGCACGATCACCGTCCCGTCCGGCGCCTTCACCGTCCGCTTCGCGGCCGGCCGACCCTCATTGCGACAGCCGGGCCAGGGTTTCCTCGTCGATGTTGCCGTTGGACGAGATCTTCTGAACGTCGTCCGATCCGTCGAGCGCCTCCATGAGGCGCACCAGCCTTTCCGCGGTCTTGCCCGCCACATCCACCTCGTTCTGCGGAATCATCGCCAGTTCTGCCTGCGCGATGCGGATTCCGGCCTGCCGCAGGTCGTCCTGGACCTGGTGAAAGGAAGCCAGCTCCGTCGTGACGATGATGTCGCCGCCCTCCCGTGCCACATCCTCCGCCCCCGCCTCGAGCGCCGCCTCGAGCACTTCCTCCTCGGAGTGCTCGGCCGCCTCGATGTAGATCTGTCCCCTGCGGTCGAACTGCCAGGCCACCGACCCGGCCGTCCCCAGGCTGCCCCCGTTCTTGGTGAGGAGGTGCCTCACCGCCGCCACGGTGCGCTTGGGGTTGTCGGTCAGGGTCTCTATGTAGAGCGCGATCCCGCCGGGCGCGTAGCCTTCGTAGACCACCTCCTCGTAGTTGACGCCGGCGAGCTCACCGGTCCCCTTCTTTATCGCCCGCTCGATGTTCTCCTGGGGCATGTTGGCGGCCTTGGCGGTGTCCACCGCCAGGCGCAGGCGCGGGTTGAAGCCGGGATCGCCTCCTCCGTCGCGCGCCGCCACCGTCAGCTCGCGAATGAGCTTGGTGAAGATCTGGCCCTGCCGGGCGTCGTTGACGGCCTTTTTGCGCTTGATCTTGGCCCACTTGCTGTGTCCGGCCACGGGTGCCTCCTGCGCTACTCCTCCGCCTTGAGCGCCTCGATCACCTGTTGCGCCTCGTGCGCGGGCATCGGTTCGTAGCCGGCGAGGGCGCGCGTGTGGTGAGCGCGCCCCTGGGTCATGGAGCGCAGCGCGGTGGCGTATTTGTAGAGTTCGGCCTCCGGAACCAGCGCCTGCACGGTCGTGCTGCCGTTGCCGGGCACCATGCCCTGCACCTTGCCGCGACGCTGCGTGATGTCGCCCATGATGTCGCCCATGTACTCGTCCGGGGTCGACACCTCCACCTCGATGATCGGTTCCAGCAGCACCGGACCCGCCCTGGCCGCGACTTCGCGGAAGGCCAGCGACCCGGCCACCTTGAACGCGATGTCCGAGGAGTCAACCGAATGGTAGGAGCCGTCGTAGCACTCGGCCGCGAAGTCCACCAGCGCGAACCCGGCCAGGACGCCCTTTCCGGCCGCCTCCCGGATGCCCTTGTCCACCGACGGGACGTACTTCCCGGGGATGACGCCCCCCTTGATGTTGTCCACGAACTCGTAACCATCGCCGCGCGGGCGTGGCGACAGACGCACCCAGCAGTCGCCGAACTGACCCCGGCCGCCGGTCTGCTTCTTGAAGCGTCCGCGCCCTTCCGCGGTTCGCGTGATGGTCTCCCGGTAGGCGATCCTGGGCTGCTCGGTCTCGACGCTGACGTTGTACTTGCGCTTCATGCGCTGCATCTGGACGTCCAGGTGCAGTTCCCCGAGTCCCCGCGCGATGGTCTGCCCCAACTCGGGGTTGAACTCGGCATGGAAGGTCGGATCCTCGTCGTGCAGCTTCTGCAGGGCTTCGCCGATCTTGTCCTCGTCGGCACGGGTCGCGCCCTTCATCGCCACGGATACGTCCGGCTTCGGGAAGTCGATCCTGTCGAGAACGAGAGGCCGGCCGGGCGAGGACAGCGTGTCGTTGGTAGCGGTTTTCTTGAGCTTTGCCACCACCCCGATGTCCCCCGCATGCAGCCTGGGCACCTCCAGGCGCTCCCGTCCCAGAGGTATGGAAACGTGGTTGAGCTTCTCGTTGGAGCCGCGACCCGCGTTGTGCGCGTCCATCCCGTTGACCGCGACGCCGCTGAACACGCGGAAGTACGAGAGTTCGCCCACATGCGGCTCGGTCGCGGTCTTGAAGACCAGTGCCGCGAACGACCCGTCGTCGGTCGCCTGGAGTTCCGCTTCCTGGTCGAGTCCCGGACGGGAGGCGGAGTGGCTGCCCGACTCGGAGGGGTCCGGGAAGAGCTCGACCACCTTGCTCAGGAGCGCCCGGATCCCGTAGACGCGCGTCGAGGATCCGCAGAAGACAGGGACCACCTCATCCCGCCCCATCGCGATGGCCATGGCTTCGAGGGCTTCCTCGCGCGTGATTTCGTCACCCTCCAGATAGCGGTCCAGGAGTTCCTCGTCGGTGGTCGCGAGGGTTTCCTGCAGTTCGGTGGTCCACTCCTCGAAGATGTCCTCGAGGTCGGCGGGAACATCGGCTTCGTCGTATTCGCCGGTGACGGAACCATCCCGATACATGTGCGTGCGCCCGCTGAACAGGTTGATGATCCCGCGGAAGTCCGGTCCCGCGCCCACCGGTATCTCCACCGGCAGCGCACTTCCCGCGAGCTTCTCCTGGATGTCCTCGAATACCTTGCGGAAATCGGCGTGGTCCTTGTCCATCATCGAAACGAAGAACATGCGCGGGATGCCGCGCTCCTCGCAGTAGCGCCACACCCGTTCGGTCCCGACCTCCACGCCGGAGGTCGCGCTCACCACGATGACGGCCGCGTCCGCCACCCGAACCGCCGCCAGGGCCTCCCCGGTGAAGTCCAGGTACCCGGGCGTGTCGATCAGGTTGATCTTGGCTCCCTTCCACTCGCTGAAGGCGGGAGTGAGCTGCATCGAGATGCCGTGCTGGATCTCCTCGGGTGCGGTCATGGTAAGGGCATGACCCTCCGCCACATTGCCCTTGCGACGCGCGGTGCCCCCCACGAAGGCGAGGGCGTCCACCAGCATGGTCTTGCCGGAGCCGCCGTGGCCGAGTACGGCCACGTTGCGAATGTCCTCCGTCAGGTATTCCTTCCCTTCCGCCATCTGGCCTCCTGAAAAACAAGTGTTGAGTTGAGGGGAGCGGCGCGGCGTCGTGATTCCGGCGGGTACCGCCGGGAGCGGAACCTAGGAAGAGCGGCGCCTGCGGGAAACCTCGTTGAGAAGTTCGAGTTCCTTGCGGGTGAGCGACCTCATCCCGCTGCGCGAGATCTTGTCGAGGATGGCGTCCACTTCGTCGAGCAGGGCTTCCTCGTCGGCCTTCCGCCAGCCTCCGCGCGCACCGGAGGAACTCTGCGGGCGCGTTGACCGCCGCCCCGGGGGCGTACCGGAGCCGAATCTGCCGCCCGGGCGGGAGGAACCTGCCCTGCCGCGCCCCCGCAGCCACGCGGGGGTTCGCCAGTCGGTCCTGAGATAGACGAACCCCGTGACCAGCCCGCCCAGGTGGGCGAAGTGCGCGATTCCGTCCCCACCTCCGCCAAAGGCGCTCAGCGTGCTCACCACGAAGAGGAAGGCGGCCAGCCATTTCGCCTTGACCGGAAAGATCCCCCAGATGTAGATGGGCGCGTCCGGCCAGGTCATGGCGAAGGCGACCATGAGGCCGTACACCGCCGCCGACGCGCCGATGATCGAAGAGGACTGGAAAACGAAGCTGAGAGCCACTCCTCCGAGTCCGCACAGCAGGTAGTACTTGATGAACTCGCGCGAACCCCAGCGCCGCTCCAGCGGCAGGCCGAAGAAGAACAGCATCAGCATGTTGATGAACACATGCCAGAAGCCCGCGTGCAGGAACATGTAGGTGAGCGCACCCCAGGGGCGGGTGAGGATGCGGGACGGCCGGAACGCGAACCACTCCACGAAGAAGCCGGCGCTCCCGCTGATCCACATGAACAGGAAGATCGCGGCGTTGGCGATCAGCAGCCGCTTCACCCATGGCGTGAGGACGGAGGCTCCGTAACCCGGCTCGAAGGACGACCAGGTCATGCGCGCGAGCCGGCGGTGACGGGCGCGGCGCGCCCGGACAGTGCCAGGCTGGCGATGCGCTCGCACAGTTCGCCGAAGGACAGCCCGGCGGCGCGTCCGGCCCGCGGGAGCAGGCTGGCGGGGGTGAGCCCCGGAAGCGCGTTCGCCTCCAGGCACCATGGGGTGCCCGCGGAGTCCAGTATGAAGTCGACCCGGCTGAAGCCCTTCAGCCGCAGGACCCGGTGCACCGCCAGCGCCTGCCGGCGGAGTCCGGCGGCGACGTCCTCCGGGATGCGGGCCGGGAAGATCTCGCGCGCCATCCCGGGCTGATATTTGCACTCGTAGTCGAAGATCTCGTTTTCAGGGATGATCTCGCCCGGCGGGAGCGCCTTTTCTCCCAGGATGCCGACCGTCAGCTCGCGCCCCCGGACATAGTGCTCGAACATGACCTCGCCTCCGTACGCCAGCGCCTGCTCCTCCGCGGCGGGAATCCGGTCGGCGCGATGCACCAGCGTGAGCCCCAGCGTCGACCCGCCCCTCGGGGGCTTGACGATCAGGGGCAGCCCCAGCTCGGCCACGACGCGCTCCGTGGGCACGTGTCCCGTGATCCACGCGGGGGTCGGGATGCCGGCGTCGCGCAGCAGCCGCTTGGTGAGGTCCTTGTCCATGGCCAGGGCGCAGCCGGTGTGCCCGCTCCCCGCATAGGGAACCCCGATCAGGTCGAGCAGCGACTGGACCGTGCCGTCCTCGCCGGAGCCCCCGTGAAGCGCCGGGAAGACCACGTCGGGCGCGCACGCCCGCAACGCCTCGTCGAGAAGGAGCAGAGGATCGCCGCCGCCCGGCCCCGCGGAAGGCGGCGCCTCCCGGGCCACCCCCGACTCGCGCAGTTCAAGTTCCCGTTCCCGGCTGAGCACCCCCGAGGCGGGATCGACCGCCACGACCTCATGACCGCGGTCGCGCAGGGCGGCGGCGACCTCGACGCCGGAGACGAGCGATACCGGCCTCTCCTCGGAGGTGCCGCCCATTAGCACGGCGACCTTCATCACCGCATCCCCCGCCGGACGCCGCTCAACCCGCCGCTCCCGTGAGCGTTCGCACGATGTCGAAGCGGGTGAGGATGTCTTCCAGCCTGCCGTTGGTCCTCACCAGGACCGCGGGATTCTCCCGGGTCAACAGCCGCGTCGCCTTGTCGGCGTCGAGATGGCTGTCCACGACCGGGAAGGGTGAGTTCATGACGGTCTCCACCGGGTCGTCCAGCACTCCGGGGTCCTGAATGACCCGCGCCATTAGCCGCCCCTCGCTCAGCGAGCCCACGCAATCCCCGTCGCGGACCACCGGCAGCTGCGAGACCCCGTGGCTGCTCAGCGTGGACAACGCCATCCGCACGGGGGTGGAGGGCGTCGCCGTCAGCAGCCGGAAGCCCAGCGGCTCCTTGGCGCGCACCAGGTCGTGGACGCTCCTGCGCGCGCGCTCGAAGAAGCCGTTTTCCCGCATCCACTCGTCGTCGTACATCTTGGTAAGGTAGTGCTCTCCCCAGTCGCACAGAATCGCGACCACGAAGGCCTCCGGGTCGTCCAGCCGGTGCGCCAGCTCCACCGCCGCGTGCGTGTTGAGCCCCGAGGAGCCGCCCACGAAGAGCCCTTCTTCCGTGGTGAGCCGCCGGGCCATGCGGAAGGCCTCGCCGTCCTTTACGGTCACGTAGGCGTCCACCACGTCGAGGTTCAGCGCGCCAGGGATCTTGTCGTTGCCGAGCCCCTCCACCAGGTAGGGGTGCCCCTCCCCCATCTCGCCGGTGTTGAAGAAGGAGGAGATCACTGACCCCACCGGATCCACGCCCACCACCTCGACCGCCGGATTCCTCTCCTTGAGGTATGCGCCGGCGCCGGAGATGGTGCCCCCGGTGCCCGCCCCGCCCACCAGGTGGGTGATGCGCCCTCCGCTCTGCTCCCAGAGTTCCGGCCCCGTCGTCGCGTAGTGGGCCTTCGGGTTCTCGAGGTTGTAGAACTGGTCGGCGAGCACCGCACCGGGGGTCTCGCGAGCGATGCGACGGGCGACCTGCTGGTAGTGGTCGGGGTGGTCCGGCCCGACGGCCGTGGGGGTGATCACCACCTCCGCCCCGAAGGCGCGCAGCAGCTTCACCTTCTCCTGACTCATCTTGTCGGGCATGGTGAAGATGCAGCGATACCCGCGGGTCGCCGCAGCCATCGCGAGCGCCAGGCCGGTGTTGCCGCTGGTGGCTTCGACGATTACGCCTCCCGGTCGCAGTGTCCCGTCCTGCTCCGCCGCGCTCACCAGGGCGAGCCCGATGCGATCCTTCACCGAACCGCCGGGGCTCATGAACTCACACTTGCCGTAGACGGGAGTACGGCAGTCGGCGGACACCTGGTGCAACCGCACCAGCGGGGTCCACCCCACCATCTCCATGACGTTGTCATACGGCTCGCGATGGCGGACGCTCATGGCCGCGATCCCTCCGCGGTGCCGCGCATCACGATTCGGGGCTCGACTGCCGGGAGAACTGCACCGGGATGCGTACCCATACCGGTACGTCCCGGCCGTCCTTTCGGCCGGGCTGGAAGCGCATCGCACGCGCGCCCTCGGCGGCGGCCGAGTCGAGCGGCTCGTGGCCGCTGGTCTCGATCACCGCAACGGAATCCACCTCGCCCAGCTCGTTGACGCGCACCTGGAGCACGGTTTCCCCCTCGATCCCCTGATCCCACATCTCGAGCGGGTATTCGATGGGGATCGCGTCGCCGAGGGGCGCGGGCTCCTCCACCTCGGCATCGCCTGCGCAGGCCGCAAGAGCGGGGACTCCGAAGGCCAGGATGGCCAGGCGCCCGGTGCCGGCCCGGGAACGCCGGTGCGGAGACGGCGACGGCATCACTCCCGCGCCCCGCGCGCGAGGCGCTGCAGATCCGCGAGCAGCGTCATGGATTCCAGTGGAGTCATGTTGTCGAGATCGATCTCCTGAAGGCGGGCGGAGAGCTCCGCTTCCGCAGCGAAGAGGGAAAGCTGGCCGGGCTCCATGGCCGAAGAAGGCCGATGTTCACCCTCACGCCCGAGACACCCTCCGTCACGTGTACGTTTTCCCTCCAGTTCCGCCAGAAGTTCCTTCGCCCGCTCCACGATCGCCGGCGGCATGCCCGCGAGGCGCGCCACCTGGATTCCGTAGGACCGGTCGGCGCCTCCCTCCTCCAGCTGGCGCAGGAAGACGATGTCTTCGCCGGACTCGCGCACGGCGACGTTCAGGTTGCGCACCGCGGGAAGCAGCTCGCCCAGCTGGGTGAGTTCGTGGTAGTGGGTCGCGAAGATGGTCTTGGCGCCCACCACCTCGTGCAGGTGCTCGGTGACCGCCCACGCAATGGAGACCCCGTCGTAGGTTGAGGTGCCGCGGCCGATCTCATCCAGCAACACCAGGCTGTCCTCGGTGGCGCCGTGGACGATCGCCGCCGATTCGTGCATTTCGACCATGAAGGTCGATTGCCCGCGGGCCAGGTTGTCGCTCGCCCCGACCCGGGTGAAGACCCGGTCGCACACCGGCAGCCTCGCCCGGTCGGCGGGCACGAAGGACCCCATCTGGGCGAGGAGCTGGATGAGCCCCACCTGCCGCAGGATGGTGCTCTTGCCCGCCATGTTGGGGCCGGTCAGGACGACCACCCGGCCGTCTTCGTCCAGCACCAGGTCGTTGGGAACGAAGCTGCCCGCGGGCATCACCGCCTCCACCACCGGGTGCCGGCCGGCGCGCACCTCGACCGCGTAGCCGGAATGGATCCCGGGCCGGACGTAGCCGCGGTGCTCCGCGACCTCCGCGAGTCCCGAAAGCGCATCGAGACGCCCGAGCGCGCGCCCGAGCTTCTGCAGCCGCCCGACCTGCTCGGCCACCTCGCCCCGCACCGACGCGAACAGCTCCGCCTCCAGGGTGGCGATCCGGTCCTCCGCATCCAGAATGCGCCCCTCCCACTCCTTCAGCTCGGGGGTGAAGAAGCGCTCCGCATTCGCCAGCGTCTGCTTGCGCACGTAGTCGTCCGGGACCCGGCCCAGGTTCGCCCGGGTGACCTCCAGGTAGTACCCGAAGACCTTGTTGTAGGCGACCTTCAGCGAGCTGATGCCCGTGCGCTCCCGTTCGCGGGCCTGCAGCGTCGCGATCGACGTACGCGCATCGGCGCGGGTCTGGCGGAGCGCGTCCAGGCCCGCGTCGTATCCGGACCGGATCGCGCCGCCTTCCTGCAGCGTCGCGGGCGCGTCCGGGGCGATGGCCCGCCCGAGCATCTCGCGAACGTCCTCCATTGCGTCGAGGCCGGCGCCCCGCTCCCGCAGCCGGGGGAGTTCAGCCGCAGCCAGCGCCTGGCGTACCGGTGGGACCTGGTCCAGGGAGCGTGCCAGGGCGAGCAGGTCGCGGGGCATGACCCGCCCGAGAGAGATCTTCCCTGCCAGCCGCTCGAGATCGGCAACCTCGGATAGCGCCCCGCGAACGTCACGCCGCACCTCGAACCGTTCGAAGAACTCCGCCACGGTCTCCTGACGCCTCCAGATAGCGCGTGCTTCCACAAGCGGGGCCAGCAGCCAGTTCCTCAGCGTGCGCGCGCCCATGGCAGTGACGGTGTCGTCGAGCACCGAGATGAGGGTGGCGCCCTGGTCTCCGGGACGCAGCGGCTCCGTCAACTCCAGGTTTCGGCGCGTCATTTCATCGACGACCATGGTCGAGCCGGGACGGCGCAGGACGGGAGGCTGCAGGTGTCCCACCCCGCCGGGCCGGATCTCGGCGACATAGGCGAGCAGGGCGCCCGCGGCGCGTACCGCGGACGTATCGCCCGCCTCGATGCCGAAGCCCTGCAGGGAGAGCACCCCGTAGGCGCGCTGTACTTCCTCGTGCGCCGCTTCTTCCCCGAAGATCCAGTCGTCGCGACGGGTGAGCAGCGTATCGGGCGGCGAGCCCGGCGGAGCCTGTCCTTCCAGAGAAGCGGGCAGGAGCAGTTCGGCCGGCGCCAGCTCCCCCATGCGGGCGGCGAGCGCCTCCTCGCCCACCACCTCGAGCACCAGCTCGCCCGTGGACAGGTCGAGAGCCGCCAGACCGCGCATCTGCCTGCCCGCGGGCGCGAGCGCGACGAGGAAGTTGTTGCGCCGGGCTTCCAGCAGTTCGTCGTGGACCACGGTGCCCGGCGTGATGGTCTCCACCACCTCGCGGCGCACCAGCCCCCTGGCAGCCCTGGGGTCTTCGACCTGGTCGCAGATCGCCACCCGGCAGCCCAGCTTCACCAGCTTGCGCAGATAGTCGTCCAGCGCCTTGGCGGGCACGCCCGCGAGCGGCACCTGCCGCGCCGCCCCGTTGTTGCGCGTCGTCAGGGTCAGCCCGAGCAGGCGCGCACCCTTGCGCGCGTCCTCGTTGAAGAGCTCGAAGAAGTCGCCTACCCGTATGAACACCAGGGCGTCGCTGTGGCGCGCCTTGGCGGCCCGCCACTGGCGCATGAGGGGCGTGTCCTGAGTCATAGCGTGGCGCTGGCGCCGGAGATCATCCCTGAAGACTCGTCCTGATGTTGGCGAAGGAGTGGCGCATCCAAGACGGAGCACGCCGCCGGCGCGTCCCGCCCGGCCCCCAGCCGGGGCATGATCCAAGTTGTCGTGTCGCCGACCGTCCCGGAAGGGGGCGCGGCAGGGTGAAGCGCCGCGTCATCGAGCAGGCTCCTCGCCCGACTCCGGGTGTATCACCCGTTGTGTCGCCAACACCCGGCGATACCGAATCTCGAACGGAGTTTCTGATGATAGATAAATCATTGATGAATCATGTCTTGCCACTACTTGTGATCGCGGCCGCGACGGCATGCGGCGGAACCGGAGGCGCCAACACGGACCTCCCCGTGCCGGAGGCCCTCAGCACCACCCTGAACGCCGGGGCGGCTCCGGACGGCGTTACCCTTCAGTCCATTTCAGAGGGGAGGATCCTCTTCAACGCCCGGGCCACCTGCTCCGCCTGCCACGGGGCCAACGGAAAGGGCGGGCAGCTGGCGCCGAGCCTGGCCGACGACGTGTGGCTCAACTCGGACGGCAGCTACGCCGGCATCATCGAAGTCATCGAAACCGGTGTTCTCGAGCCGAAGGAATACCCCGGCCTGATGCTCCCCCGCGGCGGACTGGGCCTCTCGGACGAGGAAGTCAGTTCGCTTGCCGCCTTCATCTGGAGCCTGGGCGTCCGCGGATAGTCGCGGCGCCTGCCTGACGGCCTCTCCGCGCCGCGTCCGCACGCCGGCGCGGAGGTGCCTCGGGCCGATCTGCCTCCCCCGCGGAGGCACGCTGCGCGAGCAGCCACTCCTCCAGAAGATGATGGTGGGGCAGAGCGCTGGCCTTCATCAGCCGGTCTACCCGGCGCAGACCGAGCAGCGCCGCGTCCAGGCTCTCGCGGTTCCAGCCCCGGCTCTGCCCCTGGATGCGGCGCGCGAGCCAGCGCTGGTGGGGGGGAAGCGCGGCCTCCAGCCCGGACAGCCCGCGGTCGAGCACCAGCCCTATGCGGAGGAAGTGGGTGGTGAGGCCCATGACCAGGAAGACGCCTGATTCGCCGCGCATGAAGAGCTCGCCAAGGGCGGCCGTGGCTGAGGCAAAGTCGCGTCCGCCCACCATGTCGAACCAGCGCCAGGGATCGAGGCGGGGGATCCGGATCCCTCCCTCTTCCACCGTCTCCACCGTAATCGGACGACCCCTGGGGGCCATGGCGACCAGCTTGGCGATCTCCTGCGCCAGCACGCCCATGTCCGATCCGACCGCCGCCGCCAGCGCGCGCGCGGCGTCTTCGTTCATCTCCGCGCCGTGCCGCTCGCGGCACCACGAGACCAGGAAGCCGGGCAGGTCGTTCGCCCGCACGGGACGGAACTCGAGCGAGCGCGCAGCGCGCACGATGTCCCGGTAGAAGCGCGCCCTGGACCGCGTCGGCCGGGTAGCGGTCAGAATCAGAGCCAGTCCCTCCGGGGGCGACGCGGCCATGTCGAGAACGAGCTTGCGCGCCGCCGGCTGCGGGGCCAGCGCCTCCGCGCCATGGACCAGCACCACCCGCCACTCGGCCATCATGGGGGGAGTGGCCAGCACCGAGGCGAAATCGCGCACCTCCAACTCCGGGCCGGGCATGACATCGAAGTTGAAGTCGCGGGTCGCGGGGTCGAGGTGTGCCTCGGCGATCTCCTTCGCAGCTTCCCGCTTGCGGAAGTCGTCTTCGCCGTGGAGGTAGAAGACCCCGCCTCCGTGCCCGCCGAGCGCGCGCCGATAGGTGGCGGGGATCATGGCCTGCCGGGACGTAAAGTGCCCGTCAGCGTTGGGAGAGGGCCGAGTATTCGTAGAGGGCGCGGGTGGTCCAGAGGTCGTCGCCGTCCAGGCCGGGTTCCACAAGGCGAATGCTGCGATACCGTACGGTGCCGGAAGGAGCAGCCGCCCGCTGCGAGGGGGGGGCGGAGACAACGATGGGCGGAAGCGCGACCTCGGGAGTCTCCCGCACGAGTTCCGGTCCCCATACGGCTATCGCCACCAGAATCGTGGCGGCGAATGCCACGCCCAGGCGGGTGAAGGAGGCGCCGCGGCGGCGGCGCGCAAGATCCTCCTGGATGTGGTAGATGCGATGCTGGAGTCGAGGACGGAAATCTTCGCCAACGGCCACGCCGGGGACGGCGCGCAGCAGTGCCAGGCTCCGCTGCACGGCATCCGCGTAGCGGCGGCAGCACGGGCACTCCGCGATGTGCTGCTCGAACGCGCCCGCATCGGTCGCTTCGCCGTCATGGAACTCGGAGAAGCGCTCCAGAAAACCGTTGCAATCCATGTCCGTTCTTGTACTCGCGATCCTTGCGACTCTTCTCTTGCGAGCCTGCGCCCGCTCAACCCTGGTCCGGCGAGCTGAGCCCGCCGCGGCGGGCCCGTCAATCCCCGTCGAGTTCTGTACTTGAAGTACATCGCTCGGGTTCCCCGGCGGGCTCGCGGTACGGAAACTCCGTACAAAGCGATGGAACGTCTGCTACCGGAGGGGACGGGACGAGGTTCCCGTCCGGGGTCGAGGCTGCCAGGGACCTGACAGGCCGGGACTGTCGCGGGCGCACAGCCCGAGCCGCGGGTGGCGTTCGCGAAGGCTGTTCGGGAGGCCGGGCTGGATAAGCCGTCCGGCGCGCCGTTCAGTCCAGCATGGGTGCGACGATACGGGCGAAGTTGTTGCGCGCCCGGTTCAGGCGGCTTTTCACCGTACCCAGGTTGACCGCGGTGATCTCGGCGATCTCCTCGTAGGTCTTCCCCTGGAGTTCCCGTAACACGAAAACCACCCGATGATGCTCCGGCAGCTCGCTGACGGCCTTCTCGACGACCTCTCGCAAGTGCCGCTTGCGGTACAGGTCGTCCGGCTTGTAGGAGTTGTCCTCCCACTCCAGCGGCCGGTGGTCGGCCTCCCAGTTTTTCTTGATCGTCTGAAAGAACACGAGCGGGTTTCGCGAGCGGTTGCGCAACTCGTTCTTCGCCAGGTTGCTGGCGATGGTGTAGATCCAGGTGGAAAACTTCTTGGTAGGATCGAAGCGATGCAGGTGGCGGTAGACCCGGATGACGGTCTCCTGTACCAGATCCTGCGCCCGCTCCCGGTCGCCAATGGTCCGGTAGACGAAGTTGACCAACCGATTGTCATAGCGGTCCACAAGGACTCCGAAGGCTCGCTGCTCCCCTTCCAGAAACCGCTTCACTACCGCGCTGTCGTCCAGTTTCCTGAGGGCGTCCCGGGTCTCGTGGGCCGGCCTTGCGGGCGTCATTGCCAGGCTCTTTTCGGTATTCATGTGGCTCCGCTGCCAGACGTGGCTTCTCATGCCCTCGAACAGGACACTCTTGCTTGCAGGTTTCGTACCAGCCGAATCACGCGCCCTCCCCGGAAGTGCGCCCCAATTGCGTCCCCGGGATGGGACGGCCGTCTTCCTCCCCGTGGACGCCGCCGTCCGCAGCCGAGCTTCTGCGGAAAGCCGCAGTGTACAGGAGGGCCGCGACCGTCTTGCAGTCCACGATCTCGCTTGTGCGCACCATCTCCAGGGCGCGAGAGAACGGGAACTCCTGCACGGTGATGAACTCGTCCGGGTCGCGGGAGGTGTCTCCCGCCGAGAGGCCGGTCGCCAGGAACAGGTGGATGACCTCGTTGGTGAAGCCGGGCGTCGTGAAGATTCGCGTCAGGTAATCGATTCGGGCCGCGGCGTATCCGGTCTCCTCCGCCAGCTCCCGCCGCGCGCACTCCGCCCAGGCCTCGTCCGCCCCCAGCGGCAGCCCGGCCGGCACTTCATACAGGTATCCCCCCGAGGCGTAGCGGTACTGCCGGAGCAGCAGAATCACGGGATCGCGCGACCCCGGCGGGTCCACGAACGGCACCACTGCGGCGGCGCCGGGATGCCGGATGAGCTCCAGGTTGCCCTCCGATCCGTCGGGATAGCGCACGCGGTCGACGGACAGATGGACCACGCGTCCGTCATGCACAACGCGGCCCGACAGGCGTCCCGTCCCGTCCGGTCCCGGTACCGCGTCCGGCCCCGGATGGCGAACGGTGTCTCCTCCCGGATACACCGCCCGCCCGGCGGACTCGTATGGGTGCAACTCCTGTTCGTGCGACACGACTTCTCCCGTCAGGTCACGAGGCCCCGTGTTCCGGGGGCGCGAGCGAATCCGCCCGCATCATGCGAGGGCCGCACGAGGCGGCTGCCTTGCGGAGACTTAGGTGCGACTGGACGGCGAGGGGTTGCCCGAAGCGGTCTCCCGGCGCGCCCCTCCGGTCGTGTTCCACCCGTGCCGGCGGCCCCTTCCATGGGTCGCCATCGCCGCGTGGCAGGGGACGCGCATGCGCGTATCAGAAGTCGTGGTGGACCTCGACCGGTCCGAGGGACTCGAGTTCCGGTGCCACCCGGTCGGCGTCACCCGCCACCACGACCGTAAGGGCGTCCGGGTGAAGCCGGCGGTGGGCCGCGCGCGTCACGTCGTCGACCCTCACCGCCCGCACCCGCTCGCGGTAGCGCGCGTGGTAGTCGGCTGAGAGGCCGTGCACGAACACCCGCGCGATGCCGGACGCGACCTGGGCCGTGGTCTCCATGCGCAGCGGAAAGATGCCCGCCAGGTAGTCGCGCGCGCCGCGCACCTCGGCGGGCGTGGGCCCGCCGGCGACCAGCGCCTTCGTCTCCGCGAGCACCTCCCGGACGGCCGCTGCGGTGACTTCGGTCGCCACCGCCGTAGCGATGCGGAACATCCCGCCCGCGCGCCGGAGGAGGAAGCGCGAACTCACGCCGTAGGTGAAGCCCTTGTCCTCCCTGAGGTTCAGGTTGAGGCGACTGGTGAAGGCGCCCCCGAGCACGGAATTGAGCACGATCAGCGGGAAGAAGTCGGGCGTCGTGCGCGGCACGCTGGCATGGCCGATGCGCAGCTCCGACTGAACCGCGCCCGGGCGATGGACGATCACGATGCGGCGCTCGCCGAAGCGGGGGCCGGCCGTCGCTTCGACGGGAGCCGCCCGCCCCCGCCAGCCGCCGAAACACTCGGCCGCGAGATCCGTCACTTCCGCTTTCGCGAGATCGCCCGCCACCACCAGCGCGGCTCCCTGCGGCACGTAGCGGCTGGCCGCGAAGTCGGCCACATGCGTGCGTTCCAGGCCCGTGACCGTCCGCTCCGTGCCCGCCATCGGCCGCCCGTAGGTGGTGCCTTCGGCGAAGAAGAAGTGCGCCGCGGCCGCAGTGGCGAGCTGCGCGGGGTATATCCTGCGTTGCCGGATCCCTCCCAGCTGCTGCTCGCGGGTGCGCTCCACCTCTTCACCCGGATACCCGGGAGTCAGGACCAACTCGGACAGTAGCCGGAGCGCACTCGGAAACCGGTCGGCGGCGCAGGTCAGCGACACCACCGTGGAATCCCAGCCGGTCGAGGTCGCCAGGTGCGTACCCATGTCCTCAAGGGCGCACGCCAGCTCCAGCGCCGAGCGGCGGACGGATCCGCCATGGAGCGCCTTGCCGGCCAGCACGGCAAGCCCGGCCTGCAGCCCACCGACCGTCGCCTCGCCCGCATCCATGACCAGGAGGGCGGTCACCAGCGGAACCCCGGGCCGGTGCGCGGTTCGCACCTCCAGCCCGGAAGGAAGACTCGCGGCATGCACCCCCGGTACCGCGAAGGGTGCAACCGGTCCCGGCCCGGGCGGTGAACGGGGGAAGCTCGCGGAGCTCACGCTGATGCCCGGGGCACGTACGTCAGAATCGCCCGGTTCTCAGGCCCGAGGCGCTCTCTGGCCAGGGTTTCCACCGCCGCCGGGGTCACCGCGCGCAGGCGATCGAGCTCCGTGGAGATCCGGCCCGGATCTCCGAACTGGGTCGCAAACATCGAGAGCAGGTCAGCCCGCCGGGCCACGACCTCGAGTTGCCCCAGGATGGCGGTCTCGGCCATGGCCACGGCCCTGGCGACGTCCCCGGAAGAGACGGAGCTCAGCGCGTCGATCTGCTCGACGACGGCGGCCGCCAGCTCCCCGGGATCGATCCCGAGGTTGCCGGTCGCCTGAACCACCATCATCGCGGCTCCGGTCATCAACGGAAAAACGTGTGCCGCGACATCCTTGGCGAGCCGGCGCTCCAGCACGAGCGAGCGGTGGAGACGCGACGCCCGTCCCCTGCCGAGAATGTCGCCCGCGACATCGGCGGCGTAGAAGGCGGGATCGTCGAAGGTCGGCACCCGCATCCCGGCGTAGACCCGCGTGAGCGGCACTTCGGCCTCGACCGTCTGGCCGGCATCGACGTGGTTCTCGCGCTCGGCGTCCGTGTCTCCCGGGATCATCCGCGTCCCGGCTCCCGGAGGGATGTCGCCGAAGTAGCGCCCGATCCACTCGAGCGCGCGCGTGGATTCGAAGCCGCCGCAGAGCGTGAGGACTGCGTTGTCGG
>JAJDVR010000263.1 GCA_022826025.1 Gemmatimonadota bacterium | reverse complement strand
CCGCGAACACCTGGGCGACATCCGTGCGTGGATACGGCTTCCACGCGGCCGCGACGGTCGTGGTGGCCAACATGATCGGCACCGGCGTGTTCACCAGCCTGGGCTTCCAGCTGGAGACCATCCGGTCAACCTTCCCGCTCCTGCTGCTCTGGGTGGTCGGGGGCGCGGCGGCCTTCTGCGGCGCGATCACCTACGCGGAACTGGGCGCGGCGCTGAGGCGTTCGGGCGGCGAGTACACCTTTCTGGGACGCATCTACCACCCCGCTGCGGGCTTCGTGTCGGGGTGGATCTCGGCCACGGTCGGGTTCGCCGCCCCCACCGCGCTGGCCGCGATCACCTTCGGCACCTACCTGGCCTCGGTCTTCCCGGCCCTCCCGCCCACCTTGCTGGCGGCCGGCCTGGTCGCGGCGGCGGCGTGGGTGCACTCGGCCACCTACGGGGCGTCATCCTTCTTCCAGCGCAGCTTCACGACCGTCAAGGTGATCCTGATCGCCGCCTTCTGCGCCGCCGCGCTGGCCATGGTCGACGCCCCGGAGCCCGTCGCGCTCCTGCCTTCGCCGGGCGATGCCCAACTCGTCTTCGGCGGCGCCTTCGCCGTATCGCTCATCTACGTCTCGTACGCGTACACGGGCTGGAACGCCGCCACCTACCTGACCGGCGAACTCAAGAACCCGGGGCGCACGCTGCCCGGCGTCCTCGCAGGCGGCACCCTCCTGGTCATGGTGCTCTACCTGGCCCTCAACTACACCTTCCTGAGGGCGGCGCCGATGTCGGAACTGGAAGGAAGGCTCGAGGTGGGCCACATCGCCGCCATGCACATCTTCGGCCCCCTCGGAGCCGACATCATGGGCGTCACCCTGGCCGTACTGCTGGTCTCCACGGTGAGCGCCATGGTGTTGGCAGGCCCACGGGTCCTGCACGTCATCGGCGAGGACCATCGCGCCTTTCGCTTCCTCGCGAAGAGGACCCCGGCCGGCATCCCCAGGGTCGCGATTCTGACGCAGGCCGCGCTATCCCTCCTCTTCATCTTCAGCGCGTCCTTCGAAGCGATCCTGGTCTTCTCGGGATTCACCCTGGGGCTGAACAGCCTGCTCGCGGTGGCGGGGATCTTCGTGCTGCGGATGCGCGAGCCGGCACTCGAGCGCCCCTACCGCGCCTGGGGACATCCGGTCACGCCCGTCGTCTACCTGGCGCTGACGTCGTGGACCTTGCTGTACATCCTGCTCGACCGCCCGGCGCAGGGCCTCATCGGCCTTGGACTGATCGCGGCCGGGCTGGTGTTCTATTGGCTGGCCGGACGCAGGACGGCGTGACGACGGGCCAACTCGAAGATCTGACCCGTGCTGCCCACCTCCGGCTCCGCTTCGACCAGCCGGGCAAGGACGCCCGTTACATTGGCCACCGCGAAGCTGATCCCACCCAGGTTGCGCGCGGGAGAGACGCCGGGGATCGGTCGCGGGAAACCCGAGGCCAGGAACGCCGGGGCTCCCTGGTGGTCGGTTCCGACCCGCACCGCATGGCGGGGACAACTCCAGTCGAGCAGCACGCCGATGGCGCCGGGGATTGACCCCGGAAGCCAGCGCACGCCATCGCTCTGCCGAGCCGACACGACGAGGGCGCCGCGCTCCGCTGCCCCCTTCACCGCCGCGGCCAGCCTGGCTTCGTGCGCCGGATTCGACGTGCCAAGGCTGAGGTTGACGAGCCGTGCCTCATGCTCGGCCGCCCATTCGATGGCCCGCACCAGGGCGCCGCAACTGGTGGCCAGCCGGTCGCCGAACACCTTCACGGCGAACAACTCGGCTCCGGGCGCCTTCTCCCTGATGGCGGCGGTGACGGCCGTCCCGTGGCCGAGCCAGTCGACGTAGTCGTCGGCTGCCGAGCCGTCCGACCCAATGGCCACGCCACCGGCCACCCCACCTACGTGGGGGTGCGCCGCGTGAACGCCGCTGTCCACCACCGCGATGCGGATGTCCTTGCCCTCATGCTCGACGACAGCACCATCGTCCAGCCGGAGCTCGCGCTGTTCCCATTCTTCCATTGGGGTCATGAGATTGATGATATGGCGTAGAGGCTCCCGGCAACAAGCGCAGCGGGGAGGGCATGCCCCCCTGCTTGCGACGGACGCCCGTCTGGCCGGAGCCCCCGGGCTTCCGGTTCCCGTGGAAGTGTTCGCTTCCTGCCGGCAACCTCCGCCGGGGGCCTGACTACCCCCCCTCCCCCCCGAACAAGCGCGCGAACGTGCCGTGCCGCCCCAGCAGCTCCGCAGCCGTGCCCTCCTCCACGATCCGTCCGCGCTCCAGCACCACGACCCGGTCGGCCCGCCGGGCGAGCGCGAGACGGTGGGAAACCAGGATGGTCGTGCGCCCCCGCATCACGACCTGGTAGCCCTCCATCAGCGCGCGTTCGGAGGCGGGGTCGAGCGAAGAGGTGGGTTCGTCGAGCACGAGCACGCGCGGGTCGGCCAGGAAGGCGCGCGCGACCGCGACCCGCTGGCGCTGCCCCACCGACAGCTCCCGCCCCTGCTCGCCCACCTGCGTGTCCAGTCCGTCAGGCAGGGTCGCCAGGAAAGCGTCCAGCCCCACCGCGCGCGCGGCCACCTCCGCGTCCGAGGCGTCCGGCCGGCCGTAGCGGATGTTCTCCGCGATGGTGGTGTTGAACAGGAACGGCTCCTGCTCCACCGGGACCACGGCGGCGCGCACGTCCGCAAGGCGGAGCGCGCGCAGGTCGCGGCCGCCCAGCAGGATCCGGCCGGCATCCGGGTCGAGCTGCCGCGACAGCAGGTCCACGATGGTGGACTTGCCGCTCCCGCTCGCGCCCACGACCGCCACCACCTCCCCCTCCCTCACCATCAGGTCGACCCCGTCCAGCACCGGCTCTCCGCGCCCGAACGAGAAGCTCACTCCCTCCAGCCGCACCTCCCCTCCCAGCCCCTTCGCGCTCGCCGGCTGCTCCGGGTCCCGTACGTCGACCGGGGTGTCCAGAATCACATGCACGCGCCCGAGCGAGACCCGCGCGGTGGCCAGGCTCGCGTACAGCCCCATCAGCCCCTGGATGGGTCCCAGCAGCCGCATCTGGTAGGCCATGAAGGCGACGAACGTCCCCATCGTGATCGCCTCGGCGATCACCCGCTGGCCCCCGTACAGGAAGATCACCGCCACCCCGCCCGCCAGGATCAGCCCGGGCAGCCCGCCCGCGAGATACGTCAGCAGCCGCATCGACATCAGCGTCCGGATGAAGGCATCGTTCTTCCTCCGGAACCGCCTCTGCTCCCGCCGCTGCGCGTTCGACGCCACGGTCAGCTTGAGCCCCAGGATGGTCTCGATCAGGAAGCTGCCGATCCCGGCGCTCCGCTCGCGCAGCTCGGCGGTGATGCTCTCGAGCCGCCTCCTGTAGCGCACCAGCGCCCACAGGCAGGGCGGCAGGATCGCGAGGCTCACCAGGAAAAGCCGGGCATCCAGCCAGAGCAGGATCCCCACCGTCCCCAGCAGATACGCGATGTTGCCCAGCCACGACAGCAGGCTCTCGGAAACCACGCGCTGGATCTCGCCGATGTCGTTGTTGATGCGCGACATGATGTCGCCGATCGGGGTGCGCGCGTAGAAGCGGGGCGAGAGCCGCTGAAGATGCCGGTACAGGGCCAGGCGCATGTCGAAGAGGATGTCCGCCGAGGTGCGCGTGTAGCGGAGTCCCGCGACCACGTTCAGCCCGAACGATACCACCGTGATCCCCGCGAAGAGCGCCACGATGCGCGTGAGCGCGGCGCCGTCCTGCCCCAGGAGGGCCGTGTCCACCAGGTCCTTGGTGAGATAGGGGATGTATAGCGAGAGGGCGGTGCCGGCCAGGCTCAGGACGAGGACCAGTACCAGCCATTTCGCGTACGGACGAACGAACCCCAGCGCCCAGCGGATTTCGCGGTCGAGGAAGCGTCCGGACCGAGGCTCGGGAGACGCGGACAGTGGCTTGAAGACGCCGGCGGACGCCGGCTACGAACCGCCGGAGTCGTCCGCGGCGCCAGTCCCCGGCACCAGGAGGAAGCGCGTCATGTCGGCGTCCAGCCACACCGTGCGCAGCAACTCGTGGGTGTCGGCGTCGTAGACGTCGATGGTGTTGCCGGCGTTGTAGATGTAGAGCAGTTCGCCATTGGAGCTCGGCAGGAGCGACATGCGGGGACGCCCGGGGAACTCGACCCGGCTCGCGACCCGGCGCCCCTCCAGATCGAAGGTCCAGAACTCGTAGAAGCCGATTTCCGAACGCAGCCCGTACCCCCTGCGTCCGTCGGGCGCCAGCGCGAAGCTTACCGGCTCGCTGGGCCCGAGGGTGTAGAAGTCGACATCCTGCTCCGCCAGGTTCACGCGCGCGATGCCCATCATGCGCCGGCCCTGCACGGGATCCGTCATCCGGAAGAGACTGGTGAAGATGCCTTCTTCGTCGTAGGGACTGCGCTGGAAGCTCATGTTCATGCGCCCGAGCCCCTCCTCCAGCGGCTGCGACAGCTCCCAGCGGTCCACCTCGGTGAAGTTCTCGGTCTCCACGGCGATGATGTCGCGGCCGAAGAAGTAGAGGAGGCCGCCGTCCGGCGAGAACATGAGGTTGGCGCCCTGGCGCTGCTCGCCCACCGAAGTCGGGACGGTGTCGGTCACCTCGTGCGAGTCGAGGTCGACGCGCAGGATCGAGAATTCGCCGATCTCGAATCGGTCGAGCAGCCTGGTGTAGCTGCGCGCGCCGAGCAGCACGTACTCGCCGCCCGGATCCACCGCCATCGAGCGGATGCGCACCCGGGTGTTGCCCTCGCTCAGGGTGAAGGAGTCGATCGAGCGCCCCTCGGCCAGATCGACGACCTCGATGTGCTCCATGCCGGCGTCGCGCACATACAGCGTCCGGTTGTCCGGGGAGAGCTGCATCAGGTTGGGGATGCCGGTGGTGACCGGGATGCGCTCCGTGACCTCGAGGGTCGCTTCGTCGATGACGTAGACGGCCTCGTTGTAGGCCCCCATGTAGATGGTGCCGTTGCCGCCCGAGCGCACCTCCTGGGCGGCCAGGGCCGCGGGGAGGAGGGCAATCAGCACCGCCAGGTATGACATTTTGTCAGACATGTCTGCCATTTTGTCAGGTTGCGTGGAGGAAGGTGGAACGCGCGGGCCTCGGGAAACGCGCAGCGCGCGCGCAAGTCGGCCGGGTCCGGAGAGATCCGTCCCGGCCTACGGGAAGATCATCTCCAGCTTGCGCCAGTCGTTCTGAGCGGCCGCGCACTTGCCGGTCCAGTCCGGGCTGTGGTTCAGCTGGTCCGGGACGTGGGCGGGCCAGAAGCAGGCCAGGTGGCAGTCGAAGAGGTCACGCTCCACCGGCTGGCAGAGCCCGGCCGTGCCGCCCGCCTCGTCGACCTCCCAGCCGGGCGCAAAGACCAGCGAGCACCCCAGCGGGATGTGCGGGATCTCCGGCACCTCGGGAAGCCGTCCCCCGAGGGCGACCACGTCCTCGGCGTTCTGGTCAGCGCCGCCTTCGACCGCGCCCGCGGCCGGTCCCACGGGACCCGCCATCTGCTCGGCCTCGGGCACGTCCCCCTGGTTCGCCAGGTAGGTCACCATCCGGTCCGCCTTGCGGTTGATCGGTTTCAGTGCCAAGGGTCTCTCTCCTCGTTGACTCGGTCGCGATGGATCCGGCTCAGGCGTCGAATCGAGCCAGGAATGCCGGGTTGCGCTCCGAGATGGCTCCGTAAACTCGAAGACAGGTGTCGGTCCAGCTTCGAACCCACTCGCAGAAGTGGAGGTTCGGGGTTCCCGTGGTGCCGTATCGGGTGTGGGCCTCGTGATAGCATCCGCCGGCACAGATGGGCCGGGCCCAGCAGGTGTGGCAGTCGGTCTTGCTGTTGATGTGGTGCTTCTTCAGGTAGTCGTATTGCACGTCGACATCGACCCCCTCCGATACCGACCCGATCTTGTGCTCGTCGGACCCGGCGAAGCGATGGCAGAGCGCCACGTCGCCGTCGGTCGCCACCCCCATGAGCCCGAGGCCCGCGCCGCAGGGGTACGCCTTGCTCACGCCCTTGTGGATCTCTTCCAGGGTGTCCTTCACGTTGGAAAAACCGTGGTGCTGCTCCGCGCAGGCGGCCTCGAGGAAGTCGTAGGCGAGCTCCTCGAACTGGCCGAGCATCTTGTCGTAGCCGGCGTCGGAGATGGAGAAGTCGCGGCACGACGAACTGGTCACCGGGGCGAAGCCCACCTCCCAGAAGCCGATCTCCTCGGTCAGATGGGTGAAGATCTGCTTCACGTCCAGGTTCTTGCTGGTGAGGGTCACGCGCGCGCCGATGGGACGGGTGCGGTGGCGGGCGAGCAGGTCCTTGATCTTCGGCAGGATGATGTCGTAGCTGCCCATGCCGTTGGAGAAGACGCGCAGCCCGTCCTGCACCTCGCGCGGCCCGTCGATGGAAACGGTCACGCCCACCCGGTTTTCGGCCAGCCAGTCCACGATCTCGGGTTTGAGCAGGGTCGCGTTGGTGGTGAGGCTGAAGTCGACCTCCTTCCCCACCTCGCGGGCGCGCTGGCGAGCGTAGGCGGCGGTTTTCTTCAGCAGCTTGAAGTTGAGTAGGGTCTCGCCGCCGAAGAAGGTGAGGTGCACCAGCCGGTTCGACCCGCCCTGCTCGAACATGAAGTCGACGCTCTCGCGGGCGGTCTC
>JAJDVR010000140.1 GCA_022826025.1 Gemmatimonadota bacterium | reverse complement strand
CGATTTCGTGTTGTCGGGGGGCGAGGCCGCGGCGCTGGTGGTGGCGGACGCCATCGTCCGGCTGCTGCCCGGGGTGCTGGGGGACCACGATTCGGCCGCCTCCGACTCGTTCTACGACGACCGCCGGCTGAGCGCACCCTCCTATACCCGCCCCGCCGAATACCGGGGCCTTCGGGTGCCCGAAGTACTGCGCAGCGGGAACCACGCGCGCATCGAGTCCTGGCGCGAAGCGCAGGCCGAACGCATCAGTGCCGCGCGCCGGCCCGAACCCGACCGTGGGCGTTAGCGGCTGACGCTCCCGGGCCAATCCACGCGCTCCTCACCCGTCGACCCGCCGGCACTCTCCCGCCGCTCGCGCCAGGGCGGCGCGCGAGGCGCCGGACTGGTAATTCCACTCGGTTTTTTTACAGAATAAATACCCGCGCATTGCGTGCGCGAGACGGGGGTGGATGCGGGGTGTCGGGGCAACGTCAAATTTCCCATCAGGAGCAGCCATGAAACACAACCATTGTCCAACACGTAGGGTGTGGGGCGCCCTTGCGCTCTCCCTGCTGGCCGTCAGCCTGGCCTTCGCGCCCGGCCTGAGCGCCCAGCAGGGTGGAGTCATCACGGGCCGCGTCACGGAGGAAGGCTCCGGTCGCGCCCTTGCCTCCGCCCAGGTGTACGTCGAGGGGGCCGGCATCGGAACCCTCACCAACTCCAGCGGGCAGTTTCTACTGCTGAACGCCCCCGTCGGCGAGCACACGGTCACCGTCGAGCTCGTCGGCTACCGTTCGGCTTCGGAGACGGTGACGGTGGGAGCGGGCGAGACCGCCAGCGTCGACTTCGCCATCGCCGTAACCGCGCTCGCCCTCGACGAGATCGTGGTGACCGGAACCGGCGTGGCCACCGAGAAGCGCAAGCTCGGCCACACCATCGCGACGCTCGATGCCGCCGAACTCGAGAACGCGCCCATCGCCGACTTCAGCCAGCTCATCGCAGGCCGCGAGCCGGGCGTGGTGGCGCTTCCATCCTCGGGCTACACGGGCGAGGGCGCGCGCATCCGCATCCGCGGGTCGGCCTCCCTCTCGCAGCTCAACGAGCCCATCGTCTACGTCGACGGAATCCGGGTGGACCGCTCCGCCGTGCAGAACTTCAACGGCCAGGGCAACCCGTCCCGGCTGGACGACATCCCGCCCGAGTCCATCGAGCGGGTCGAGATCCTGAAGGGCGCCGCGGCCGCGACCCTGTACGGGACCGAAGCCTCGAACGGCGTGATCCAGATCTTCACCAAGCGGGGCAACGTGGGCGCGCCGCGCTTCACCTTCCAGTCGGACCTGACCGGGATCTCGGTGCCCACCAACCGCATCCTGCCGGTCGCGGACTTCGCCGGGCGGGTATGCGCCAGTCCCGGATGCACCGGAGCCGGTGACGACCAGCGCCTGCGTGATGCAGTAAACCGGATGTCGACGCGCTGGGGACAGTCGGTCTCCCCCTGGGAGCCGGTCGAGCGCGACCTCATCCCCGAGCTCCTCACCACCGGTTTCGGCCAGACCTACTCCGGGTCGGTTCAGGGCGGTTCCAGCGTGTTCCAGTACTTCGCCTCGGCGCGCCTCGCCAGGGAGGACGGTCCCTACGACGCGGGGCGGAACTTCGACCCGGTGGAGGGAGTCGAACCCGAGAACGACACCAACCGGCGGGCTTCGATCCATTCGAACTTCACGGTGGTCCCGAACGACAATCTGCGCATTGGCGTGACCACGCTCTATTCGGACATGGAGCACCACACGCCCGACAACTCCAACAACATCTACGGGGTGTTCTCGTCCGCGCTCATGTCGCAGCCGCGGCTCGCCAACGCGGACCCGAACCACGGGCAGATCAACTACTACGGTCAGCCGGCGTTCGCCACGCTGCGCGAAAACGCGTACCAGCTGAACTTCGTGAACTCGCAGCACTTCGCGGGTGCCACCAACATCAACTTCACGCCGACCGAGAACTTCCGCCTCGACGGAACCTTCGGCATCGACTTCACCTCCGACGACGCGGTCTCCTTCCGGCCCTACCGCTGGAACGTGGACGGCTTCTCGGGCTCGACGCCGGACGGCAGCAGGAACGTCAACGAGGACCGCAGCCGCGAGATCACGGCGGACGTCAAGGGATCCTACATCTTCAACACCGACCGGATCGAGAACACGTTCCTCTTCGGTGGCCAGGGCTTCCTCCGGCAGCGGCAGTCGGCGGGCGGCAGCGGACGCGATTTCCCGGGTCCGGGTCTGGAGACGCTGTCGGCGCTCGGTTCCGAGTCTTCCTACGAGAACTGGCTCAGGGTCACGCAGATCGGCGGATACCTGCAGGACCAGGTCGGGTGGGACAACTGGCTCTTCCTGACCGTCGGCGCGCGCTGGGACGCGAACTCCGCATTCGGTGAGGCGTTCAACTACGCCTTCTATCCGAAGGCCAACTTCGCGGTCGTCCCGAGCGAAATGTGGGAAAGCGAGACCTTCTCCTCGCTGCGCATCAAGGGCGCGTACGGCACCTCCGGGTTGCAGCCGGGCGCCTTCGACAAGTTCACGACCTTCTCGTCGCTGGGCACCGAGGTGGGTCCGGGCGTCCAGCCCTCCAACCTGGGCAATGACCAGTTGAAGCCCGAAGTGTCGACCGAGTGGGAGTTCGGCGCCGATCTGGGGCTCTTCAACGACCTGTGGTCGGTGGAAGCGACGTATTGGGACCGGACCGTCACCGACGCCATGGTGGCGCGCCAGTTCCCTGTGACGGGCGGGTTCACGCAGACCCAGCTCGACAACATCGGCCAGGTGAAGGCGTCCGGGTTCGAGGTCGGCGTTCGCGGGGCGCTGGTCCAGCGGCCGGGTCTCTCGCTGAACGTCTTCGCCAACACCGCCTACCTCAAGGAAGAGATCACCGACATGGGCGGTGCTCCTCCCCTCAAGACCGGTGGCAGTTACCCGCGCTACCGCAACTTCCTGACCGAGGGCTACACGCCCGGGGCTTTCTTCGGGGCCAGGGTCGCTGATCTGGAAATCCCGCTGAACATCCTCTCGCCGGTCAACGGCGAGTGCGTGGCGCCCACGCGCCAGCAGGCCCTCGATTACTTCAGTCAGCCCCGCAATCCGAACAGCTTCAAGCCGCTCGCGATCGGCAACGAGACCTTCGGTACGCCGAACGGCGGGCTGGCGTCGCACAACTGCGGGACGGGACTG
>JAJDVR010000280.1 GCA_022826025.1 Gemmatimonadota bacterium | reverse complement strand
CTTACCCCCGGCCTCGTTTTTTTTGTGGCCGCTGTACGCCGCTCGGAGCCTCGGTCCTCACCCAAACCCCCTCTCCCTTGGCCGGTGGGTCGCTCTACGACCCTCTCAGGTGCGCCGAGCGCGACTCTCCGGCCGGGGCCGGGGCCGTACCGGTCGGTGTGTGACCCGGCAAGGGCAGGCTTCGGCACACGTGGGCACGTGACACCGGCTGGATCTGCTGTGCGGTCGGGCGGGTACGGGACATCAGGGACGAAAGCACATGCTCGAGCTCTTGGGAGGCGTGATAGGCGGGCTCGGGCTCTTCGTCTTCGGCATGTGGTTTCTCACGGAGAGCCTGAAGAAGCTCACGAGCCGGCGGCTGCGCCGGACCGCGCAACGCCTGACCGGACATCCGTTCACCGCCTTCGGCTGGGGGGTGCTGATCGGCGGCGCCACCCAGAGCATGACCGCGCTGGTCTTCATCACGGTGAGCATCCTGCGCTCCGGGCTGATCTCGACAAGGATCGCCTTCGCGCTCACGCTGGGGGGCAACATGGGGGTGACCCTCCTGGTGTTGATCGCCACTTTCGACGTCAAGATCGTTGCCCTCTTCGTGCTCGGCGTCGCAGGCGTGATCGTGGCCAGCGAAGCCCTGTCGAAGTACCGTTCCGTCGCGGCATCCTTCCTCGGCGGCGCCATGATCATCCTCGGGCTGATCCTCCTGAAGGATGCCGCGGCACCGCTCGCCGACCAGCCCTGGTTCCAGGCCATGCTGGAGCGGACCGGGGCTTCGCCGATCGTCACGTTCCTGGCGGCGGCCGCGCTGACGGCCGCCGTGCAGTCTTCGAGCGCGGTTTCGGTGTTCGCAATCAGCCTGGCGGCGGTCGGGGTCCTCACCGTGGACCAGACCGTCATGGCCATCTACGGCACCTTCGTCGGATCCAGCGCCATCATGTATGTCTTGTCGGTGGGCCTGACCGGCCGATCCCGCCAGGCCGCCATGTACCTGGTGTTGTTGAACGCGGCGATCTGCGCGGTGACGATCCCCCTGTTCTATGCCGAACTGCACCTCGGCGTTCCAGCGGTCAAGGCGCTGGTGCTTTCCCTGGACCTCGAGCTGGAACAGCAGTTGGCCCTTGTCTATACCATTACCGCCATGGGCATCGTTCCCGTCCTGTTCCTGCTGCTCGGGCCGACGGCCCGGCTCTTCGAGAAGCTCTGGCCGGAGTCGCCGGCGGACGAGCTGTCGAAGGCACAGTTCATCTACGACCACGCGTCGGTGGATATCGGCACCTCGGCGATGCTGGCCGAACTGGAGCAAAAGCGCGTCTTCCGGATGCTGTCGCAGTACTTCGATGCCGTGAGACAGGGCACGGATCTCGGGCAGGTTCGCAATGCCTGCCGGAACGTGCTCGGCGAGATCGCGCGTTTTCTCGAAGACCTCCACGAGTCCCGCCCCATGCAGGGAATCGAGAGCCGCAACACGATGATGAACCGCCTGAAGCTGCTTTCCTGGATGGAAAAGGCAGTGGGGGACATGTGCGATGCCTTGCAGGAGCTCGAGGGTCGACACGGACTGGAAGGGTTTCGCGCAAACATCTGCGAAGGAGTGGACACCGTGTTCCTGACCATAGCCGATGCGATGGAGTCCGAAGACGAGGCCTCCTGGACTACCGCCAAGCACCTTCTCGGGGATCGAGGATCATTGATGCGCGAGATGCGCGCCCGCTACGTGGAGCTCGATCCTCCCCTGCTGAAGCCCGAAGCCTTGAACGTCCTGATCGTCACCAATGCGGTGGAGGAGACCTTCTTTCTGATGGCCAAGATCGAGGCGGAGTTCAACCCCTTCTCGTACTCCGAGGAGCACGTTCCCCACGCCTGAGGTCGCGGACGCAGGGAGTACTTGTAGCGGCTTGAGATCATCGGGGCATGGGCAAATGCATGCGCCGAGGAGGGGCTTGCGCCGCTCGGCGATGGCCACGCCGCGGAGCCGGGTCTTGGTAAAGGGAGCTCGGTGACGACTCGGCTCAGAAGAAGAACACGCTGAGGTAGGCGAAACCTGCGCCGGCGAGCACCGCGACCGCGATGGCGGTGATGGTGACAAGCGGACGGCCCAAGGGCTCAAGGGCTTCGGAGAGGCGTTCGGCGCGCTCACCGGCCGCTGCGGTGAGGACCTGGCCGACGGCCGGGCGCTCGGCCCGCGGCGGTGTAGGGACATCCGGAGGGTACGGCGAAGCCTCGGCGGGGGTCGGTGCCTTGGCCGTCGGCGTCTTGCGGGGGGAGTCATCCGTCGAGGACCCGGGGGCCTCCTCCTGCGGGGCTTGGGCCTGTAAGGCGGCAGCGACTTGGTGGGCGACAAGCTCGGCGAAGTCCGGATCGGGCCGTGCGGCCTCGGCCAGGCGTTCGGTGAGGGCTGTGAGCAGGGCCTCGTCCTCGAGGAGTGCCTGCCCTACCCTGCCGGCAAGCGCCCGGGCGAAGTCGGGATCCTCCTCGAGCGCGGTGGTGAGCGCGCCTGCGAGGTTCGCGGGCAGGTTCTCGTCCAGTGCCGGACGGAAGATGCGCTCCAGGCGCTCGACGAGGATCAGGACTGGATCCTGCTCCGAGATCAGCAGGTCGAGTTGCCGGGCTTCTCCCAAGAACCGCTCCTTTGCCGGGTTCGCGCTCACGAGCCTTTGGAGGCGCGGGTGCGCTTCGACGGCTTGGCGGGCGGCTCGGACTGCGGAGGCGGAAAGAAGCTGTCGAGCGCCTGGGCGAAGGTGGCCATCAGGGCGGTGTAGACCTGGCGCAGCCGCTGGCGGGTCATGAGGGCCGTGTTCTTGTTCTCGATGGCCTCGGCGAAGGTCATGTGGTGCGCAAGCAGTTCGCGCACGTCGCGCGCGAACAGGGGCGAGGGATAGGCGGGGAGGTCCACCCGGGCGAGCACGGAGCCGGAGTGCTCCTGGTAGGCCGGGTGCTCGTCGATGAGACGCCCCTGGATGCTCACCGGCCCGTGATAGGGATTGGTGGTGATGAGGAAGGGACACTCGACCTGCGAGGCGAGCGTCGCGAAGCCGAGCACGCTTTCCTCGCAATCCGGACCGCCGGTGATGACGGGGTGCAGGACCAGCGGGTGCTGGTACTCCGTGCAGAGTTCCCATATCGCGTGCGACACCACGTAGTTGAACAGCGGCAGGAACGTGGTCGCGCCGGCGTCGACGAGCAGCACCTTGTCGGCGGGCTCCGTCGTCATGCGCTCCATGAGGCCGTCGAAGGCGGCCTCGTCGATCGCCATCCCTTCGCCGGCGCCGAGCAGATCCAGGGGCTCGGCGCCGAGTGCGGGCGTTGCGAGCAGGGTGGCGTTGTTCGGATCGGCGTCGAAGAGCGCGACGGGCTGCCCGATGGAGTGGCAGAACTGCGTGAGCGCGCTGGTGACGAAGCTCTTGCCAACGCCGCCTTTGGCTTGAAGGGTGATGATGAGCATGGCGGTTACTCCTGTGGGGTGCGTCGAAGGGGCCATTGGGCTTTGCGAAATCCGGCGGACGCGGTACCGGACGACTCGCCGT
>JAJDVR010000235.1 GCA_022826025.1 Gemmatimonadota bacterium | reverse complement strand
GTGCGGCCGCCTGTTCCGCGGGTCGGAAGAGGTTGTGGAGTATCGGCCCGGGCGCGCCTTCGGCGTCGAGGACCTGCGCGTGGAACCGTTCATGACCGTACACGACGCAGCCGATCCGGTGGCCATCGCCCTGGTCGATGTCGGATCCGGCACCCGCGTCGGGCTCGCGACCGATCTGGGCCGGTCCACCGCAATCGTGCGCCACGCGCTCGCGGGCTGCGATTTTCTGGTCCTGGAGGCCAATCACGACGAGACGCTTCTCCACCGGAGCTCCTACCCCGCCACCGTCAAGTCACGCATCGCATCCAGTCACGGACACCTGTCCAACCGCGCAGCTGCCCGTCTTGCCCTGGATCTCCTCCATCCCCGCCTCGCCGGCATACTGCTGGCCCACCTCTCTGCCGAGTGCAACACGCCCGAGCTGGCGCGCGCAACCGTCTCGCGGGCATTGGCCAGGGCGGGGTACCGGGGGTTTCTGGGCGTGGCCCGGCAGGAGGAGCCTACCGAGATGCTGTGCGTCGATACCCTGCACCGGGAACGCGGTCCCGAGCAGCTGTCGTTTCTCTGAAGCCGTCGTTCCCCGCCCCAGCGCCGGGGCGGGTCGGCGTCACAACCCCAGCACGCGCAGGATGTCGTTGGAGAGCGCCCAGACCATGATCCCCATGAGCACCAGGAAGCCGACCCGGCTCCAGCGCAGCCGCTGTTCCAGGCTGAGTGCCCTGCCCCTGACCGCCTCGATCCCGAGAAAGACAAGATGTCCGCCGTCCAGTATCGGAATGGGAAGCAGGTTCAGGATCGCCAGATTCACGGAGAACAGAGCCATGAAGCGCAGGAAGGTCTGGATTCCCGCTTCCGCGGCCTGGCCCGACAGCGTTCCGATGGTGACGATGCTGCCGACGGTGCGCGGGGAGACGTTCCCGGTCACGAGATCGCCGAGGAACCCGAGGATCATGCGGGTGGTGCCCACGGTTTCCCGGTATCCGATGACCACAGCGCGGGTGAGGGGAACGGGCACGTACACGGGGTCCGCCACCGGAGCCAGGATCCCGGCCTGACCGATGGTTCTCATCTCCCCGCCGGGCCCCCTTTCCTCACGCGATGCGAGCGGAACCGCGATCTCCATCAGGGCGCCGTCGCGCGCCACCTGAAGGTCGACCGTGCGACCGGGACGGCGCATGATCTCCCGCCGGAACAGCGCCCAGTTCTCCACGGCCAGGCCGTCGACGGCGAGGACGCGATCTCCCGGCTGCACACCCGCGCGCGCCGCGGGCATCCCGGGCTCGACATCCAGCACGACGGCCTCGATCCAGTAGTCGAGGGCCAGTGCCAGGCGCTCGCGCGAGGCAGGATCACCGGGCGCCGGCACCGATACCGTCACGCGCGGGGATTCGGTTTCCACCGTGATGGTCTCGCTTTGTGCGGACAGGAATCCCTCACGCACATCCCCCCAGTGGACCACATCACGGTCGCCCACCCGCGTGACGCGCGCGCCGACGGGAAGGCCCGCCAGCGGTTCCGCGCCCGGGGGCAGCAGTTCCATGTCCACGTAGCCGATCCGGGTTTCGCCGGCCTCCACCCTGCCCCAGCCCGCGGCGATCGTGGTATACGCCGCGAAGGCGAAGATCATGTTCATGATCACGCCCGCCGACAGAACCAGCGCACGCGCCCACACCGGCTTGCCGTCGAAGTCGGTGGGGGCGGGCCCCCGGCGCGCCTCGCCGCCGCCCCCTTCCACCTGGTCCATGACCTCATCGGCCATGCCGCTCATCTTGACGTAGCCGCCCAGCGGAATCGCCGAGATCACGTATTCGGTATCGCCCCGGCGAAAACCGAGAACCCGCGGCCCCAGCCCGATGGAGAAGCGCAGGACCTTCACGCCCACGGCCTTGGCCGCCCAGAAATGGCCAAGTTCGTGGACGAGGATCAGAACGCCAAGGACAACGATTGTCGCCAGCAACGCCATCATCCCTCTCCCTGTATGCGCCCGCTCATGAGCCGCGGGCCATTACGCGACCAGCGCCGCGATGGATTCCCGGGTCACGTGCCGGGTCTCGGCGTCCACGCCGAGCACGTCTTCGACCGACCTGATCCCTCCTGGAGGAGTTCGCTCGAGCGCCGCACCCACCGCCGCCGCCATCTCCCCGAAGGGTAGCACGCCCTCCAGGAATGCCTGCACCGCCACCTCGTTGGCCGCGTTGAAGACCGTCGGCGCCCACCCGCCGGCGCGCCCCGCCTGCACACCCAGTTCGAACAGGGGGAACCGGGCCCGGTCCAGTTCCTCGAACGTAAGATCCGACAGGCCTGAAGGACGGAAGGTTCGCAGCCGGACGTCGTCGATCCGCTCCGGGTGTGTCAGCGCGTACAGGATGGGCAGTTCCATGGTGGGAAGGCCGAGTTGCGCAACGACCGATCCGTCCGTGAACTCCACGAAGGAATGGATGATCGATTGCGGATGAACGACCACGTCGATGCGATCATACTCCATCCGATACAGGAAATGTGCCTCGATGACCTCCAGTGCCTTGTTGGCGAGCGTGGCCGAGTCGATGGTGATCTTGGAACCCATGTTCCAGGTGGGGTGGCGCAGTGCGTCGGCCGGCGTGATGTCGTTCATCCGGGACGCGTCCCAGCGGCGAAAAGGACCGCCCGATGCGGTAAGCACGATGCGGGCCACATGGCCGGGGTCGCTGCCGGCGAGACACTGGAGAATGGCGCTGTGTTCGGAGTCGACCGGCACCAGCTCACCGCCCCCCGAACGCGCCGTTTCGTCGACGAGCTCGCCTCCCGCCACCAGCGACTCCTTGTTGGCCAGCGCGAGGCGCTTGCCCGCCCGCAGTACGGCGAGGGTGGGCTCGAGACCCGAGACCCCGACCAGGGCATTGATGACGATATCCGCGTCGTTGCTCCCCGCAAGCTCGAGCAGAGCCTCGCGGCCGTAGGCGGACGACACGCCGGGCAGATCGAGCTTCCCGGCGCCGGGATCTGCGACCACCACCCGGCGTGGCCGATGGAGCGCCGCCTGTTCGCGAAGCGCGGCGACCGAGCGGTTGGCGGCCAGCGCGACCACGCGGAAGCGCTCCGGATGCCGGCCCATTACCTCGAGCGCGCTGCGCCCGACCGACCCCGTGGATCCCAGGATTGCAACCCGAATCACGTCCCGGCCCCCTGGGCCTGAGCAACCGCCACCCGGCTCATGGCGACACCGAACCGGCGAGCTGAAGCGCCGCGTAGGCGAGCGGCAGCGTCACCAGCACTGCATCGAGCCGGTCGAGCACTCCGCCGTGGCCGGGAAGCATCGATCCCGTGTCCTTGACGCCGGCTTCGCGCTTGAGCAGCGAAACCGCCAGGTCGCCCGCCAGTCCGCCCGCGCCGATCAGGAGCGCGATGCCGACGAGCCAGCCCGGCCCGACCCCCAACAGAACGAACGGCTCGGCGGCGGCCATCGCGAAGAACAGACCCGCCGCGCCCGCGGCCAGAATCCCGGCGATGGTGCCTTCCAGCGTCTTGCCCGGGCTGACGGTCGGAAACAGGCGGCGGTGTCCCCACAGGCTGCCCGCGAAGTAGGCGGTGATGTCTCCGGCCCAGGTAACCGCCAACGGGAAGAGCAGCAGCAACGGGCCTTCGAGCGGACCGGGAGCTCTCACGGCGACTCCCGTGTCCGGCAGGTGGCGCAGCAGCACCGCGAACGAGAGCCCGCCTCCCACATACAGAGCCGCCGTCAGCGTCGAACATACGGATGCGAGCGGCTTGTCCGTCACGTTGCGCGCGCGCACGGCGGCGACAAAGAGCATTACGGTGGCTCCCATGACGACCGTCAGCGCGAGCGGGGCGAAACCGGTGAAGAAAGGCTCTGCCGTCGCTGCGAGAACGAGCGCTGCCGTGATGGCCATGGCCGTGCGCGTGAAGGGCCGAACACCCGTCCGCCGAGCCAGCAGGCAGAACTCGCGGGTGGCCAGCATGGCCAGTGCCGCCGCGAGCGCACCCATCAGCCACCCGCCCCGGTAGATGACCGGAAGCACGACGAGCAGGGCGATCACCGCCACCGCCGCGCGGCGCGAAAGGTCGGCCATCGCCATCAGGCGGAAGTGATCCGGCCAAAGCGGCGATCACGGCGCTGGTAGTCCAGGACGGCCGCGAGGAAGTCTTCCCTCGAGAAATCCGGCCACAGCACGGGGGTGATGTGGATCTCCGAGTACGATATCTGCCACAGCATGAAGTTGGAGATCCTGCACTCTCCGGAAGTCCTGATGAGAAGGTCGGGATCGGGGATGCCGCTCGTCAGCAGCGCCCGCTCCAGGCATGCCTCGTCGATCTCGTCGGGGTCCAGTTCCCCGGCTCGGGCGCGCGCTGCCAGGCGACGAACCGCGGTCAGGATGTCTTCCCTGCCGCTGTAGGAGATCATCAGATTGAGCCTGAGCGTCGTTCCGCCCTCGGTCTCGCGCATGATGCGTTCCACGGCCTCGCGCGCGGAAGTCTGCATCCTGGCCAGGGTCCCGAGCACACGTACCTCGACGCCCTTTTCAACCAGCTCCGAGCACTCCCGCTCCGCATACGCCTTCAGGAGCGACATCAGAGCCGAGACCTCCTCCGACGGACGATTCCAGTTGTCGGTGGAAAACGCAAAGAGGGTGAGGATCTCGATGCCGGCGTCGACCGAAGTCTCAATGGTCGTGCGTACGGCGTTCATCCCGGCCTCGTGCCCCGTCTTGCGGGGCAGTCCCTGCCGCCGGGCCCAGCGTCCGTTGCCATCCATGATGACGGCTACGTGACGCGGCATGGGCCCGCTCATGTCAATCCGGGCCGGCACGTTGGACCTCATGGCTAGATGGCCATGACCTCCCCCTCCTTGGCCTTCATGAGCTCGTCCAGCGAGGCCACGTAGCGGTCGGTGAGCTTCTGAATCCGGCCCATCATCTGATGACCCTGGTCCTCGCTGATCTCGTGCTCCTTCATGCGACGCTTCACTTCGCCGTTGCCCGCGCGCCGCGCGTGGCGGATCGAGACGCGGGTATTCTCCGACATCTTGTGGATGATGCGCACGTATTCCCGGCGTCGTTCCTCGGTGAGCGGAGGAATCGGTACGCGTATGAGGTTGCCGTCGTTGGAGGGATTGAGCCCGAGGTTGGCTGACATGATCGCCTTCTCGACGGAAGACATCAGCGACTTGTCGTATGGCTGCACCACCAGCAGGCTCGCGTCGGTCGCGACCACCGTCGCGAGCTGATTCAGGGGCATGCTGGCCCCGTAGGCGTCGACCCGGACGCTGTCCAGCAGAGCCGGGGTTGCCTTGCCGGTTCGAACGGTTGCGAACTCGCGCCGGGCAGCATCGAGCGCGGCGTCCATACGCTCCGTGAGTTCTTCCATGAGTCCCATGACAGCCTCCCGCGCGCATGTGGTACCGATCGGAGAGCAGATACCCTTTCAGGATACCAACGTGCCTATGCGCTCCCCCCTGATGGCGGCCCCGACCGCTCCTCTCTCGCCGAGATTGAGTACGATGATGGGCAGCTTGTTGTCCTTGCAGAGCGACACCGCCGGGGCATCCATGACCCCCAGTTCCCGCGCGATCACTTCCTGAAAGCTGATGCGCGGGATGAACTGTGCGGTCGGGTCCAGGAGAGGATCGGCGGTAAAGATCCCCGCCACCTTCGTGGCCTTGATGATCACGTCGGCTTCCATCTCGATCGCCCGCAGGGCGGCCGCGGTGTCGGTCGAAAAATACGGGTTTCCCGTGCCTCCGGCGAAGATGACCACCCTGCCCTTCTCCAAGTGGCGGATCGCTCGGCGGCGGATGTATGGCTCGGCCAGCTTCTCCATGCGAAAGGCGGTCAGCACGCGCGTCGTGACGTTCTTGCGCTCAAGCAGATCCTGAAGCGCCAACGCGTTGATGACGGTGGCGAGCATGCCCATGTAGTCGGCCGTGACGCGGTCCATGCCCTGACGGCTGGCCAGCGCCCCGCGCATGATGTTGCCGCCCCCGATGACGATGCCGAGGGCCACGCCCAGTTCGGCGAGCGTCCCGATCTCGTCGGTGAGGCGGTCCACGACCGGCGGAGAGATGCCGAATCCTTCCTCTCCCGCGAGAGCTTCCCCGGACAGCTTCAGGAGAACCCGCGAGTATCGGAACTCCGACGAGCCGCTCATCGTCCCGCGGGCGTGCGCCGTCAGCCGCGCTGCCCGACCGCGAACCTCGAAAAGCGGGCGACTTCGATCTTCTCGCCGGTTTTCGCCGAGACTTCGGTCACGAGCTCGCCGATGGTCCGGGCCGTGTCCTTGATGAAGGGCTGCTCCAGCAGCACCTGATCCTTGTAGAAGGCCTTCAGTTTTCCCTGGACGATCATGTCCTGAATGCGCTCCGGCTTCCCCTGGGCGCGTACCTGCTCCCGGTAGATCGCCTTTTCACGCTCGACCACATCCTGCGGCAGCTCCTCCGCGCGCACGGCAATCGGGTCCTGGGAGGCGATATGCAGGGCGATGTCCTTCGCCAGTGCCCGGAAGTCGTCCGTGTTGGCGACAAAGTCGGTCTCGCAGTTGACCTCGACGATGACCCCCACCCTTCGGTCGAAGTGGACGTAGCTGCCGATGGTGCCCTGGTTCGCATCTCTGCCCGCTCGCTTGGAGACCTTCGCCGCACCCCTGGCGCGGAGGAGATCGACCGCGGCCTCGAGATCCCCGCCTGTCTCTTCGAGAGCGCGCTTGCAATCCATCATGCCCCCGCCGGTACGGTCACGCAGGGCCTTCACCATCTTTGCGGGAATCGTCATGTGGAGTATCCGCCTGGTGGTCGTTTCGAGGTTCCGGGGCGCGGGATCCGGTGGTGACGCTTTCCCGCGACCCTCGTCCGCACTTCCCTGTCCCGGCATTCGCCGGCAGGAGGATCAGCGGGTCCGGGATGCTACCGGTTGGGGAGGCGCGCGCCGGACCCGGGACGGCTTCGGTTCGGCATCCTGGCTGGTCGACGGCTTCGAAGGCGCTTCGCGGGAGCCCGATTCGGCTGCATCGCGCCCCGGCTTCCTGACCAGAACGCGGGCCCTTCTGACTCGCTTCGGCGAATCCCCTGGACCACTGCCCTTCTGGCGTCCCGCGATGACGCCCGGACGGGGCCGGCGGCGCGCTCGACGGCGCGGATGCTCCTCAACCGCGGCGGCCTTCTCGCCTGTTTCCGTCGAATACGTCGTGGCCTCCAGGTCCTCCACCCGACGGAGTGCCTCTTCGGGCACCTCCTTGCGGGCCTGGCGGATCGCCTCGGCGATGGCGCCGCTGATCAGGCTGACCGAGCGTATCGCGTCGTCGTTTCCCGGAATCGGGTAGGTGATGAGATCGGGATCGGCGTTGGTGTCGGTGATGGCGATGATCGGGATACCGAGCCGGTGAGCTTCCCTCACCGCAATCGCCTCGCGCCGGGCATCGATGACGAAGATGGCGCCCGGGAGCCGGGTCATGTCCTTCACCCCGGAAAAGTACTTCTCCAGCTTCAGCCGCTCGCGCTCGAGCAGAAGGCGTTCCTTCTTGGTATAGAACTCGAACGCGTTCTCCTCCTGCCCCCGCTCCAGCTCCTTCAGGCGGCGGATCTGGCGACGGATGGTCTGGAAATTGGTGAGCATGCCGCCCAGCCAGCGCTCCGTCACGAACAGGCTGCGGGACCGGGCGGCATCCTCTTCAATGATCCCGCGCAACTGTGGCTTGGTGCAGACGAACAGGAGGCGTTCGCCCGCGAGCACCAGTTGGCGTGCGATCTTCCGGGCCGCGATCAGCCGATCGAAGGTCTTGCGCAGGTCGATGATATGAATGCCGTTCCGCTCCGTGAAGATGAAGCGGCGCATCTTGGGGTTCCATCGGCGGGTCTGGTGTCCGAAGTGGACCCCGGCCTCCAGCATCTGGTTCAGAGAAACCTGCTCCATGCGTCTCCAGGCAGTCCTCGGGTTTATCGCTTGCTGAACTGGAAGCGCTTGCGGGCCTTCGGGCGGCCGGGCTTCTTGCGCTCCACCTTGCGCGGATCACGTGAGAGGAACCCGCCCTGGCGAAGCGGGCCCATGGCTTCTTCGTCTTCCTCGACCAGCGCTCGGGCGACGCCCAGGCGGATGGCGTCGGCCTGACCGGTCATCCCGCCCCCGTGTACGCGCACCACGACATCGAAGCGGGCATCGGCGTCAACGACCTGCATCGGTTCGGTGGCGCGCTTGCGATGCACCAGCCGCGGGAAATAGTCCTCCAGTTCCCGACCGTTGATCAGCCACCTTCCGATCCCCGGTCGCAGCAGGATGCGCGCAACGCTGCTCTTGCGCCGGCCTACGGCCTGGACCTGTTCTACGTATGGCAATGAACCCGTGACCTCAGAACGTGAGTGGGCGCGGACGCTGGCCATGATGAGGATGCTCGGCTCCGGCGTAGACGCGCAGCCGGCGGCGGAGTCGGCGACCCAGGCGTGCTTTCGGGAGCATGCCGCGCACGGCGCGCTCGATCACCCGCTCGGGATGCCGCTCCAGCATCGTCTTGAAAGGGATATGGCGCTCGCCGCCCATGTAGCCCGAATGACGGAAATAGGTCTTCTGCGCCGCCTTGTTGCCGGTCAGCTTCACGCGGCGGGCGTTAATCACCACCACGTTGTCCCCCGTGTCCAGATGAGGCGTGAAGATGGGCTTGTGCTTGCCGCGCAGTACGCGCGCAACCTGCGCCGCCAGGCGCCCCAGCGGCTGTCCCGCAGCATCAACCACCCACCACTGGTGCTCGATGTCGCACGCCTTGGGCGTATATGTCTTCACGTAACGGTTCACCCGCGATTTGCCGGGGAGACGTCCTTCCGCGGTTCTCGCTTTCGTGTCGAGTCCACGGGAGTAGAGCAACAAAGCAGTCAAGGGTATCAGAGAGGCCGCATGGTGTCAACCAGCACACGCGTCTACCGGACAATCCCGCCGATCCTGCCCCAGCGCACGTCCCTCATCCACGCAGCCTCCTCATCGGAGGACGAGTCGAAGGAGTAGTAGACGAACCAGGGCCGGCCGCGCACCGACTTCTTGTCGACAAATCCCCAGTAGCGTGAGTCTTCGCTGTTGTCGCGGTTGTCCCCGAGGACGAAGTAGCTGTCCTCCGGAACCTGGATCGGACCCCAGTTGTCCCGCGTTGGCCGGTAGGACGCCGGGTCGCGGCCGCCGGCGAGAAAATCCGCCTGCCACGCCATGTCGGGATGAAACTCGTCGCGCCGCGGATCCACATGGCGAACGAACGGCTCGTCGAGCTGCACCTGATTCAGGTACAGCTTCTTGGCCCGCATCTCGAGGACATCCCCAGGCACCCCGACCACGCGCTTCACGTAGTTCTTTCCGGGGTCGTGCGGAGGTGTGAACACGACGACGTCGCGCCGCTCGAGCTCCGCGAACGCGGGAAGGTGCAGCGCTGTCCCCGGCACCTCGGCGCCGTACACCGCCTTGTTGACCACCAGGAAATCTCCCACCAGCAAGGTGTTCTCCATGGAGGCGGTGGGAATCCTGAACGCCTCCACCAGAAACGTTCTGATCATCAGGAAGAGCGCGAATGCGATCAGAACCGACCGGCACCACTCCCACGCCGTCCGGGCCAGCGACTTCATGGGCGCCTCCGCCGCCGCGGGCTCGGAGTGGTGCCCGCCATCCTCCGCCCCGTCACGGGTCCGCAACGAGTCCCCCACTTCCCGGGCCCCATGCCGCTGCCCGCCTCACGACTCCCGCTCCAGCCCGTACTTGTTGATCTTCTTGTAGAGGTTGGAGCGGGGCATGCCCACCGACCGGGCGGTCTCGGTGATGTTCCAGTCGTTCTCGCGCAGCTTGTGCTCGATGAACGCCTGCTCCGCGCGGTCCTTGAAGTCGGCGAAGGAAGGCGTGGCCAGCAGCTGGCGGACGGCCGCGCCCGGGCTGCCTTCCGAGAGCAGACGAACGTCGTTCGTCCGGATCTCGTCGCCCTCCGAGAGAATCAGGAGGCGCTCCACGGCGTTGCGCAGTTCGCGCACGTTGCCCGGCCACTCCATCGCCTGGAGCCGGCTCAGGGCACCCTCCGTGAAGTGCTTTCGGGATGCCCGTCCGGTCCGCATCATCAGCGTGGTGAAGTGCTTCACGAGCATGGGAATATCGTACCGTCGCTCGCGGAGCGGAGGAAGCTCGATGGGGACGACGTTGAGACGATAATAGAGATCCTCCCGGAACCGGTCGCTCCTGATCTCTTCGGCAAGGTCCTTGTTTGTGGCCGCGATGACGCGCACGTCCACCTGCAGAGTCCGGGAGCCTCCCACGCGGACCACGACGCCCTGCTCCAGGACGCGCAGCACCTTTGCCTGGGCCGCGAAGGACATGTCTCCGATCTCGTCCAGAAAGAGCGTGCCGCCGTCCGCCTGCTCGAACTTTCCGGCGCGATCCGCCACCGCCCCGGTGAACGACCCCTTCATGTGGCCGAAGAGCTCCGATTCGATGAGCTCCGAGGGGATCGCGGCGCAGTTCACTTCCACGAACGGCCGGTCGCGCCGGTCCGACAGCCTGTGGACCGCCCGGGCCACCAGCTCCTTGCCCGTGCCGTTCTCGCCGGTGATGAGCACGCGTGCCCGGGTCGGCGCCACCTTCTCGATACGCATCAGCATCTGATGAATCCGGGGCGAGGAACCGACGATCTCGTATCGGCTCTCCACTTCGGTCTGAAGCGACTCAACGCTGCGCTTGAGCCCGTGCATGTCCAGAGCGTTGCGCAGGGTAACGAAGAGGCGTGCGGTGTCGAGGGGTTTCTCCAGGAAGTCGTACGCGCCCCTGCGCGTGGCCTCCACGGCGGTATCGATGTTCCCGTGGCCGCTGATCATGATCACCGGGGTGCGGGAGTCCAGCTTCCTCATCCTCGACAGGACTTCCAGGCCGTCCATCTCCGGCATCTTGACGTCGAGAAAGACGACATCGGGATTGTCGTCAACGAGGCGCTCGAGGCCGATGGGGCCGTTGGGGGCGATCGTCACGCGATGCGACTCGTACTCGAAGACCTGGCGCAGAGCGCCGCTGACCGAGGCGTCGTCGTCGACGATGAGGATGTTGGCCATGAAGTCGTGTCAGCGGCGGAGTATCGGGGACCTCGCGCGGATCGTGGTCATCAGGCGTTGGGCTGCGCCGATTCCGGCGTCCCGAGCACCGCCGACGATACGACGCTGTACCGTGCTCCGGTGCGGGATAGATGACTGCGCATGAGCTCCACCGAGGTCACGTCGATGTGATGGCGGAAATCCAGGCCGGCGACCAGGGCGTCCAGTCCGCGGAAGGCGCCGGCGCCGGTCTCCGCCCTGGCGCGGGCCACGGTGATGTGGGGATGGAAGGCGCTCGTCTCCCGGCTGAAGCCCAGGCTGGCCAGCCCCCACTCCACGTCCTGCTTCAGACAGCGCAGGGCGAGGACCGGCTCCACCCCGGCCCACAGCACCCTTGGGCGGCGAATCGTGGGAAAGGCGCCGAAGCCGCGGATCTCCATCGAAAATGATCGGTTCTTGCCCCCGACTTCGTCGATCACCTCGGACACGCGCGGCGTCAGGTCGGGATGCGGATTGCCCAGGAACTTGAGGGTCAGGTGATACGTGTCGGGATCCAGCCACCGCACCGGCAAACCGGCCTCTCTGATGGGCCGAGCGGCGTCGTACACGCTTTCCTTCGCGCCATCGGACAGATTCAGCGCGATGAAAAGTCGCATGCGGGACTCTGGGAAGGAGGGTGGCCGGGGATTGTGGCGGGAACGCGCCACGATACGGTGATTAATGTACCCGTACCCGCGGGACCGAATCAAGGAAATCACCGTGCCCCGCCAGGCTCCGTTCCCGCACCTATTCCCAAATCACCCTGCGGAGCGAATCTTTCTGGCGCATCGGCGAGCACCGACTCGTTGCACGACGAATCCATCGGCATCCGACGCCAGCGCCCCGAAACCATGGAATCCCCCTGCCAATGACCGATCCCGGCCGCAATACCTCCCTGCAGGTTCGTTCGCCCGTCCCCTCCGACATCGAGATCGCCCAGGAAGCCCCGCTCACCTCCATCGCCTCGATCGCCGCGCAACTCGGCCTCGCGAGCGAGGAGCTCGAGATGCATGGGTCCTACAAGGCGAAGGTGAGGCTCTCCGTACTCGAACGGCTCTCCGGCGCGCCGGACGGCAAGTACATCGATGTGACGGCGATCACACCTACGCCCCTGGGCGAGGGCAAGACCACAACCACCGTGGGTCTCGCCCAGGCGATGGGCGCCCACCTTGGCAAGCGGACGATCGCGTGCATCCGCCAGCCCAGTCAGGGCCCGACCTTCGGCATCAAGGGCGGAGCGGCGGGCGGCGGCTACAGCCAGGTCATCCCCATGGAGGACTTCAACCTGCACCTCACCGGGGACATCCATGCCATCACCGCGGCCAACAACCTGCTGGCGGCGGCGATCGACATACGGATGCTGCACGAGTCCCGCCAGAGCGACGAACTTCTCTTCGAGCGCCTCTTCCCGGTCCGCAACGGACGGCGTTTCTTCGCGCGCGGCATGCAGGTGCGCAAGGAGAAGCTCGGCATCGCCACCAGCGACCCGGACCGGATGACGCAGGAGGAGCGCAGCCGCTTCGTTCGCCTGGGAATCGATCCGGACACCATCACCTGGCGGCGCGTGATGGATACCAACGACCGCATGCTCCGCGAGATCACGATCGGTCAGGGTCCCGATGAGTTCGGATTCACCCGCACCACCGGGTTCGACATTACGGTAGCCAGCGAGATCATGGCGATTCTCGCCCTGACGACCGACCTGGCCGACATGCGCCGGCGGCTCGGGGCCATGGTGGTAGGGGCGACGGCCTCCGGCGAACCCGTAACCGCGGAGGACATCGGCGCTGCGGGCGCGCTCGCCGTCCTGATGCGGGACGCCGTTCAGCCCACTTTGATGCAGACGCTCGAGGGCACTCCCGTCTTCGTCCACGCCGGACCGTTCGCCAATATCGCGCACGGAAACAGTTCCATCATTGCCGACCGCATCGCGCTCAAACTGAGTGATTACGTCATCACGGAATCAGGATTCGGGGCCGACATCGGCATGGAGAAGTTCTTCAACATCAAATGCCGCTACTCCGGGCTGGTACCCGACGCGGTGGTGCTGGTGGCCACCATCCGGGCCCTGAAGACGCATGGCGGCGGACCTCCCGTGGTGGCGGGACGGCCGCTCGACCGAGCATACACCGAAGAAAACCTGGAGCTGCTTTCCCGGGGAATCGCCAACATGGAGCACCACATCCGCACGGCACGCAAGTTCGGCGTTCCGGTGGTGGTGGCCGTGAACCACTTCGCCACCGACACGGATGCCGAGGTGGGCCTGGTGATCCGGGGGGCGCGCGCCGCCGGAGCCGTGGACGCGGTGGTCTCGAAGCACTGGGCCCACGGAGGCGCGGGAGCGGTCGCGCTTGGCCGGGCCGTGGTGCAAGCCGCCGAGCAAACCTCCGATTTCCGTTTCCTCTATCCGCTCGACCTCCCGGTACGGGAGAAGATCGACATCATCGCACGCGAGGTATACGGAGCAGACGGAGCAGAGTTTGAGCCGCTGGCCAGCCAGCGCATCGATCTCTTCACCCGCCAGGGCTTCTCCCATCTGCCGATCTGTATGGCCAAGACCCATCTGAGCATCAGCCACGACCCGCGCCGCAAGGGAGTGCCACGAGGATACACGCTGCCGATCCGCGACGTGCGCGCCTCGGTGGGCGCCGGGTTCCTGTATCCGCTGGTGGGTCAGATGCGCACCATGCCCGGCCTGCCGACCCGTCCCTCTTTCTACGATGTCGACCTGGATCCTGACACCGGAAGGGTGATCGGTCTATTCTAGAGGGCGCGAATACCCTCGATCGGCCATCGGCGGTGCCGAGCCACAGCGGACACGGCCGGAGGGACCGCACCACGACAACCGCGACACCACCTCCCAGGAGGCCACGATGCCGGCGCACCAAGAGACGATGATCACGGCAGCAGCGGCACGGAATCCCCATTCCGACCCGCACCCGGGCATCCATGCCGGCACGCGCCGGCGGAAACGGCGAGCAGATTCAAAGGCGTCCGCAAGGACCGCGGTCGGAGGCATGCTGCTCGCTGCCATGGCGTTCTCCTCCTCCGCACTCCAGGCGCAGGACCCGCCCTTCCGTTCCTATGGCGGCTCCAGTGTTTCATTCGATGCGCGCGTGCACGCGCAGTACGAGGCGCCGAGCCCCGAGGGTGCCGTCTCGACGTTTTCCATGCGGCGTGCCTGGATCACCCTGGACGGGCGCTACAACGACTTCGTCAGCGGTCGGCTCCAGTTCGAGGCGCTGCGCGGAGGAACGGTGCTGGACGCGTGGCTCACGCTGAGCTTCTCCGAAGCCTTCGTCCTCAACATGGGTCAGTTCAAGCGCGGCATTTCGTACTTCTGGCTGGTACCCAACTCGGACCTCCCGCTCATCGAACGTGACGCGAGAGTCTCGGGCGCTGACGACTGCCCGGGAATCGGTGGTGTCTGTTCCTTCGGCAACCTGGCCTTCCGGCTTGGCCTGAACGGGTACGAGCCCGGGTTGCTGATGACCGGCCGCCTTGGCAGCCGCGCGAGCTACCGCGTAACGCTCACGAACGGAGAAGGCATCGACAACCGGGATGCCAACAGCTGGAAGTCGACTACCACGCAGCTGTCGTTCGACCTCACCGACGAAAGCCGTTTTGCGGTCTACGCCTCATTCGACGAAACCCGCTTCGAGTACGGATCGGCCTGGACTCCGGCCTACGGGCTTGAGTTCGAGGCAGGGACATGGCGGGACGGAGGTCACCTGCTGCTGGGGGCGATCCGGGGGCGGAACTGGAAGGTGGCCCAGGACACCCCGTTCACGGCGTTTCAGGCGATGGGCCTCTGGTATGCGCGGCTGCCGGAGACCGCCCGCTTCGAAGCCATCGAGCCTCTGCTGCGCCTGAGTTGGGCCAGGACGGAGGATGCCGATGGCGGGGATTTTTCCGGCTTCACGATCACACCCGGCTTCATGCTGTACGCCTTCGGGAAGAACGGCATCTCCACCAATCTGGATATCTACCGGTCCTCGCTTGACCGCACCGAATGGTCCCTGAAGGTCCAGGCGTTCACCTACTTCTAGCCTGAAACCGAAATCGACGGGCTCGACCGGAAACCATCGCGCGGAGGCCGAAAGAACTCCCGGCGCGCTCGCACGGGAGGTGCAGCGGCGCATGCGGAGGCGAGTGGCGCTGGCTCCGGAAAGGTACGGGTAGCTGCGTCGGGCTCCGGCTCCCGTAAAGCCTTCAGAAGCTGTCGATCGCCTGCTCGACGGTATCGCGGACCGTCATGATGCGTGTGAAACCGCTGACCTCCAGCACCTCCCGGACGTGGTCCTGCACCTGGCACAGCGCCACTCCTCCACCCTGCGCACGGGTCTTCTTGACGGCGAGGAGGAGAATGCGCAGGCCGGCGCTGCTGATGTACGACAGCTCGCCGCAATCCACGACCAAGCGGCTCGAACCGCCCTCCATGGCCTTGCTCAACTCCTGTTCGAAGGAGGTCGCGTTTACCGAATCAACGCGACCGCTTACGGCCGCGATCACGGCGTCCCCTGACTGACTGGCTGTGACTTTCACGGATTTGGATTCCCCTGTCGCGCCCTACAGCGGCTGTGTGAGGGTCAGGCAGTTTCGCTTTTTATCGCGTCGATAGGATATGTCGTGCACGAGGTTCTTGGCAAGGTGGATGCCGAGCCCGCCGATCGGTCGCTCGTCCACCGGCGCCGTTAAATCCGGGAGCGGCGCGTCGGCGAGCGGATTGAACGACCGTCCGTTGTCTTCGATGCGGACTTTCAGCAGCCCGTCTCCCAGGCCCAAGTCCACGCGAATCCTCGGTTCCTCCGGTACTTTCTCGAACCCGTAGGAGATGACGTTGGTGAGGATTTCGTCCAGCGCCAGACAGAACCTCTGCACTACCAGGTCGCTTATGCCGTTCGCTGTGGCGAAACGCTCGAACACCTCCACGACCCTTCGAGGCTCGTGCTGGTCCATCCCCACATCAATCCCAAGCGTGACATCCATGCGTCGATCCGTCGCTGTGCCCCAACGACTGCGCCATTCTCCCTTTGTTCCGTGCCAGGTTTCCCCGCCGGCGTGTTCCGGGCGCCGACGGCTTCCGGATTTGCCGGCCTAACAACCTATCACGGCAGGCTCGAATGCGCATCCCTCGATACGCCGGCATCGGCACCACCCGCCGGTAACGCGAAACAGGACCCGATCTCCAACATTTCCGAGCGCGGGCAAGTACGGATCGTTGTTGCCAACGGGCGCGCAAAGAGTAGTTTTGGGCGACGCCAACGCCCGATCAGGCTCCGGCGCCGGCGGGCCGCCGGCCCGGCGGGAATTGCATCGGGGTCGCTTCTCTTTCGGGAGGACGTATGAAGAAGATTCTTGTGGTGGACGACGAGCCGGATCTCGAGCTTCTCCTCAGGCAGAAGTTCCGCCGCAAGGTGCGTCGGCGCGAGATCGAACTCGTCTTCGCCAGCAATGGTGTCGAAGCGCTCGACAAGCTGAACGAGCAGGACGACATCGACATGGTTCTGTCGGACATCAACATGCCGGAGATGGACGGGCTGACGCTGCTCAGCCAGATCAACTCTCTGGACCTGGACCTGCGCGCCGTGATCGTCACGGCGTACGGGGACATGGAGAACATCCGCACCGCGATGAATCGCGGCGCGTTCGACTTCCTCACCAAGCCGATCAACTTCGACGATCTCGAGACCACGATCGACAAGACGATCCGGCACCTGCAGGTGATGCGAGAAGCGCTTCGATCCCGCGACGAACTCGTCGCCCTGCGCCAGGAGCTGGGGGTGGCGGCGCAGATGCAGGACTCGATTCTGCCCAAGGTCTTCCCGGAGCACCCGCAATACGGCCTGTACGCATGGATGACCCCGGCCAAGGAAGTGGGCGGCGACTTCTACGACTTCTTCCCGGTGGACGATGACGGGTTTGCCGTGGTCGTCGCGGACGTCTCCGGCAAAGGGGTGCCGGCCGCGCTCTTCATGATGGTGAGCCGAACCCTCGTCAAGGGGTCCGCCCTTGGCGAACGTGAGCCCGTAAAGTGCATCACCGAGGTCAACCAGCTACTCTACGAACAGAACAAGGAGTCGATGTTCGTAACCATGTTCTACGCGGTGCTCGATCCGGCGTCGGGACTTCTGCAATACGTAAACGGAGGCCACAACCTGCCCTGTCTGGTCAAGCCATCGGGCGAGGTAACGTGGCTGCCGGGAGACAGCGGCATCGTCCTCGGCGTGATCGACGAATTCCCCTATCAGCAACACTCGATGCAGCTGGAGGAGGGCGACATCGTCTTCTTCTACACGGACGGCGTAACCGAAGCGATGGACGAGGCTGGAAACCAGTTCGGGGACGACACGCTGCTGGAGGTCCTGAGGAAGGCGGCCGGCGCCGACCCCGAGGACATGACGCGCCAGGTCGTTGACGCCGTACACGAGCACGCGGGTGGGGCACCGCAATCCGACGACCTGACCTGCCTGGCGCTCCGATACGGAGGGGACTGATGAGACGCGGGACGAGGTGCCGGGGCCGGGCATCGGCGACTCATGCCCTGACGCCTCGCCGCGCTGCGCTCGCGGCCTTTCTGGGGATCGTGGTCGGCCCTCTCCCGGGCTCGCCGCTGGCAGCCCAGTCGGAAGCGGAGGGCGTCTTCGCGGATTCGATCGTGTTCGGGCAGTCAGCCGCCTTCACCGGCCCCACGAGCGAACTCGGATCCAACATGAGGCTCGGGATTCTCGCGGCGTTCGACGAAGCCAACCGGCGAGGGGGTGTGCAGGGACGGATGCTGCGGCTCCGGTCGCGTGACGACGGATACGAGCCCGAAGCCGCTTCCGACAACACCCACTCGCTCATCGCCGAGGGGGTGTTCGGACTGGTGGGCGCGGTGGGAACTCCCACCTCCACCGCGGCGGAACCGGTCGCAAGCGCCGCGGGCGTCCCCTACATCGGGCCGTTCACGGGCGCGGAATTCCTGCGTGAGAACCGCGATTTCGTGGTAAACCTGCGCGCATCGTATTTCCAGGAAACCGAGGAGATGGTCGAGCGTCTCACCACGGACCTCGGCTTTACGCGCTTCGCGGTCCTGTACCAGGACGACAACTACGGGAACGCCGGACTGACCGGCATGCGCCGTGCCCTGGGAAGGCGCGACATGGTGCTGGTGGCCGAGGGAGCGTACGTCCGCAACACCACCGCGGTGAAACGGGCTCTTCTCGATATCCGGGAGGGCAACCCCCAGGCCGTGATCATCATCGGCGCCTATCAACCCGCGGCCACCTTCATCAGGTGGGCGCGCCGCATCGGCGTGAACGCCATCTTCGTGAACATCTCGTTCGTGGGCAGCAACGCGCTGCTGAATGAACTGGGGGCGGCGGGCGAGGGTGTCGTGGTCACGCAGGTCGTCCCCTTCCCCGGGGACACCTCCGTTCCCGTGGTGGCCCGCTACCACCAGGCGCTGGAAGTGGTGGACCCGGATGCGAGTCCCGGCTTCGTCTCGCTCGAAGGCTACCTGGCCGGACTTCTGATCGTCGAAGGGCTGGACCGGACGGGCCCGGAACCGACCCGGGAGAGCTTCCTCGAGACGCTGCGGGAAGCAGGACCCATCGATCTGGGCGGGTTCGAGGTGGAGTATGGCGAGCGGGACAACCAGGGCTCGGACCGCGTGTTTCTGACCCGGATCCAGGCTGGCGGTTTCCGGGCCATGGAGCGGCTGTCGCGATGACTCCTCCGGTTCAGGAGGGTCTGGACTCAAAAATCCATTCCACCTTCGAGTGGGTTCTGGCAAAGCTGCCGTCCGGATGGGGCGCCAAGGTCCGCGAAGCCACGGGAAACCGCTTCGGCATCGCGAGCCAGATCTGGGTGGGACTGGGCGGGGGTGTGACCCTGACTCTCGTGGCGAGCGTGCTGGCGCTGGGTCTCATGACGATCGTCAACGCGAGCCAGCGGGACGTCACCGGCACCTATATGCCGGGGATGATCGCCGCCTTCGACGTAGCGCAAAGCAGCTCGGAACTGGTGCGTGCTTCGCCCAGGCTGATCGCGGCCGATACGCCGGAAGACCTGGAACTGGTCGACCGCGATGTGGCGCGGGAAGAGGAATTCCTGCTTACCCGCATCGGGCAGATGACGGGCGCCGGACTCGATGGGGCACTCCAGGACTCAGTGGTCCGGCTCGTCTCCGGCCTGGTGGAGAGCATCGACCTCATCCGGGAATCGGCGGCTCGACGGATGACCTATCGCGCTCAGGTCAACGAGTTGGAACGCGAGGTGCTGGAGGTCACGCTGGGGACCGAACTCCTGCTCGTCACGGAGATCGACGATCAGGAGTTCTTCATGGAAACGGGCTTGCGGGAACTCACCGACCAGCCCGCGCCGATTTCCGCCAGAAACACGCCCGGCGAGCTGGATCAATACAGAGGGCTGCTCAACTACCAGGCGACGCAGAACGAGGTTTCCGTACTCATCCAGCGTGCCCTCACGCAGGACGATCCGGGCCTGCTCCAGACCAACCGCGAGAGGGTGACGGCGGCGATGGGCGACCTGGAGGCCGCGTTGGGCGACCTGCGCCCGGTGACCGCCGCCCTGTTCAACCCCTCGTTCCAGGCCCTGGGCGACCTCTACTCGGCCGCCAACGGAATCTACACCATCCGCACTCTCGAGCTGGCCGAGCTGGCCGAGTCCGAGGAGTATCTGGCTCTGAACGAAGCGACCACCAACGACCTGGCCGCGCTCGTTCAGCCGCTGGTGGAGAACGCGGAGATCTCGACCCGGGAGGCGGCGGACCGATCGGCCACTCTCTTGCAGATCGGCTGGTGGACGATCCTTGCGGTCAACGTCCTGGCAGTGCTGGCGGCCGTCTTCGGAGGCTGGAAGTTCTTCGGCGAGCGACTCCTGGTCCGCTTGCGCCACCTCTCCGACGTGATGCGCCGCATGTCCAGGGGCGAACTGGAAGCGAAGCTGGAGATTGCCGGCAACGACGAGGTCACCGACATGGCGGGCGCCCTCGAGGTGTTCCGGCAGCACGCCATCGAAGTTCAGCGGCTGAACCTGGTGGAAGCGCTTGCCACCGAGGTCCAGGACAAGAACGCGGAGCTTGAGAGCACGCTCGACGAGCTGCGGCGAACGCAGGAACAGGTCATCACCCAGGAGAAGCTGGCGTCGCTGGGCGCACTGACGGCGGGCGTGGCGCACGAAATCCGCAACCCCCTCAACTTCGTCAACAACTTCGCGGCGCTTTCGGTCGAGTTGATCGACGAATTGCGGGAGGAGCTGGGGCTCGAGGAACAGAGCAGCAATGGCGACGGCGCGGGGCCGCTCGCCGCGGCCGGGGATGAAGAGCTGAGCGAGATCGTGGATGAGATTCTGGGCGATCTCCAACTCAACATCTCCAAGGTCAAGGAGCACGGCGACCGCGCGAACCGGATCGTTGACGGCATGCTGGCCCATTCCCGCGACGAGGCCGGCCAGATCGAGTCCATCGACATCAATCTGCTGGTGGAGGAATACACCAAGCTCGCCTACCACGGCATGCGCGGCACCGACGCCACCTTCAACGTGACCATCAACCGGGAAATTGACCCCGAAGCGGGCCGCGTCGACGGCATCGCCCGCGACCTCAGCCGGGTCATCCTGAACATCGTCACCAACGCCTGCCAGGCCACCCAGATGCGCGGCAAGGCGGAAGGCCGCGGGTACTCTCCCACTCTGCTCGTGTCCACCGAAGGCCGGGGCGACAGCGTGTGCATCAGGATTCGAGACAACGGCACCGGCATGCCCGAGAGCGTCGTGCGCAAGATCTTCGACCCCTTCTTCACCACCAAGTCGGGCACGCAGGGCACTGGCCTGGGGCTGTCGATTTCGCACGAGATCGTCCGCGAACACAACGGGCAGCTCGCCGTGGACACCGAGGAAGGCGAGTTCACGGAGTTCACCATCATCCTCCCGCGCGTGAAGGGGAAATAGGCATCCGTCCGCAGACTCCCGGCACTCCGGGCTAGCCCTCCGCATCGACCCCGCTCGCCAACCTGGACTCATCGACGGGGCGCCGGTACTGGATGGCCTCCGCGACGTGCGAAGCACGTACGCGATCGCTCTCGGACAGGTCGGCGATGGTCCGGGCCACGCGCAGCATGCGGTGATAGCCGCGCGCGGAGAGGCCCAGAGCACGCACCGCTCTCCGCAGCAGCCGGCGGCCCTCCGCCCCCGGGATGCACCAGCGTCGCATCTCCTCCGGTGCGAGTCGGCTGTTGCAGAGGGTGGTTCCGTTCCGGCTCCCGCGCTGCTGCTGCCGGCCTCGGGCGCGCGCGACCTGCGCGCGAGCCTCCGGGCTCGCCGTCCCCGTATTGCGCCCCTGGAGCTCCCCGACCGGCACGGCCGGGATGTGCACATGGAGGTCAACCCGATCCAGCAACGGCCCGGAGATCCGGTTTCGATAACGGCGGATTGCGGCCTCGGCACAGGAGCAGCGTCCCGATCCATCACCGTGAAACCCGCACGGACAGGGGTTCATCGCGGCGATCAGGGCGAAGCGGCAAGGATAGGTCACCGCCTGACTGGCACGTGAGATCGTAACGACCTCGTCCTCCAGTGGTTGTCGCAGGGCTTCGAGCACGTGCCGGCGGAACTCCGGAAGCTCGTCGAGAAAGAGCACCCCCTCGTGAGCCAGGCTGACTTCGCCGGGTCGGGGAATGCGGCCACCGCCGACCAGCCCTGCGTCGCTGATCGTGTGGTGGGGAGCGCGGAACGGGCGGCGCGTCACAAGCGCCTCTCCCGAGGGCAGGCGTCCGGCCACGGAGTGCACCTTCGTCGCCTCCACCGCCTCCCGCAGCCCGAGTGGCGGGAGGATTCCCGGGAGCCGCCGCGCGAGCATGGTCTTCCCCGCTCCGGGCGGGCCGGTCAGCAGTACATTGTGCCCTCCCGCGGCCGCCACCAGAAGTGCGCGCTTCGCATGGGCCTGACCCCGGACGTCGGCCAGGTCCGGCGCGTCCCCGGCGTCATCCCCCAGTAGCGCGAGGCCGTTCACGGAAGCCGGAGCGATGGGGTCACGCCCGGTCAGATGCCGGATCACCTCCGGCAGACACGATGCCCCGATCACCTCCACCGCCCCCGCAACCGCCGCCTCGCGCGCGTTCGCGGAGGGAAGCACCAGACCCTGCATCCCGCGGCAGCCATTGGCGATCGAGAGCGCTCCCCGAACCGGGCGCAGTTCGCCGTCGAGCCCCAGTTCGCCCACAAACACAAGGCCGTCGGCTTCTTCCGCCTGCAGGTGGCCGGCCACCACCAGAAGGGCGATCGCAATGGGAAGATCGAACGCACTGCCGGTTTTGGGCACGTCGGCCGGTGCCAGATTGATCGTCAGCCGACGATGCGGAATCGGGAATTCCGCACTGGCGAGTGCGGCGGTCACCCGCTCGCGGCCTTCGCGCACCGCCCCGGCCGGGAGACCGACGATGGAGAACGACGGGAGGCCGGACGTGAGACTCGCCTCGACGCTGACCGGAAAGCTGTCGACTCCGCTCAGGGCGGCCGAACGGACCTGAGTGAACATCGCCCCCCGCAGCCATGCTTCACGTCATGCCGGAAGACGGGGACCATCCCCGCGCCGGAGAAAGGTGGCGACGTTGCGGGGGCGTTCCCATGGCGGGATGGGAACACCCGGTCACAGGCCGATGATCCGGCCTTCTGCGGCTACGGACCCGGGTTGCTCAGGCCGAAGGAGACGCCGAGGCGGAACGAGAGGAAGTCGGTCTCGCCGAGGCGCGGGAACATGTCGATGCCCCCTCCGGGAAGATCCTCGATATCGACCTCGGTCAGGTACTCGGCCACCCCGTTGCGATGGTAGAATACTCCCAGATCCAGATCCAGGAAGACCTCTCCGCGGACCAGCCTCAGGAGGATTCCCCCGCCCGCGCGCCAGGCCAGCGAGGTGTCCTTGAAGTTGGTCGTCTCGCCGAAGCCATCCTCGTCGTGCTCATCCACGCCCTTCAGGTACGAGTGCGTGTAGAAGTGGGCGAGCCCGACATTGCCCGTCACGTAGGGCCTCGCCGGCCCGCCGGGCAGTACCCACTCGGGGCCGAGACTGAACAACAGGATGTCGTTCGCCGTCACCACGTCCAGCTGGATCCGACACCCCACGGTCACGCTGAAGCAGGCGGGCTGGGTGTTGGACCCGTAACGGATGAAGCCGAAATCGGCGCGCATGCCGAATCCTGCCCCCCCGGAGGGGTTGTAGCGGACGTTGACGGCCAGGCCCGGCGCCGTTCCTACGGCCTCGGCGAACTCTCCCTGCGGTTCGCTGATGATTCCGCCGAGGCCCAGGAACCATTGCGGGACGGGCTCTTCGAACACCTGCGCGCGTGCGTGCCCGGCCAGAGCCGTGATCGCCGCCAACTGCAACAGAACGAAACGCATGCCGCGCACTTCACACCTCCGCGTACCAGGGACCCATCCCCCGCCGAGGATC
>JAJDVR010000255.1 GCA_022826025.1 Gemmatimonadota bacterium | reverse complement strand
GAGACGCAAGCGCGGTACCGCACTCATGGGTGGGCCGTTCCAGGTGAGCCTTGACCTCATGCAGAACGCTACAAGGACCAATCGGGGGGAGGCCAGCCGCACCCGGCGATTTCCTCTTGGAGCCCGGGTGACCGTCGAGGCGCTGGCCGGCGATCCCTACCCCCTGTTCCACGAACTCCGATCCGCGGAGCCGGTGACGTGGGTTCCGGAACTCGGCATGTGGATGCTCACGCGCCGGGATGACGTCGTGGATGTGCTGGCCGACTGGGCACGCTTCACAACCGACGCGCCCGCCTCGACCATCCGCGACATCTTCGGGTCGCACATGCTTACGACCGACGGCGAACGCCAGATCCGCTACAAACGCCGCTTCATCGGGCCGTTTCGCCGCGGCAACCTGGAGCGCAATCTGCTGGGGACGGTGCGGGGTGTGCTGGACGGGCTGATGGAAGAGCTGGAGGACGGTCGGCGGCGCGCGGCCGACCTCCGGGCCCGGCTGGCGCGCCCCCTGTCGGTGCGGAGCATCTGCCGCGTGCTTGGGCTCCCGGAGCGCGATGGGGCCCGGCTCCTGACCTGGTACGACGACTTCGCGGCGGCGCTCGAGAACTTCACCGGCGATCCCGCGGTGCGGAGGAGGGGCAAGGTTTCGGCCCGCGAGTTCGGCGAATACGTGACGCCCTTCCTGCAGGGCAGACCCCCGGTGCCGGAAGGCTCGACCATCGCCGGGCTCCGCACCGACGCCGAGCCGCTTGCGGAGGCGGAGATGGTCGCCAACCTGCTGATCATCCTCTTCGGCGGCATCGAGACCACCGAGTCGGCCATCGCCAGCGCGATCTGGGCCGCGCTGTCGCACCGCTCCGCCGCACGGCTGGCGGCCGACGACGCGGACCGGCTGGACGATGTGTTCGAGGAGTCGCTCAGGTGGGACGCGGCCGTCCAGTCGTGCACGCGTTTCACCACCGAGCAGGTCGAGATCCGCGGGGTGAGGATCCCCGCGAACGAGACCGTCCAGTGCATGCTGGGCGCCGCCAACCGCGATCCCGCCCACTTCGAGGATCCCGATCGCTTCGATCCGGATCGGCCCAACGCGCGCGACCACCTGTCCTTCGGCGCCGGGCGTCACTTCTGCCTGGGAGCCACACTGGCGCGCATCGAGGCGCGGGAGGCGCTGGCCCGGGTGTTCCGCCTGCCGGGGCTGCGACTCGACCCGGAGCGGCCCAGCCGGCCACACGGCCACGAATTCCGGGCCCCGCCGGGGGTTTGGGTGGTCTGGGGGCCGGCACGGCAGGTCGTCCACGCCCCCCGCATGATATGTTCGAAATGAGCGCGCGGGCATCGGGGCGCGCCCGGAACCGAAAGAAACCTCCCGAGATTGTGAAGGAGTTCTCCTGCCCGCCATCCCCTGGATTCAAGGAGCATTCCCGTGAATTCATCCGCAGAGGTCTCGCCGGTGCCGTCCATCCGAACCCGCAAGGCGCGCCGTCGCATCCCGGGTGGCGTCGGTGAATGGGGGCCGCGCCCTGCCGCGACCCTCCTGACGACGGGTCTGCTCGCCGCCGCGCTCCCCCTTCCCGCCCAGGATCTGCCCCGGGTCGCCCCCGAAGACTACGGGCGCTGGGAGAATCCCGGACCCGCTCTGCTCTCGCCGCATGGTGACTGGATCGCGTACGAAGTCAGCCGCGTCGACGAAACCGCGGAGTTGCGGGTGAGGCGCCTGAGCGAGGATTCGACGCGCGTCTTCCCCTGGGGAGGGTCTCCCGGCTTTTCGCCGGACGGAGGCTGGCTGGCGTGGACCGTGGGGCGTTCACCCGAGGAGACGGAGCGACTCGAGGAGGAGGGAGAGGCGCTCCGCGAGGGGACGGCGTTGCTCGACCTGGCCACCGGGGAGGTGCGCGAGTTCGAATCGGTGTCCGAGTGGAGCTTCGACTCGTCGGGACGATTCCTTGCGCTGCGCGGAGATCCGCCCGCGGAGCCGGCGGGGAAGGGCGCCGACCTGCGAGTCGTGATGTTGGCCACGGGGTCCGAGACGAGCTTCGGCAACGTGGCGGAGATGGCGTGGAGTTCCTCCGGATCGCGGATCGCAATGGTGATCGCGACCGGAACCGACCTGGGGAACGGCGTGCATGTCTACGATGCCGGTTCCGGCACGCTGCAGTCCGTGGACGCGTCGGGGGCCCGGTACCGGGGGCTGGCGTGGCGCGACGATGCGGCCGACCTGGCCGCTCTGCGCTCGCGTGAGGATGCCTCGGACGGGGGTTCCGCCTACGACGTGCTGGCGTGGCGCGGCCTCGACCGGGGGCTGGAGATGGTCGTGCTGGGCGAGGGGATGTCCGGCATCGCGGACTCCCTGGAGGTCGTGGATCGGGCGCCGCGGTGGTCCGACGACGGCGGCATGATCTCCATCGGGCTCCGGCGCCGGGAAGAAGACGCCGCGGAGGATTCCGGTGGCGCGGAAGGCGGCGAGGGGGGCGTGGACGAAACCGGGGGCCCCGATGCTCCGGAGCACGAGCCGGACCTTCCCGGGCTCCAGATCTGGCACAGCCGGGATGTGCGCATCGTCCCGCAGCAGCAGGCGGCGGAGGGCCGCGACGCGAACCGCACCCTGCTGGCTGTCTGGCATCCGGACGAGAACCGGGCCGTCACCATCGGCTCCGACCTCATGGCGGACGCGGTCCTGCTGCAAGGCTGGGCCTTTGCCCTGGAGGACATCGCCGAGCCCTATCCCTTCGGCGCGATGTTCGGCCGTCCGTATTACGACGTCTGGTCCATCGACGTCGAGAGCGGCGAAAGGCGCCGGCTCCTGACCCGGGTGCGCTACGAATGGCCCAGCGGAGGGGGCCGGTGGCTGGTCTCGTACGACGGGGCCAGCTACTGGAGCCTTGACGTCGCGACCGGGGAGCGGCACGACCTTACCTCGAACCTCCCGACCTCCTTCGCCAACACCGAATACGACACGCCCACCGATGTCGTCCCGCCCTTCGCCTTCGGGCCCGGGGGATGGCTGGAGGGTGACGCCGGAGTCCTCCTCTACGACGAGCACGACATCTGGCGGGTGGCGCTGGACGGGAGCGGCGCGGCGCGCCTCACCGCCGGAGCCGAGGCCGGCCTCACCTATCGGGTCGCCGGCCTTCCGGACGACGACATCCCCGGCATCGACCCCGGTTCCTCCCTCTTCCTGACCCTCTACGACGAGCAGACGGAAGAGCGCGGGTACGCGCGCCTGCCATCGGGCTGGGATGGCCCGGCCGAGACGCTCGTGTTCGAGAACCGGCTGGTGAACGGTCTGGCGCGCACGGACAGCGCCGACGTCCTGCTCTACCGCGCCCAGGCCTTCGACGACCCACCCGACTACTTCGTCGGTGGTGCCGATCTGGCCGACGCGGTCCAGGTCACCGACATCAACCCGTTCATCGCCGAAGTGGCGTGGGGCCGGGCCGAGCTGGTCGATTTCACGAGCGAGGGCGGGCGGGACCTGCAGGCGGTGCTGCTCTACCCGGTGGGCTACGAGGCCGGGCAGACGGTGCCGACCATCGTCTACACCTACGAGATGCTCTCGCCGCAGATGCACCGTTTCAGTGCGCCCAGCGAGCGCGACTACTACAACTTCACGGCGTGGACCCAGCACGGCTACGCGGTGCTCCTGCCGGACATCGTCTACCGGGCCCGCGACCCGGGCGTGAGCGCGCTGGAGTCGGTGCGGGCGGCCGTGGCCAGGGTGGTCGACATGGGGGTGGCCGATCCGGACGCGGTCGGGCTCATCGGGCACTCCTGGGGCGGCTACCAGGCGACCTTCCTGCCCACCCGGACCGACATCTTCGCCGCGTCGGTGGCGGGTGCGCCCCTCACCGACTTCGTGAGCTTCATGGGGGCCATCCACTGGAACCCGGGAATACCGGAGGTCGACCACTGGGAGACCGGTCAGGCCCGGATGGAGGTGCCGTTCTGGGAGGATCCCGAGGCGCACCGGCGCAATTCGCCTGTCCACGGGGTGCACAACCTGGAGACGCCGCTGCTCATGGCCTTCGGCAACGACGACGGGGTCGTCGACTGGGACCAGGGCACCGAGTTCTACAACTTCGCGCGCCGCGCCGGCAAACAGATGGTGCTGCTGGTCTATGAGGGCGAGGACCACGGACTGCGCGAGGAAGCCAACCAGAAGGACTATCACCGCCGCATCCTTGAATGGTTCGGCCACTATCTGAAGGGTGACCCGGCCCCGTCGTGGATCACCGAAGGCGTGCCCCTGCAGGAGCTTGAAGAGGAGAAGAAGCGGGTCGCGGGCGTCGCCAGCGGACCCGGCGGCACGTCGTGAGCGGCTGAGATGGTGCCGCCATCACCCGGCGCGGGATCCCTCGGGCAGCCCGCCGCCCTATATGCGGACCGGGCCCGCCGCTTCGACCGGGTGGCGGCCGAAAGGGCCGCAACGCTCCGGCTGCACGAGCGGCTCCGGCTGGTGCTCTTCGCGGCCGCCGGGGTTGGTGCCTGGCTGTTGATCTCCCAGGGACGCGGCCCGGCCGCCTGGCTGCTCCTGACGGGCGCGGGCGCGGCCTTCGCGATCCTGGTCGCGCGACACCGGGCCGCCCGACGGCGTCTGCGCCGCGCCGAGCTGATGGCCGACTTCAATCGCGAGGGCATCGCGCGCGTCGAGCGCCGGTGGTCCGGCCTGCCTCCGTCGTTCAGGCCCGTCGTCCCGCGGAACCACGACTACGCGGACGACCTGGACCTGCACGGTCCCGCGTCGCTCCTTCACCTGGCGGGCGTGTGCGGAACTCCACCCGGCCGGGCGACGCTCTGGTCCTGGCTTCTCGCGCCCTCGGACCCGGAGACCATCGTGCTGCGGCAGGAAGCGGTGCGTGAGATGGCTGGTGCCTTCGATTTTCGGGACCGTATTGCGGCCGATGCCCGGATCATAAGGGGCGCTTCGATGGAGGAGGTGGCGGACTTCCTGCGCTGGTGCGAGAGCCCGGGCTGGCTGTCCGGGCGCACCTGGCTGCGCGCGGCGGCCGTTCTGCTTCCGCCGGTTATCCTGGCCGCCATCGTTCTCTGTTCTCTGGGGGCGGTGTCCGCAGCCGCCGTCGCCTGGCCCCTTCTCATGTCGATGGTGGTACTCGGGCCGGTGTGGAAGCCGATCGGCCGAGCCTTCTCCGAAGCCGACGATGGCGAATCGGGGGTACGGCACTACGGGTCGCTTCTCAACCTCCTGGCCGACGCACCCCTCGATTCACGCTACGCGTCGGACCTTCGGCGGCGGCTGGGCGCCGGCACCAGGCCGGCCCATGGAGAGATCGCGGCGCTGCGCCGGCTTCTGGACATGGCGGAGGTGAGGAGGTCGCCCCTCTTCCACGTTCCCCTTGCTCTGGTCCTGCTTTGGGACGTCCATGTCCTGGCCGCCCTCGAACGCTGGAAGAAGCGGTCGGGCGCTCGCGTTCGGGGGTGGATGGACGCCGTCGGCGAAGCCGAAGCACTGGCTGCGCTGGCCGCCCTCGCCGCCGATCACCCCGACTGGAGCATGCCCACGCTGGACGCCGAAGCCACCACCATTCATGGCCGGGCTCTGGGTCATCCTCTTCTTGCCCCGGCGCTCTGCGTGCGCAACGACGTGGAGGTGGGGCCGGCAGGCTCGTTTCTGCTGGTGACGGGCTCGAACATGTCGGGCAAGTCGACGCTCCTCAAGGCGGTCGGCCTGAATGTCGTGCTCGGCCAGGCGGGCGGACCGGTGTGCGCCGAAAGCCTCCGCATCCCGCCGCTGCGCGTCGTCACGGGCATGCAGGCCGCCGACTCCCTGGCCGACGGCGTGTCGTTCTTCATGGCGGGACTCCAGCGCCTCAAGCAGGTCGTGGACGCGGCCGAAGCGGCCGGCGCGCCACCCGGCCCCGCCGCCGGGGAGGAGGCACCGACCGGTGCGGAGGTGTACGGGGGTCCACGGGTCCTCTACCTCCTCGACGAGATCCTCCAGGGGACCAACAGCGCGGAGCGCAGGATCGCCGCGCGAACCGTCCTGCGAAGACTGCTCCGCTCCGGCGCGCTCGGCGTCGTGACGACCCACGATCTGACGCTGGCCGACGCGCACGACCTGAACGTGCGAGCCGTCCCCGTCCACTTGACCGAGTCCGTAGGCGAGGGGATCGAAGGGCTCACCTTCGACTACCGCCTCAGGACCGGCATCGCCACCTCGACGAACGCCCTGCGGCTGCTGAAGCTCGTGGGACTCGGCGATGGCGATGGCTCAAGGTCACCAGGCGCGGCAGTGCCCTGAGACGGAATCAAGGGGAACGGCGATGGCGACCGTTCCGTCAGATCAGTCGCCGAACGAAATCCCCACCGCCCGGGCAGTGCGCACGACATCTCCTCGAACAGGCACCGTCTTGAGATGTCTCACGGCATCCGCGAGGGGCACGGCCTTCACATCGGGCGGCTCCAGGGCGACCATGCAGCCGAACTGTCCGCGTTCGGCGAGTTCGATGGCCGCGGATCCGAATCGCAGGGAGATGATGCGGTCGTAGGCGGTAGGCGCGCCGCCCCGCTGCAGGTGTCCCAGCACCAGGCTGCGGGTCTCGTGACGGGTGCGTTCCCTGAGTTGGCGGCTCAGCAGCCTCGCAGCCCCTCCCAGTCGGCGCTTCAGGCCGGGATCGTCGTCCAGGTATGAGGCTTCTCCACCCACGGGAAGCGCGCCCTCCGCCACGACCACGATCGCGTACTCGTGGCCCCGGCTCCAGCGGGCTTCGATCGCTTCCACCACACGGTCGAGCCGGTAGGGGATCTCCGGGATGAGGATCACGTCCGCGGCCGCGGCGAGGCCGGCGAAGAGCGCGATCCAGCCCGCATGCCGGCCCATCAGCTCCACGACCATGATGCGCTCGTGGGCCTCGGCGGTGGAATGAAGCTTGTCGATGGCGTCGGTGGCGGTCTGCACCGCGGTGTGAAAGCCGAAGGTCACCACCGTGGCGTCCAGATCGTTGTCGATGGTCTTGGGCACCCCGATGACGTTGAGGCCCTGGCGCGCCAGGTCGCGCGCGATCCTGAGCGAGCCGTCGCCACCGATGGCAATGAGGCAGTCGATCCCCATCTCCCGAAAGCGATCGATGACCTCGCCCGAACGATCCACGGTGCGCACCGACCCGTCGGGCTGCGTCACCTGGAACGAGAACGGATTGCCCCGGCTGGTGGTTCCGAGGATCGTGCCGCCCTCGTGGGTGATCCCGCGGACCGCGGCCTCGTCGAGCACCAACACCCCGCCGTACCCCGCCTGGAAGAGACCCGAATAGCCCCTCCGGATCCCGAATACCTCCCATCCGCGTGCCCGGGCCGCGAGCACGGCTGCGCGAATGACGGCATTGAGCCCGGGAGCATCTCCGCCGCCCGTGGTGATCGCGATGCGCATGGTTGCGTGCCGGAGCTGCCGGGCTATCCGCCCTCCCGGTCCGCGACGGCCTCCAGCACCAGCTCCTGGATGAGCCCGTCATAGGCGTCGACGATCGGCAGCCGAGCAGCCGTGTCGAGCATTTCGCGCGCCCGCTCCTCGCCGTTCTCCTCGTCGAGGTCGGGCAGCCGGATCGCGTATTCGTAGAGCACGACCCTCGAATCCGGCGCCAGCTGCAGCGCCTGCTCGAACAGGACGATGGCGGCCGGCCTGTTCCCTCCGTACATCCGTCGCGCGATGAACCCTTCGGCCGCGATATCGGCGTGCCATCCGGCGAGCGCCAGTCTGGCTTCCCAAAGATAGGGATCGAGGCGAATCGCTGCATCCAGCCGTTCGCGGATTCTCCCCGCGAGGCCCTGGCGGAGCGCCGTGAACGCACCAATGCCCTGGGCGTAGCGGCCGACGGCGTGGGCCGCCTGATAGTGTGCCTCGGCGTTGGTGGAGTCGGCGCCCATCGCCTCGTCGCTCATTTCTATCGCGCGATCGACCATCTCCTCCCACTCATCCCCGGACGTGAAGTAATGGGCGTGTATCGCGAGCGATTCCGCCGCCAGCGCGTAGCCGTCGGAGGTCCCAAGCGCCTCGCCGAGCTCTGCCGCCTCGAGAAAGCGGCCTTCCGCGTAGGCGGACCTTGCGTCTTCGAGGGACTGCGCGCCGGCGTCGGCCGCAAGGAGCACGAGGCCCGTCAGCGCCGCGCATCGGAAAACGGTCATCCTGGTCTCCACGGGTTCGGGTCACAGGGCGGCGTCGGCGCGCTTCCCGGGTGCGTCCCAAGAATCGGACCGCCGCGATAGCGCCGCAAGGTTGAGCGTCCCTTGCCATCCCTCCCGGGGACCGGGTCGGCCACGGGCTTGACCTCGTGCGCGGCACGCCCGCCCGCCGCGGGGCGCGGGATCCAGCCGCGCACCTTGAAGGAGCGGCCCGCAGGCTGCTACAATCCGTCCGGGCACGAAACTCCGAGACTTGTTTGATGAGGGATACTATCCTCATACAATAAAACAGTTTAGGGCGCATTGGCGCACGCCCTTCCGAACCGTTTCCGTTCGCGCCGCCACACTCGCCGGAGGGACCAATGGCCACGTCGTCCGTTGAATGGCGGTATCACCGCCCGGGCTGAAACAGTTGCAAGCGCACGCAAGAGTTTCTTGCGCAGAACGAGATCGCGACGGAGGAACTGCAGAGCGCCACGCGCGATCCCGTGACGAGCGACGAGGTCCTGGGCGTGCTGGAGGGCGTGAGCGACCTCTACGTCGCCAGGGGGAAGAAGATCGTGCACGTCGATCTGAACGCCGCACGGCCCGCCGACGAGGACCTGGTGAGCCTCCTGTGCAGCCGCTTCGGAAAGCTGCGCGCGCCCACGATGCGCAGTGGGGATCGGCTGCTGGTGGGATACAACGCGGAGATGTTCGCGACGCTGCTCAGCCGGGAGGGATGAGCCCGGCGGAGGCGACCGGGCCTCTTGCCGGGTTTCTCGCTCGCGGAAGGCCCCTGATCGCGGACGGGGGTCTGGCGACGGCGCTCGAAGCCCGGGGACACCGGCTCGACACCCGGCTCTGGTCCGCGCAACTTCTCGTCTCGGAGCCTGATGCCATCCGCGACATTCACGCCGAGTACCTCGCAGCCGGTGCGGACTGCGTCTCCACCGCCAGCTACCAGGCGAGCTTTCCCGGCTTCCGCGAGCAGGGCTACGGCGATGCCGAGGCGGCCGGCCTCCTGGAGCTCTCGGTCGCGCTGGCCGTCGAGGCGCGCGACCGGTACTGGGCGGTTCGGGCCAACCGCACGGGGCGGCTGCGGCCGCTGGTGGCGGCGAGTGCCGGCCCATACGGGGCGTATCTCGCGGACGGGTCGGAGTACGATGGCCGGTACGGCGTCGAGGTGGGGGTGCTGGACGAGTTCCACCGGCGCCGCTTCCGGCTCTTCGCGCGCTCGGCCGCCGACCTGATCCTCTGCGAGACCATCCCTTCGGGTCTCGAGGTCGAGGCATTGCTCGGGATTCTGGAGGAGACGCCGGATGCATGGGTGTGGATGAGCTTCTGCTGCGCGGATGGCGCGCGGCTCTGGGACGGCACGCCGGTGGAGGAGGTTGCGCGCCTCTGCGACCGGACGGCGCGGGTGGCGGCGGTGGGAGTCAACTGCGTCGCGCCCGCCCATGTCGGCGAGCTCATCGGGCGAATCCGCACCGTGACCGATCTTCCCGTAATCGCCTATCCCAACTCGGGGGAGGTGTACGACGCCCACACCGGCACGTGGCACTGGCCCGCCGGCGCCGGAGGGGGCGGCGAGCCGATCCTGGATGCGCGCGACTGGATCGCGCGCGGCGCGGCCGGAGTCGGCGGGTGCTGCCGCGTCGGTCCCGCGGGCATCCGCGCACTGCGGCAGCAGATCGCCGGTGTGCCGCTCGCGCCTTCCGATGGATCGCCCGGTCGCGCTTTCGGCGCTCCGGGGCCGCAGCGGTGATGCGACACCACCGGTCCTGCCCGGGGTATCGCGGGTCATGATCGATCTGCGCAGCGACACCGTGACCCTCCCCACCCCGGCCATGCGGGAGGCGATGGCCGCCGCCCCGGTGGGCGACGACGTCTACGGCGACGACCCCACCGTGAACGCGCTGGAGGCGCGCACCGCGGAGCTGCTGGGGAAGGAGGCCGCGGTCTTCGTGCCCACGGGCACGATGTCCAACCAGATCGGGGTGCGCGCCCACACCGAGCCCGGCGACCTGGTCCTGATCGACGAGAGCGCCCACATCGTCCGCAGCGAGTCGGGCGCTCCCGCCGCGCTCAGCGGGGCGACCCTGAAGCCCCTCCCCGGGCGCAGCGGCGTCTTCACCGCCGCCGATGTCGACGACGCCATCGAGCCGGAGCATCCCTTCAACCCGATCCACCTGGCATCCCCGGCGCGGCTGCTGTGCGTCGAGAACACCCACAACGGTGGAGGGGGGACGGTGTGGCCGCTCGGCCAGGTCGAGGAAGCATGCGCGGCCGCGCGCCGCCACGGCCTCGCCACCCATCTCGACGGGGCCCGCCTCTGGCACGCCACCGCCGCCACAGGGGTCCCCGAGGCGCGCTATTCCGCCCCCTTCGATACGGTGAACGTCTGCTTCAGCAAGGGCCTCGGCGCTCCCGTGGGCTCTGCCCTCGCGGGCTCGCGGGAGCTGGTGGCGCGGGCGCGGCGCTTCAAGCAGCAGTTCGGAGGCGGCTTCCGCCAGGCGGGAATCCTCGCCGCCGCCGCCCTGCACGCGCTGGAGCATCACCGCGGCGAATTGTCCTCCGACATCGCCAACGCCCGCGCCCTGGCGCGCGGTGTCGCCTGCATCGACGGCCTGGAGGTCGACCTCGACCGCGTACAGTCCAACCTGGTGCGCTTCCGGGTGACCACGATGCCGGCGGGCGCGTTCGCGACGCGCTGTCATGCAGGCGGGGTCCATCTTCTTCCTCAGGGCGAGAGCGGAGTGCGGGCCGTGACCCACCGGGACATCTCCGCGCCCGACGTGGAGCGCGCGCTCGACATCATGCGGCGCGTGCTGCCCGCGCCCTCCCGGAACCGGGGGAGGAGCGGACCGTGCAGCTGAACCGCATTCGCAACTTCTGCATTGTCGCGCACATCGACCACGGCAAGTCGACCCTGGCCGATCGACTCCTGGAGCTCACCGGCGCGCTCGACCCCCGCCAGATGCGCGCCCAGGTGCTCGACTCCAACGAACTGGAGCGCGAACGCGGCATCACCATCAAGCTGCACGCCGTGCGCATGGACTACACGGCGCGGGACGGCGAGCGCTATCAGCTCAACCTGATCGACACCCCCGGACACGTCGACTTCACCTACGAGGTGTCGCGCTCCCTCGCGGCCTGCGAGGGCGCCATCCTCGTCGTCGACGCCAGCCAGGGCGTCCAGGCCCAGACCATCTCGAATCTGTTTCTGGCGCTGGACGCGGACCTGGAAGTGATTCCGGTGATCAACAAGATCGATCTTCCCGGCGCGGAGCCGGAGCGCCGCCGCGACGAGCTCGCGGACCTCCTGGGGGTGGATCCCTCCGAGGTGCTGTTCGCGAGCGCCAAGGAGGGCACCGGAGCCGCGGAGATCCTGGAAGCGGTCATCGAACGCGTGCCCCCGCCCGAGGGCGACCCCGAGGCACCCCTGCGCGCGCTCATCTTCGACTCCTACTACGACCAGTACCTGGGCGCGGTCCCGAGCGTGCGGGTGATGGACGGGGTACTGCGCCCGGGGATGGACATCGGCTTCGGCACCGTGAGCGCCACCTACGAAGTGACCGAGGTGGGCTACACGCGGCTTGCGCGCGTGCGCCGCGACGCCCTCCACCCGGGAGAGGTGGGGTACCTGGTCGCGGCCATCAAGTCCGTCTCGCACACGCGGGTGGGGGATACCGTCGTCGATGCCGCGCGCAGGGCGCCGGAGCTGCTGCCGGGGTACAAGGCGGTCCGTCCCATGGTGTTCGCGGGGCTCTATCCGAGCAACGCCGACGACTACGAGTCCCTGCGCGACGCCCTCGACCGGCTCAGGCTGAACGACGGCAGCCTGCACTATCAGCCGGAGACCTCCGCCGCCCTCGGATTCGGGTTCCGTTGCGGTTTCCTGGGGCTGCTGCACATGGAGATCGTCCAGGAACGGCTGGACCGCGAGTTCGGCGTCAGCCTGATCACCACCGTGCCCAACGTCGAGTATCACATCACGCTCACCGACGGCAGCGAGCTGGCGATCGAGAACCCCACCCGCCTGCCCGGCCGCGGCAAGCTGAAGGCCGTCGCAGAGCCCTGGGTTCACGCGCACATCGTGTCGCCCGCCGAGTACATCGGCAACGTGCAGAAGCTCTGCCACGATCGGCGCGGCACGTTCAAGGGGATGCGCTACCTGGATCCCCGGCGCGTGGAGATTGACTTCGAGCTGCCCCTGGCCGAGATCGTGCTCGACTTCTACGACCGGCTCAAGGGGAGTACTCGCGGGTACGCCGCGCTCGACTACGAGTTCGCCGAGTACCGGCCCGAGAACCTGGTGAAGCTGGACGTGCTGGTGAACGGCGATCCGGTGGACGCGTTCAGCGTCATCATCCATCACGACCGCGCGCAGGTCTACGGGCGCGACCTGGTGCGCAAGCTGAAGGAGCTCATCCCGCGCCAGCAGTTCCAGGTGGCGCTGCAGGCGGCGATCGGGTCCAAGATCGTTGCGCGCACCAACGTGAAGGCCCTGCGCAAGGCGGTGACCGCCAAGTGCTACGGCGGGGACATCACGCGCAAGCGCAAGCTGCTCGAGCGTCAGAAGGAGGGGAAGAGGCGGATGAAGCAGGTGGGATCGGTGGAGATCCCGCAGGAGGCGTTTCTGGCCGTGCTTTCGATTGACCAGTAAATGTCAGTAGATATCAGTTGATGTCGATAATGCTTCGTCGGGCGCGTCGTGAGGGTCGTGTGCATCCTGTGGGACGGCTCTGATGGCGAAGTGGATCGCGGGGGTCGATATCGGCGGGACCACCCTCTCGGTGGGGATGGTTCCGGTTGCGGGAGGCCGCCCGCGCGCGCTCCGCGTGGACGACACGGCGGGCGGGCGGGGTGGGGCAGCCGTGGTCGAACAGGTGTGCGCGATGGTCCGCGCGGCCGTGGATGAGGTGGTTTGCGCGGAGGCCTCGGGGGTCGAGGTCGCCGGGGTGGGGGTCGCGGCACCCGGCTCGCTAGACCGCGCCCGCGGCGTGGTGCTCGAGTCGCACAACCTGGGGTGGTTCGGACTTCCGCTGCGCGACCGCGTCCAGGCCGCGACCGGCCTGCCCACCGTGGTGGAGAACGACGCCAACTGCGCCGCCTGCGGGGAATGGTGGCAGGGGGCGGGGCGCGGCTTCCGGTCGGTGCTGGGGATCACTCTGGGCACGGGAATCGGCGGCGGGATCGTCATGGACGGGCGACCCTTCGTCGGGGCCACGGGCGCCGCCGGGGAGATCGGGCACATGACGGTCAAGTACGGCGGCCGCCGCTGCACCTGCGGGGCCAGGGGGTGCCTCGAAGCCTACGCCTCCGGGCCGGGCATCGCGCGCACCGCGGTCGAGGGGCTGGCCGGGGGGGCGCGGTCGACGCTGCCGGAGCTGGTGGCGGGGGACCTGGGCCGCATCACCGCGGCCACCGTGCACGAGGCGGCGGTGGAGGGAGACGCGTACGCGACCGGCGTGCTGGCGCACACGGCACGCATGCTCGCGGCCGGGATCACCAGCGCGGTCAACCTGCTCGGCCCGGACGCGGTGGTGGTGATGGGCGGGGTCGCCGAGGCCGGCGACCTGTTGTTCGGCCCGCTCGCAGCGGAGCTCGGCCGCCCCCGCTTCCGCTCCGCCGTGGATGCCTGCACGGTCGTGCCGGGAGCGCTCCGGGGGACCGCCGGGGTGGTGGGGGCGGCGGGGGTGTTCCGCTTGCGGACGGAGGAGACGTGAGCCCGGCCGGGCCCATGGTTGAGCCAGGTTCGGAAAAGGGCCGGTCCCGTTCCAGGCCCCGCCGTCCCCTCCTCGGCGTGGTCGGCACGCTCGTGTGGGACACCATCCACCTGCGCGACGGTCACGGTCATCCCGTGGAGGAGTGGGGCGGTGTGAGCTACGCCCTCGAGGCGCTGGCCGCGTCGCTGCCGGGGCATTGGCGCATCGTCCCCATCCTCAAGGTGGGCCGCGACCTTGCCGAGCCCGCGCTCCGCTTCCTGGGGGAGATCCCCCGCGTAGACCCGCACTGCGCCGTCCGCATCGTTCCGGAACCCAACAACCGGGTGGAACTGCGCTACCAGGACGACGAGCGGCGCTGTGAGCGTCTGTCCGGCGGGGTGCCCGCCTGGAGCTGGGAGGAGTTCTGGCCGCTCGCCCGCGACTGCGACGCCCTCTACGTCAACTTCATCTCGGGATTCGAGATGGAACTGGGCACCGCACAGCTGCTGCGCGAGGCGTTCGAGGGTCCGATCTACGCTGACCTGCATTCCCTCTTCCTGGGCATCGGGCGGCACGGCGAACGCGAGCCGCGTCCGCTGCCGCTGTGGGACTCCTGGCTGCGCTGCTTCGACGCGGTCCAGATGAACGACGACGAGTTCGCCCTGCTCGGCCGGGACGCCGGAGATCCATGGCGGCTGGCGGCGCACGTGGTGGGGCCGGACCTGAAGCTGGTCACCGTCACGATGGGCCCGCGCGGGGCGGCATATGTGGCAGCGCCGGATTTCTCGCCCGACACCTCGACCTGGCCCGCGATGCGCGGACAGGTGGCCACCGCGGCCCCCGCCACCACCCGCCAGATCGACATCCCGGGAGGCCCGCGCGAAGGGGATGTGACTGGCTGCGGGGACGTGTGGGGAGCTACCTTTTTCGCTCGCCTGCTGGAGGGCGACCGCATCGAGCGCGCGATCGTCGCCGCCAACTCCATGGCCGCCCGAAACGTCGAACATCGCGGTGCGCGCGGGCTGCACCTCCACCTGAAGGGGCGGATCGTCCGCGGATGACCCGCGCCGCGCCGGTCCGTTTCGCCGCGCCAACTCCGGAGTCCGCCGGGTGCATGTAATCCGCGTACCCTCATCGCTGGACTACTCCACGGTGGACAGCGTCTTCCAGCAATGCGCGCAGGCCGCGGAGGGCAAGGCGCTCTTCGACGCGGGCTACCTTCGCTTCGTCGACCCGCAGGGCCTGGTCGGGCTGTTGAGCGCGGGCGCCCTCCTGAAGCGCAGGCTGGGACAGGCGCCCCATCTGCGGCTTCCCCGGCAGGCGAAGGTGCTCGGATACCTGGCGCGCATCCGCTTCTTCGAGCAGGCTCGGCGCTTCTTCTCGATGCAGACCCGGCGTCCGCGCGAAACCGCCGCGAGCTCCGACGTGCTGCTCGAAATCACCCCGGTGACCACCAACAGCGACGTGCACGCCGTGGTGGATCGCGTGCAGACGCGCGCGGGGACCATCCTCACCCGCACCCTGGGATACCCGCTGGTGACCGTCGTCCAGTTCTCGGTGGTGCTCTCGGAGGTGTGCCAGAACATCATCGAACATGCCGAGGCCCCGGGGTGGGTGGCCGCGCAGGCCTACTACTGGGCAAAGCGCCGGGAGCGCTGGATGCTGGTGATCGCCGTGTCCGACCTAGGGCGCGGCTTCCGCGAGTCGCTGGGGCGGGAGCACGCCGGCCGTTTCGGGAAGCGATGGGGGGACGGCAGGGCGCTGGAGGCCGCCTTCCTGCACGGCGTCACGCGCTTCCAGGACCTGGGAAGAGGCCAGGGAATCCAGCAGATCCGCAGGCAGGTGCGGCGCTGGGACGGGCTCATCTCCATCCGCAGCGGGACCGCGCGCATCGCCGACGTGCCGGAATGGGACGACACCGCCCCTCTGGAGCAGGGCCTCGCCCGCTTTCCGGGCGCCCAGATCAACATCGTTCTGCCCGCGAAGCAGCGGGGCAGGGAGAGGAGCGGCGCATGACCGACTCGGGTCCGGCTTCATGAACGGGTTCGGCATCGACCCGGTGGCGATCGACCTCCGTCGCCTGGTCCAGAGGCAGGTGGCATCCCTCTACGCGCACCTGGTGACCCGGCCCACGGGGCGCGCGGTGCGGATGGCCATCGAGAGCCAGCTCGCGAACGCGGGAGAGACGGCGCTCTCGGTCATCGACTTCTCCGAGGTTCACGTGCTGGATTTTTCGTGCGCGGACGAGGTTGTCGCGAAGCTGCTCCTGCACTACCAGCCGCCCGGGGAGGCGACCCGCGCCTTCTTCATCCTTCGCGGCGTGAGCGACCTTCATCTGGAGCCGATCCAGGCCGTGCTCGAACGCCATCGCCTTGCCGCCGTGACGGAGACCACGGCGGGGCCGTGCCGGCTGGTGGGCGTGCGCAGCGAGGCCGATGCCCGGG
>JAJDVR010000223.1 GCA_022826025.1 Gemmatimonadota bacterium | reverse complement strand
GAGACGCAGCCCGTGGCGGCCAGCAAGGCGCCGGCCAGCAGTGGCCTGGATGGTACCTCGGCCAGGATCATCGCCTGCTTCCAGATCAGTCGAAGCACGGAAGTGTCACGGAGGAAATGCGAATTGGCGGCGGTGCGTCGCCAGAACAAAGAACGGCCCCGGAAGGTCGCCGTGCAACCTTCCGGGGCCGCATGATGCTGCTTCCGCCGATGGCGGATCAGCTCGGCTTTACCACGTGTACCCCAGCTTGCTGTAGACGAAGGCCCCGTTGAAGCCGTAGGGCGTGAACTGGCCGAACCGGTTGCCGACGCCGTCCGCCGCACCCGGGTATTCCTGAGGCTTCGTGTTGAGGACGTTCTGGGATCCCAACGTCAGCATCCAGTTGTCGCTCAGGGAATAGGCCGCCTCCACGTCGAAGAGGACGCGGGACGGGTAGTCGATCGTGTTGCCGGGATCCGACACGTAGTAGGGCTGCTCGCCGTCGTAGTAGCCGCCCCAGTGGCTGGCCCGCACCAGGAGGCGCATGCCGCTGGCGAAGTCGTGGTTCACCGAGACGTTGGCGCGCAGGTTGGGCAGTCCCTCTTCCAGAATGCGGATTCGGCCCGCGCTCAGCGTCTGCGGATTGAACTCGGTGACGGTGGTGCGGTTGACGTTCCAGGCGGTGCTGAAGGTAGTGCCGGAACCGTCGCCGCTCGCCACCCGGTACGCGGCCACCCAGTCGATGCCCTGGCTGCGCGTCGAGAAGTCGTTGATGAAGAAGCGGAATCTGGCGAGCACGCCGCCGGGCCGGATGATGCCCTCGGCGAGCAGGCGGTCGATGTCCATGGGACTGAGGCTGAAGTCCTGGGTGAAGGTCAGCCGGTCGGACATGCTGATCTGATAGGCGTCGAACGACATGTTGAAGTTGCCGCTCTCGACCACCGCGCCCACGGCCAGGTTGACCGAGGTCTCCGGCACCAGCGGTTCGCCCCCGTACTCCACGGCCAGATCGGAAGTGGAGGGGATGGTGCCGTTGTTGGTCAGGTCCATGATGACCGGGTCGTAGATCGTGGAGATGTTGAACGCGTTGGATTGTCCGGGCGTGGGCGCGCGGAACCCCGTGCTCGCGCTGGCGCGAAGGGCGAAGCCCTCCGAGACGGTGGTGCGGGCCGAGATCTTTCCGTTCAGCGTGCTGCCGAAGTCCGAGAAGTTCTCGTAGCGGCCCGCCACGCCGAAGGTCCACGCACCTTCCGGGTCCCGGATCTCCAGGTCGCCGTAGGTCGCCACGTTGCTCCGGTTCCACACACCCTCGGTCAGCGGACCGAAGCCGGTGAACCCGTTCGATCCCGGAGTGAAGCCCTGGCTGGCGAGCGGTCCCTCGGTCCAGGAGGCCTGGTCGCCCGGAACGATCTCGAAACGCTCGTTCCTCCATTCCGCGCCGCCCGCGAGGTTCACGCGCTCGTTCACCGCGTAGGAGACGTCGAAGTTCAGGTTGACTTCCTGCTGGTCGTAGATGCCGGGGCGGAAGTACGGCGTGCAGGGCTGGTCCGGCACTGCGACCGAGGCGCCCTCGGTGCTGCACGGCTGGTCCGGCCCCAGCGAGGCGTTGACCGTGTTGTACATGTAGAAGTCCATGTTGGACTTGCCCCAGGCCACGCTGCCGTCCCAGTCCAGGCGGCCGCTGGTGCCCCTGAGGCCCGCCACCGCGGAGCCGTCCAGCACGTAGGCGCCGAACTGCGGCGTGAAGCCGCCGGGGAAGATCTTGCGGAAGGTGAAGCAGTTCGGATTGGCCATGACCTGGTTGAACGCGTCACGGTCCCGGATGGTCCCGCTGGCGGGGTCGACCAGCACCCTGGGACACCCGGCCGCGCCCATCATGCCGCCCTGGGCCTCGAGCAGGTCTCCGACCAGAAGGATGGACCGCTCCCATTCCGGATCGCATGGCTGGTCGCCGAAATAGCGCGGGCAGCCCGAGGTGGCGAACACGCCGCTGCGGGTGCCGGGGTTCCGGAAGTAGAACCCGCCCTCCACCTGCTTGCTCACGTAGTTGCCGTGTCCGTAGAACGAAAGGCGGTCGCTGAACAGATAGCCGGTGTTCGCCCAGATCTTGAGTTCGTCGCTGACCTGGGGGGAGCCCCAGATCTGCGCGGGCGTGCGCACGCTCGTGTTGCCCTCATGGACGACCAACCCTACCGCGTCCCGGCGCTGCGTGCTGCGGTCGGTGGGGTTGGAGTTGCCGTATTCGCCGGTCAGGTTGAGGAAGCCGTTCTCCCCGAGCGGCAGGCCGAAATTGCCCGCGATGCTGTACATCTCCCCGTCGCCGGGGATCGTGCCGTCCTCGAAGCGCGCCCCGGTCCGCGACATCAGATTCCCGCCCGTCTTGATCTCGATGGCGCCGCCGGAACGGTCGTTCTTGAGGATGAAGTTCATCACCCCCGCGATGGCGTCGGAGCCATACTGGGCCGCCGCGCCGTCGCGCAGCACCTCGGCCTGCTCGAGCGCCAACCCCGGAATCATCGCGATGTCCGGGCCCTGCGATCCGTCGGCGAGGCCGTTGCCGTACCAGGTGATGACTGCCGTGCGGTGGCGCCGCTTGCCGTTCAACAGAATCAGCGTGTGGTCCGGCGCGAGGCCGCGCAGGTTGGCCGGACGGGCGAAGGTGGCCGCGTCGCTGATGGGCTGGATGTTCACGTTGAACGACGGCACCACGTTGCGGAGCAGGTTGGCGAAGTCGTTGTCGCCCTGGTTGACGATCTCCGCGTTGGGGATCACGTCGATGGGGACCGCGGACTCGGTCACCGTGCGCGGCCGTGCACGCGTGCCGATGGCGACGATGCCTCCGAGCGCGATGGCTTCCTCGCTCAGGATCACGTCCAGTTGCGTCGCCTGCCCGTCCGCGATGGTCACTTCCTGCCGCTCGGCAGCGTAACCAATCAGCTGGATCTCGACGATGTGCGACCCCGCGGGGACGCCGCCGATGCTGAAGGAGCCGTCGTTGCCGGTGAGGCTTCCGATGTTGAGCGCGGAGATGAACACCTGCGCGCCGACGACTCCCTGGTTGGTCGCGGCGTCGCGAACCGTGCCTTCGAGGGAGCCCTGGGCGTGCGTCGCTGCGGGGAGCGCCACGAACAAGAGCATGAACGCGGCCAGCTTGAGGAATCGATTCGAGTTACTTGCGGGCAAGCTCATTCGGAAGATCCTCCTGATGAATGGAAACGGGACAACTCATACGATTACGGCGACTCCGACCTGCCGCCAAACGGCGACTTCGGGATCGAGATGGTTGGATTGCACACCCAGGAGATACGGGCAGGTTCCCGGGGAAGCGACAAAACGCCTTCTGGAAACGACAAAACGCCTTCTGGAAGCGACATAATGCCTCCGTCCACATGCTTCCCACACCTGTCGAGGCTAACATCAGTCTTCAGGCAGTGCATCGGAAACGCAAGTCTCATCCCGCAGGGAAGCCAGGATCCGGTGAACCCGGAGACGATGCGGGGAGGCATGGCGGGCGCGTCTCTCAAATCCTGGCCTGGACCGTGTAGAGTTCGTGATAGCGGCCCCGGCGCGCGACCAGATCTTCGTGCCGGCCACGTTCGACGATGCGGCCCTCCTCCAGAACCAGGATGAGATCGGCGCGCCGGATGGTGGACAGCCGGTGCGCGATCACCAGCGTGGTGCGTCCCCGCAGGAGTTGGGCGAGGGAAGCCTGGATGAGGGCTTCGCTCTCCGTGTCCAGGCTGGAGGTCGCCTCGTCGAGAAAAAGGAGACGCGGGTTGGCGAGAATCGCGCGGGCGATGGTGACCCGCTGGCGCTGGCCGCCCGAGAGCTTGACCCCCCTTTCGCCGATGACGGTGTCGAGCCCCTCCGGGAAGCGGTCGCTGAACTCGGTGACGAACGCCTGCCCGGCGGCGTGCCTCACGTCATCCGGACTCGCGTCCGGGCGCGCGAAGAGCAGGTTCTCGCTGATGGTGCCATCGAAGAGGAAGTCGTCCTGCAGCACCAGTCCCAGCTGTTTGCGGTAGCTCGGCAGCCGCACCTCGCTCAGGTCGACATCGTCAACCAGCACGCGGCCCTCATCGGGCGTCAGGAAGGAAGCGGCCAGGCTGGCCATGGTAGACTTGCCGGATCCCGAACTCCCCACAAGCGCCACCACGGTGCCGGGTTCGACGTCGAAGCTGATGCCCCGCAGCACGGGCTTGTCTTCCTCATACCGGAAGTGGACATCCTCGAAGCGCAGCCGGCCCCGGATGGGCGGCATCTCCTCGACCCGTCTCGGATCGTCGTCCTCGGTCGGCCAGGAGAGCAGTTCGGCAGTGCGGTCGAGGCCGGCGAAGGCCTCGGTCATCTGGGTGCCGATGTTGGCCATCTGGATCACGGGAGCAATCAGAAAGCCCAGCAGGAAGGTGAAGGAGAAGAGCTCGCCCACCGTGAGCTGGCCCTGAACGATGAGCCATCCGCCGTACCCCATCACCAGCACCCCCGCCATCCCCATGAAGAACGTGCCCGCGCTCGTGACCAGGCTGGAGGTGGTGAGCGTCTTCCGGATGTTGCGGAAGATGCGCAGGACGCCGTCGCGAAAGATCGTCCCTTCCGCCGCTACGGCGTGGAAGCCCTTGATGACGCGAATGCCCCCGAGCGACTCGGTGAGGCGGCCCGTGACCTCAGCGCGGATCTTGCCGCGTTCGCGAAACGCGGGCCGGAGCGTGCGGAAGGCCTTCGTGGAGACGAAGGCGAACGCCGCGAGCGGCCCCACCGTGAGCAGCGTCATCATGGGAGAAATGCTGAGCAGGTACGCAAAGCCCGCCACGGCGGTGATCACCCCGCCGACGAGCTGCACCAGCCCGGTGCCGACGAGGTTCCGCACGCCCCTCACGTCCTCCATGATGCGCGACACCAGGTCCCCCGAGCGCGTGTTGTCGAAGATCCGCACGGGCAGGCGGAGGACGTGCAGTTGCACCTGCGTGCGCAGATCGGCGATAAGATGCTGCGCTTCCACGCTCAACCTCATGGTCAGCGTGTACGAGGTGGCCGCCTGCACGACCACCGCCAGCGCCACCGCCCCGAGGAGCCGGAACAGCCCGGGCAGGTCGCCGGTCAGGATCACGTCGTCGATCAGGGGACGGGTGGCAATCGGGAGAACGAGCCCGGCCAGCCGGTTCATCAGGATGAGCACGAGGCCGAACAGGACCAGCTTGCGCCGCGGCCAGATGATCTCGCGGAACGCGTGCCTGAGGCTGGCGCCGGAGATTCGCTTCTTCCCTTTGTCGTCCGCCACCGGTCCCGTCCCCTGACTCGCGCCCCTTCGGGTAACGTTGCATCTTGCCGGGCGAAAGATGGCGGCAAGCGGCAGTGGTTGGAACCCGTGAGGGAGACGGATCGAGCCCCGGCGGGCGCGGAACCCCGAATCGCGCGGGCGAGTGGGACGCCCGCGATGAGGAGTAACGAGCGATGAAACCAGGCCAGCACCTCGAGGGAGACCGGACGCGATCGGTGCGGCGATCGATGACCACGATTCGGCGCGGCGCGGGCGGGCGGGCGCCGGCATGGTGCATTGGGGCGCTCGTCTGGCTGCTGGGCGGTTGCGGCGGCGGCTCGCCGGAGGACGGCCAGGACGGCCCGGCCGGGGGGCCGGGCGGCGGCGGCGCGGGGGAGAGCGTGATCGTGCTGCGCGCCGACCGTGTGCTGGACGGACGTGGCGGATCCATGAGCGGGCGCGAGGTGGTGGTGCGCGACGGCCGCATCGCGGCGGTGGTCGAGGCGGGGAGCACAACCGGGGCCGCAGTCTACGACCTGTCGGGAGCCACCCTGCTGCCCGGCCTGATGGACACACACGTCCACCTGGGGTGGCACTTCGACCGCGAGACCGGGCGGCTGCACACCGCGGAGTCGGCCGACAGCCCCGAGGATCAGGCGCTCTACGCGGCCGAGAACGCGTGGAAGATGCTCCATGGCGGGGTCACCACCGTCCAGAGCGTCGGCGGAGCGGAGGACGTCCCGGTCCGCAATGCGATCGCGGGCGGCATGCTCCCGGGGCCGCGCATCCTGACCTCCATCCGGCCGATCAACGCCGGAACCGGCGGGCCGGCCGAGATTCGAGCCCATGTGGACGAGATGGCGGCCGCGGGCGCGGACGTGATCAAGATCTTCGCCTCGGAGAGCATCCGGGTGGGGGGCGGGCCGACGCTCAGCCAGGAGCAGCTCGACGCCGCCTGCGGCCGGGCGAGCGAGCACGGCCTGCGCACGGTGGTGCACGCCCACGGGCCCGAGAGCGCGAGTCGGGCGGCGCTGGCGGGATGCTCGCAGATCGAACACGGCGCCCTGCTGGACCGGGCTACCCTCGAGCTGCTCGCCGAGGGCGGGCTCTACTACGACCCGCACATCCACGTCATCTTCGACAACTACTTCGCCAACGCGGAGCGGTACCTGGGCATCGGCAACTACACCGAAGAGGGCTTCGAGCAGATGCGCGCGGCCGTGCCGGTGGCGCTCGCCACCTTCCAGGAGGCGCTGACCGTCGAGGGTCTCGACATCGTGTTCGGCACCGACGCCGTGGCGGGGGCGCACGGCAACAACTGGCAGGAGCTGGTCTACCGGGTTGAGGAGGGCGGCCAGGATCCCATGGCGGCGGTCGTCTCGGCAACCAGCCTGGCGGCGGAGTCGCTCGGGCTCGGGGGCTCGCTGGGCGCGGTGGAACGCGGGTACGAGGCGGACCTGATCGCGGTGGCGGGCGATCCCCTGGCTGACATCGGCGCGCTCGGCCGCGTGGTCTTCGTGATGCGGGCCGGGCGCGTGTATCGCAACGATCCCGTGGGGGCCGGGCGATGATTCTGCGTATACAGCACATCGGCATGGTGGTGCACGACCTGGAAGATGCCTGCGCGCGCTTCGAGCGCGTCCTCGGGCTCAAGGCGCGCGATTTCCGGAACGACCAGGGCAAGGGCATGCAGCTCGACGCCCGCATCCTGCTCGGCAACGAATGCTGGCTGCACCTCGTCCAGAACTGGAATCCGGAGTCGCGCGTGAACCGGTTTCTCCAGGAGAAGGGCGAGGGACTGGAGCACATCTGCCTGGAGACGGATGATATCGAGGCCGATGTCGCCCATCTCCGGGAGATCGGCGTCGGCGTGTGGGAGGACCGGATTCTCGACGCCAACGACGGCTACGAAGCCTTCGTCTACCCGGACAAGCTGCCCGGCCTCACCATCGAACTCATCCAGTCGCACGACCGGAGCTGGTACTATCCGCCGGAGGCCGTGGGCGAGCCCGTGAGCAACTCGATGGAGCTCTTCCGCCTGCAGCACATCGGGCTGTGCGTGCACGACCTGGCGGACGCGTGCGAACGCTTCGAGCGCTACTTCGGGCTCGTGGCGCAGGATTACCGCAACGACCCGGGCAAGGGAAAGCAGCTCGACGCCCGCATCCTCTTCCCCAACCAGTGCTGGCTGCACCTGGTGCAGAACTGGGACCCGGAGTCGCGCGTGAACCGCTTTCTGCGGGCGCGCGGCGAGGGGCTGGACCACATCGCACTCCAGACAACGGACATCGACGGCGATGTCGCGGGGCTGCGCAAGCGCGGGATCCCGTTCTTCCAGGACACCATCTTCGACGCCAACGACGGCTACGAGGCATTCGTCTATCCCGATCAGCTTCCCGGGATGACGGCGGAGCTGATCCAGCCCCACGCGCACAGCTGGGGGTTCGGCGAGTAGGGAACCGCGAAAGGAGAACCCCCATCACCTATCGCCTGGACGAACGGGTCACGGTCGAGCGCTTTAGCGAACCCTCGGTGCGCGGATTCGCCGAAGACGTGCTGCGCGCGCTTGGCGCCAGCGCCGAGGAAGCCCGCATCAACGCCGACGGGGTCGTGACGGCGTCGCTCTGGTGGCATCCGGGACAGCACCAGGGGCTGGAGAAGCTCTTTCGCTACGCGCGGCGCATGCGCAACGGGGGGATTCTGCCCGATGCACGGATGACGTGGGTGCGGGAGCGGCCCGCCGCGGCGCTTCTCGATGCAAACAAGGGACTGGGATATGTGGCAGCGCGCCGGGCCATGGACCGGGCCGTGGAGATGGCGCGGCAGGCAGGGGTTGCGATGGTCGGCGTGCGGCACAGCAACCACTTCGGGATCGCCGGCTTTCACGCCCGGCGGGCGGCGGACGCGGGGCTGATCGGAGTTTCGATGACGAACGCGGGCGCGGAGATGGCTCCATGGGGCGCCACCCGGCCCGTGCTGGGCACCAATCCCTGGGGTATGGCGGTTCCGAGGGCCGGCGGGCGCGACCCCATCGTCCTGGACATGGCGCTCACCCAGTCCGGCAAGGGGATGATGCGCTGGCTCCGCCGCGCCGGTCTGCCGATGCCGGACCATTGGGCGCTCACGCCCGCGGGCGCGCGCACTACTGATCCCGACACGGCCATGAAGGGCCCCCTGCTCCCCATCGGCGACTACAAAGGCTACGGCCTCAGCCTCGTGACCGACATTCTCACGGGCGTGCTTACGGGGTCGCTGTTCGGGACGCAGGTATTCCAGGACGACGAGAACTACGACGTGGCCCATACCATGATCGCCATCGACATCGAGGCGTTCATGGAGCGAGGGGAGTTCGAGGACAGGCTCGAGCGGCTGATCGCGGATGTGCTCGGCGCACAGCCGATCGATCCGGACAAACCGGTTCAGCTCCCCGGGCAGGCGGAACAGGAGCGCGCGCGGCATCGACTGAAGCACGGCATCCCGATGGACCCGAAGACGGTGGTGCGGCTGCGGGCGCTCGCCGAAGAGCTGGGGGTGCCGTTTTCGCTGGAGCCGGCCGCTTGAGCAGCGTACAGGAACCATACGGGGAAGCGTACATGAGCAGTGAAACGCTGGTGATCGGGAGCGCGGAGGCGTCTCCCGGGACGATGACACGGGGCGTCATCCCGGTCGGATCAGACGTGGCCGCGGTCGCACGCGAGATTCCCATCCTGATATGCCGGGGCGCATCCGACGGCCCGATCCTCTGGATCAACGGCGCCACCCACGGGGACGAGCCGGAGGGGGCCCTCTCGATCTTCAAGCTGTTCGCGACCCTCGACGCCGCCGCGGTGCGCGGGACGGTGGTCGGGGTTCCCGCGATGA
>JAJDVR010000203.1 GCA_022826025.1 Gemmatimonadota bacterium | reverse complement strand
AACACTTCTCCTGGATCCCGCCTCGGCGGCGCGCGTGTGAGCCCGTTCGACCGACACCCGGGAGCGGCATGGACCGCGGGAACACGGATCCCATGGACGCGAATCGCATGAACACGAAGAAGCTTCTCGTCGTTGCCGCGTCGATCGCGGGTGCGTTGCTTTTCGCCTGCTCCCCGCGCCCGGCCCGCGTTCCGATTACGGTCGAGGGAGAGCGTCCCGGGACGCCGGTCACGTTCGGCATCCCGTTTCCCAGGGGGGAGTTGGCCTCCACCGGGAACGTGCGCGTGCTGAACGGCTCGGGGGAGGAGATCGCGTCGCAGATCACCCCGGTGACCACATGGTGGCCCGCGGACGGGAGCCTCAAGTGGATCTGGGTCGACTTCTTCACCACCGGGTCCGGCCGCTACACCGTGGAGTACGGGCCGGAGGTGCGGCGGACCGTGGACGTCGATTCACCGATCCGCTTCGTGAACAATCAGCGGCAGAACGGATTCGCGGAGATCGACACCGGGCCGCTCCGCCTTCGCGTGGAGAAGGGTGGCAGCGGGTTCGTCGACCGGGTGGAGTTCAACCCGGCGGGCGAGGGCTTTCGCCCCGAGCACCTCATCGCAGAGGGCATCGGCACGCGCGGGTCGTTTCTGGATCTGGTGGACGCGGAAGGCCTCGACGCATCGTCGGCCGTGGTCCATCAGACCTTCATCGAGCGCGGATCCGGGCCGATGCACGCCATCCTGCGGATCGAGGGCGAGTACCGGTATCAGCGACCCGAACACCCCGCCTCGCCATTCGTCACCTACATCCACGCGTATGCGGGAAAGGCGCACCTGAAGGTCCTTCACACCATCACCTACACGGGGAACCCGGACCGCGGCGCCCCGCTGGAGGGCCGACAGCATCGCGATGTTGCGACCCAGGCGGAGCTGATCGTCGACGAGTTCGAACGCTCGCGCGACCCGGGGATCACCCGGCCCGACGACATGATCGCCTCGGCCGGGCTCGGGCTTGCGTGGCGCCTCGGCGGGGCGCCGGTGTTCCGCACGGCTCTCGGCGGTGGGCGCTGGTGGGAACGCGGTGAACCGATCCTGCTGGAGGAGGGGACCGCGGGGGCGTCCGGCTTCTCGGTGCTCCAGACCGGCCCGGACGCGGACGGCATTCCGCCCATTCCCGGCTCCGGCCCGGACCAACGGATCGGCGGGTTTGCGGCTGCAGTCGCATCGGACCACGTCGTCGCAGAGGCGGAGCGCGCCGAGGGATGGATCGATCTCTCCGACGGCGAGAGGGGCATCAGCATCGGCGTACGCGGGATGCTCGAGGAATACCCGAACCAGCTCGCCCTGAATCTGGAAGACCGCCGGATGCACGCCTACACCTGGCCTCCGGGCCATCCGCCGAAGGGCTTCCAGCGGGCGAACCGCCAGGCCGACGGAGGCATGGTCGGAAACTTCGCGCGGGGCATCACCAAGACGACCGAGCTGGCACTCAGCTTCCACGCCGGCAGCGACGACATCGCGGCCGTGCGGGAGGCCGTGCACGCGGTCCTCGATCCACCCGTCGCCCACGCCCCGCCCGCGTGGTACCGGGATTCAGGGGTCTACGGGACGTTCGCGAGCGCCGACAACCGGATCCCCGCGCTGGAGCGGGGGCTCCAGCACAAGTTCCGCTACATGCACTTCAACCGGGACTGGGAGCCGTGGTACGGGATGTTCGACTACGGCGACCTGAAGACCTACTACCGCGGCGGCGACTGGGTGCAGTGGGGCAACAACGAGCCGGCGCAGGACTTCCAGTGGTGGTTCAACTTCATGAGGACGGGCAACCGGGACGACTACCTCCAGGCCGAGGCCATGAGCCGCCACACCATGGACGTGGACAACCTGCACTGGCCGACCGGCCCGGTCTATCGGGGAGACACGAATGCCGCGCTGGACTACTGGAGGACGCTCGAGGCGCCCGCGGGCAGCCCGTATGTGGGCATGGGCACCCGCCACACGAACCAGCAGGCGGCCGCGCTGTACACGGCCCACGTCTGGATCGCGGGCTGGCTGGCGAGCTACTACCTGGGCGCGTATCACCGTGGGCTGGACGTCGCCCGGCTGACCGGGGAATACTACCGGAAGCGCGTCTTCGGAGAGCACGGGCTCACCGGGCGCAGGCTGTATCTGTCGGTGTGGAACCTGGCCGAGCTCTACGACGCGACCAGGGAGGACATCCATCTAGAGGAACTCCGGTACCGGTTGAACCGGGTGCTCGAGCTGCAGAAGACGCAGGGTGGCCGCATGGTCATCGACCGCTTCGGCTACTCCCAGCACTACCTCACCCACGGGCTGGACAAGTACCTCCAGCTGTTCGACGACCGGGAGGTGGAACTCAGGCAGATCGAGCACGCCCGCAGCCTGCTGGCTGTCCCTCCCCTCGATCACGACATGGAGTCGTATCTCGCGAGCATCCACCCGCTGGTGGTGGGATACGACCTCACCGGCAGTGCGGAGTTCCTGACGGAAGCCTGCCGGCGCGCGGCGTACCTGCGCACCGACGAGATGCCGCAGCCGTTCGAAAGCTACACGACGCAGCGGCAACTGGTGTCGCAGATGGAGGTGGTGAGTCACCTGCCCGGGCGCGAGAGCGATCCCTTTGCCGGCGGGCGAATGCCCAACTGGGCCTTCTCGAGCGGAATCCGGGTCTTCGGCTGGACCCATGCATTCGGGGTCCCGTACCTGATCGACCGCCTGCAGTCGTCGGGCTGGCGCCTGGACGGCCTGCCGTGCACGTGAAGAGGACCCCGGTACCCACTACCGGTAGTGGGGATGCCCCTGCCTGTCGTGGGTGCGGCTCTCCAGCGGGGTGGGGGCGTTTGCGGCACGGGCGCGGCGACGGCCATACTTTTCGGGTGAGGCAGGCACTCAACCGAGCGAGGTCCCAGGCGTGATTCCCAACCGAGGGATGTGGATCCTCGCCGCCGTCGTGGCCGGCGGCGGAGCATGGATCGTGGGGGCGCAGGAGGACGCGGGGGCCTATCCGGACCAGCAGACGCTGCTCGACCCGCCCCCCGGGGAGTGGCTGAACTACGGCCGCGAGCAGGCGGGCACCCACCACAGCCCGCTCGACCAGGTCGACGCCGGAAACGTGGACCGGCTCGGTCTGGCATGGTCCTACGACACCGGATCGTACCCGGGCCAGCTGGAGGGGACGCCGATCGTCGCGGACGGGACGATGTACGGCACGCTCACGTGGAGCGTCGTCTTCGCCATCGACGCGCGCACGGGCGAGGAGAAGTGGCGCTGGGACCCACAGATCCCGCAGACGCAGTACGTCACCGATGGGCGCGGCATCCGGCACCGGCGGGGCCCCAGCCTCTGCTGTGGGCCGGTCAATCGAGGCGTGGCCCTCTACGACGGCAAGGTCTACGTCGGGCTGCTGAACGGAAGCCTGGTCGCGCTGGACGCCGGGACGGGCGAGGAGGTGTGGCGGGTGCAGGTGCGGAGCCCGCTCGACGACTACAGCATCACGGGCGCCCCGCGCATCGTCGACGGGCTGGTGATCACGGGCATCAGCGGCGCCGAGTTCGGCGTGCGTGGCTTCGTGTCGGCCTACGACGCGCGGACCGGCGAGCTGGTCTGGCGCTTCTACACGGTGCCGGGCGATCCGACCGAGCCGTTCGAGAGCGAGGCCCTGGAGCGCGCCGCCGAGACCTGGACCGGCGCCTGGTGGCGCTACGGGGGCGGGGGGACGGTGTGGGACGGGATGGCCTGGGACCCGGAACTGGACCTGCTCTACTTCGGCGTGGGGAACGGGGGACCCTGGGCGCGCGACATCCGCAGCCCCGCGGGGGGCGACAACCTGTACCTCACCTCGATCATGGCCGTGCGTCCGCGCACGGGGGAGTACGTCTGGCACTACCAGACCACGCCGGGCGACGACTGGGACTACGCCGCCACCCAGCCGCTCATCCTGGCGGACCTGGTCATCGGCGGGCGCGAGCGGCAGGTCATCATGCAGGCGCCCAAGAACGGCTTCTTCTACGTGATCGACCGCGTGACCGGGGAGTTCATCTCGGCGGAGCCGTTCGCGCGGGTGACCTGGGCTACCGGGTACGACCCCGGGACCGGGCGGCCGATCGAGACCGACTTCGCCCGCTACGGCATCGAGGGCGCGCTGATCTCTCCCGGTTCGGACGGCGCCCACAACTGGCACGCAACCTCGTGGAATCCGGCCACCGGCCTGGTCTACCTCCCGGGGCAGGAAACCTCCCGGTGGTACTCCGTGGATCCGGATTTCGCGATCGAGCCCGGACAGCCGGGCTTCGGCATGGGCCGCCGCCGGCCGGCCGAAGGGCCGGTAAGGGGCGCCGATGCGGGGGCCGGAGAGCTTCAGGCCGCGCTGCCGCAGGCGGGGCCGCGGGACCGGGAGATCGACCCCATGGTGGTCGGGATGGGCGGTCTGGGAGCCTTTCTGGTCGCGTGGGATCCGGTCGCCCGCAAGGAGCGCTGGCGGCATCGCTTCGAGCAGCGGGGCGTCACCGGGGGCACGCTGACCACCGCCGGCAACCTGGTGTTCCACGGCAACGGCAGCGGATCCTTCAACGCCTGGCGCGCGGACGATGGCGAGATGCTGTGGGAGTTTCCGCTCGCGCCCGGCTTCGCCAACCCCGTCACGTACATGCTCGACGGCCGGCAATATGTGTCGGTCCTGACCGGCCGCGGGGGCAGCTACGCGCCGGGCCGGGTCTACACCTTCGCGCTGGAAGCCGGTCTGCCCGCGCCGTCGATGGAACCGCAGGCCCCGCCGCCGCCGCCCCCGGTCGAGCCGCCTCCCGACGGGTTCATGGGCGGGATGGGCGGAGCGGAGCTGCCCGATCTCCCGGGAAGGGACCTCGCCCGCGACGCCTGCACCCGGTGTCACTCGGCCGACCGGATCATCAACGGCCGGCGGAGCGGGGAGGAGTGGCGGCTGTTCGTGGACGAGAAGTACACCCGCGGCTTCATCAACGCGACCACGCCGGAGCAGCGCGCGGCGATCGTCGACTACATGACACGCGCCCTGCCGAGAGGTTGAGGGAGCGGGACAGGAGGTAGGACCCATGCGTTGTTCGTTCGTGACTCATGCCCTGTTCGCCGCGGCGCTGTTCGCCGTTCTCCCGGGCCGGATGGCCGAAGCCCAGCAGGGCAACGACACCATAAGGGCCCGCGACGGAACCCCCATTCCGGTGATCCCGCGCGCGCCCGGGGGGATGGCCGAAGGCGCCGTCTGGATCCCGCCGATGCCGCCTCTGGAGGCGACCCTGCCTCCGGAGGGCTGGGAACCGGTCGGATACGAGCAGCCGCCCATGCCGTACATCCTGCTCCGGCTCCCCAGAACCCACATCACGCGCGCGAAATTCCCGGCCATCGACTTCCACGTGCATGGCCGCGAACTCACCACGCCCGAGGCGTACGAGAGCCTGATCGCCCTCATGGACTCCATCGGCATGGGCGCGATCATCAACCTGAACGGCGGAACCGGGACGCACCTCGACTCGACGCTGGCGGTGGGGGAGGCGTACCGGGACCGGGTGGTGAACTTCGTCACCCTGAACCTCGAAGGCATCGACGAGGCCGGCTGGTCCGAGTGGATGGCCGGGGAGATGGAACGGGGATTCCTGGCCGGCGCAAGGGGCCTCAAGGTGTCGAAGTCGCTGGGCCAGGGCGTGCGCAATCCCGATGGCACCTTCATCCAGGCCGACGATCCTCGCCTCGATGCCGTGTGGGCGATGGCCGCGAAGTACGACATGCCGGTGATGATCCACACCAGCGACTCGGTGGGGCGCTTCTATCCCATCGGCCCCCTCAACGAGCGCTACGAGGCCGGCCTGTGGCGGTATCCGGGGAGCACGAGCGGCAACCTCTATGCGTCCGGCCCCCCCCGGGAGGTGATCGAGCTGGCGCGCGAGAGGATGCTCGCGAAACACCCGCGCACACGCTTCGTGCTCGGGCACATGGCGATGCTCTACTACGACCCGGGGAGGCTCGCCGCGCTGCTGGACACCTACCCGAACGCCGATCTCGAAACCTCGGCGGCGATTCAGGACCTGGGCCGCGCGCCCCGGCTATGGAGGGAGTTCTTCCTCAAATACCAGGACCGCATCCTCTTCGGCACCGACGGCAACCAGCAACGCACGATCGACGACTTCTGGACTCCGCATTGGCGGTTCCTGGAGACGTTCGACGAGCACTTCTACCATCCGGCCCAGGTCCGCACCCACGGCGGCTCGCCGGGCCACGGGCGCTACAACATCTACGGGATCGGCCTTCCGGACGAAGTGCTGCGCAAGATCTACTTCGAGAACGCGCTCCGGCACCTTCCCTACATGCGCGATTCCATCGAGCGTCAGCTCGCCGAGCGGGGCGGGTGAGCTCGGGCGGGAAGGCGGGTCCGTTCGACCTCACCGGCAGGGTGGCGGTGGTGTGCGGCGGCTACGGGGTGCTGGGCGGGGCGGCCGCCGTGGAGTTGGGGCGTGCGGGGGCGCAGGTCGCAGTTCTGGGTCGCCGCCGCGAGCAGGCTGAGGCAAAGGCTGCCGAGATCGGTGGCGCCATCGCGCTGGAGGCCGACGTGCTTGACGAAGAGGCGCTCCGCCGGACATGCGGAGAGCTCCTGGACCGGTGGGGAACTGCGGACATCCTGGTCAACGCCGCGGGCGGGAACGTGGAGCGTGCGCGCAGCGATGCCAGGAGCGTTTTCGAGGTTCCCGCGGATGCCTTCGACGAGGCCCTCCGCCTGAACCTCCACGGCTCGGTCCTGCCGTCGATGGTTTTCGGTGAGGCGATGACCGCTCGGGGCGCCGGCTGTATCGTCAACATCTCATCGATGGCGGCGCTTCGGGTTCTCACCGGCGTCATGGCCTATTCGGCCGCCAAGGCCGCCATCGAGAACTTCACGCGCTGGATGGCGGTCGAACTGTCCCGCCGGCACGGGGACGGTCTCCGGGTGAACGCGGTTGCCCCCGGCTTCTTCCTGGCGGAGCAGAACCGCGCCGTGCTGGTGAATCCGGACGGGAGCTACACCGCGCGGGCAAGGCGCATCATCGAACACACCCCGATGGGGCGGCTCGGGAGGCCCGAAGAGGTGGCGGCCGTGGTCCGCTGGCTCGCGAGCGACGCCGCGTCGTTCGTGACCGGCGCCGTGATCCCCGTCGACGGCGGCTTCAGTACGTTCAGCGGCATCTGAAATCCGATGCTGATGAGTTTCCGCTGGTTCGGCCCCCGGGATCCGGTGAGCCTGTCGCGGATTCGCCAGATCCCCGGCGTCGAGGGCGTGGTCAGCGCGCTGCACGACATCCCCGCCGGGGACGCGTGGCCACGGGACGAGCTGAGCCGGATGGCAGAGGCCATCGATGAGGCGGAGCTCCGTTTCGCGGTGGTGGAGAGCATTCCCGTCCACGACGACATCAAGCTGGGAAGACCCTCGAGGGACCGGCTCATCGACCGCTACTGCGAGAGTGTGCGCGCTGTGGCTGAGATCGACGTGCCGGTCATCTGCTACAACTTCATGCCCGTACTCGACTGGACCCGCACGAGCACCGACAAGCGGCTGGCGGACGGGTCGGCCACGCTCGCGTACGACCCGCAGGAGCTGGCCGCGCTTGATCCCGCGCGGGGCCCGGCCGCGCTTCCGGCGTGGTCGCCCGCCGAGCCCGAACGGCTTCCCGAGCTGCTCGCCGCCTTCCGCGCGATGGAAGAGGAGCAGCTCTGGGAGAACCTGGGGTACTTCCTGGAGGCCGTGGTGCCCGTGGCGGAGGAGTCCGGTGTGCTGATGGCGATGCATCCGGACGATCCGCCGTGGTCCGTCTTCGGGCTGCCGCGCGTCGTCACAGATGGTCCGGCGCTCGAGCGGCTGCTGGGGCTGGTGGATCGGCCCGCCAACGGGATCACTTTCTGCACCGGTTCCCTGGGCGCCCGTCCCGACAACGACCTGCCCGCGATCATCCGCTGCCTGGGTTCGAGGATCCACTTCGCACATTGCCGCAACGTCCGCGTGACCGGTGACCGGCGCTTCCACGAGAGTCCCCACCCGTCGCGGCTGGGGGATGTCGATCTGCTGGAGGTGCTCCGCGCGCTGCGCGAAGTGGGGTTTGCCGGCCCGATGCGTCCCGACCACGGGCGCATGATCTGGGGCGAGACCGGCCAGCCGGGCTACGGCCTGTACGATCGGGCGCTCGGGGCGATGTACCTGCAGGGGCTGTGGGAAGGGGTGGAAGGGATGGCGGTCCGCGAGAAGCGCGGATCACGATGACGTCCCTGAACGAACGAATCGGCCGGCTGGGCGTGGTCCCCGTGGTCGTCATCCGCGACCCGCGCCGCGCGGTGCCGCTGGCGCGCGCGCTGGCCGAGGGCGGCCTTCCGTGCGCCGAGATCACGTTCAGGACTTCCGCAGCCGCGGAGGCGCTGCGCCGCATCGCGGCGGAGGTTCCCGATGTCCTGCCGGGCGCCGGCACCGTCCTCACCCCCGGGCAGGCGGAGGCCGCGAGGGAGGCGGGGGCGCGATTCGTCGTCTCCCCGGGCTTCGATGCCCGCGTGGTCGACTACTGCCGGGCGCACGAACTCCCCGTCTATCCCGGCGTATGCACGCCCACCGAAATTCAGAGCGCCCTCGAGGCGGGGCTCGACGTGCTGAAGTTCTTTCCCGCCGGGCCCTTGGGAGGAGCGTCCTTCCTCAAGGCGATCTCGGCGCCCTTCCCGGGCCTGAAGTTCATCCCCACCGGAGGAGTGAAGCGCGAGAACCTGCCAGGCTACCTGAAGATGGACCAGGTGCTGGCCTGCGGCGGCTCCTGGATGGCGCCGGCGGCCCGGATCGAGGAGGGCGCGTTCGACCGGATCCGGGGAGAGGCCGCGAGGGCCGTAGCCGTCGTCCGGCGAGAGAGACCATGACCTCACCGAAGCGCATCGTGACCTTCGGCGAAATCATGCTGCGGCTCCGGGCCCCGGGGCGCCAGCGGCTGCTCCAGGGCCCGCGTCTCGAGGCGACCTTCGGGGGTGCGGAAGCCAACGTGGCGGTATCGCTCGCCAACTTCGGGCTGGACGCCGCGTTCTGCACGGTCCTGCCCGCCAATCCGATCGGCGATGCGGCGGTCGGCGAGCTTCGGCGCTTCGGCGTGGATACCCGGCTGATCCGGCGTGGGGATGGCCGCGTGGGCATCTACTATCTGGAAACCGGGGCGAACCAGCGGCCGAGCCGGGTTGTCTATGATCGGGCCCGCTCGTCCATCGCCACTGCAGGCCCGGACGTTTTCGATTGGGATGCCATCTTCGAGGGTGCCGACTGGTTCCACATCACCGGCATCACGCCGGTCCTGAGCGCTTCGGCCGCCGAGCTCTCCCTGGAGGCGGTGCGCCGGGCGCGGACGCTGGGGCTGACGCTTTCGTGCGACTACAACTACCGGGGAAAGCTCTGGAAGTACGGGAAAGCCGCCCCCGAGGTGATGAGGGAGCTGGTTGCGCACGTGCAGATCGGCATCGCCAACGAGGAGGACTGCCAGCGCTCGCTCGGGATCGAATCGGGCGTGGACGTCGAGGCGGGCGCTCTCGACCGCGAGCGCTACCGGGCGCTGGCGGAGCGCGTGCTGGCTGCATTTCCGAACCTTGAGAAGCAGGTCATCACCCTGCGCGAGAGCCGGAGCGCCGACGACAACGCGTGGGGCGCCTGCCTGCACGACGGCCGGGACTTCATGGTCAGCCGGAGATACGAGGTGCCGGACATCGTCGACCGGGTCGGGACCGGCGATGCCTTCGCAGCAGGGTTCATCTACGGTCTCGCGACCGGTGCGGACGACCGAAGGGCGCTGGATTTCGCCACCGCGGCCGGCTGCCTGAAGCACTCGATCCCCGGCGATTTCCATCGGGTGGGCGTGACCGAGGTCGAGGCGCTGATGGAGGGGGGCGGAAGCGGGCGCGTGCAGCGGTGAGGGTTACGGCCGCGCCCGGCGGGATGCCGCCAGCACCCCCACCAACCCCAGGCCGATCCAGAATGCGGACGAGGCGATCCACATCTCGACGGTCGGCAGGAGCGTCCATACCTCTCTTCCACCGGTCGGGAGCTGCATCCACCGTGTGAACGAATCTCCCCCGATGTGCCAGGCAACGAAGTCGCTGGCCCGATGAATCCAGTCGATATCCCGAATTGCGGCGATCCACAGCACGACCGCACCTGCGACCCACAGCCCGGCGGCCCAGAACAGCGGACGCCGCGTGGCGAGCATGAGAGTGCTGGCCACGAGGTAGGCGGCGGTCGCCGACGTGAACGGGAGTGCCCACTCCCACCACGGAGTGGTCCAGTTCACCGATTCCACAGCACCAGGCGTTCCCGCAGTGGCTCCCACCGGGTCAAGGACAAGCAGGCGGACCTCGTCGACACCCAGGGATTCGCCGCTTGCCAGCGTCGTGAGTGTGAACCAAACGAGAGCCGCACCCAGGATCGCCATGAGCCAGACCCATCCGGCCGCGACCTTGAGAAGCGCGTGCCTCCGGTGATCGACGGGCAGCGACCACAGCGGGGTGTCGCCGAACCGGCGCTCGCCCTTCCACACCACGAGCGGAAGGAGCACGGCGAAGAAGCCCCAGGGGGGGTCCCCGGGGTCGAAGTTACGCATCTCCCCATCGACCATTGCCTGCAGGGCCGGCATTCTGCTGAAGGCGATGAGGGCCAGCGAGCCGAGCACCAGCACCAGGGCCGCCAGGGCGCCCTCGCGGCGGATGGCCAGTCCGACCACGCGCAGCTGCTCGATCCACACCGTCTTCATCGCGGGTATGCGGCCTGCCGTCGAGTCCGTCATGTTGCCTCCCTTCCGGAGAGTAGAGCCAGCGCGGCTTCGTCCACCGACAGGGGGGCGACCTCACGAACCGCAGCGCCCGCCTGTGAAAGGCCGCGGGTTACCGCGTGACGGTCGCCCCACACCGTCCATTCGATCGCGCGGGCCGCGCCGCTGCGCTTGACCACCCGCCCTGCCAGCTCGCCGGGTCCCCTCCAGCCTTCGGGAACGTCCGCCCAGTAGCGCAGCAAGCCCCCGCGCAGCTCGTCGCGCGGCAGTTGCCCCAGAAGCCGTCCCTCCGACAGCACGCCCACGTGATCCACCAGGGGCTCCACCTCGTAGACCCTGTGCGTGGAGACCACAACGGTGGTCGGAGAATCGGCGAGGTGTTCGCTCAGGATGCTCAGCGTATCGTCGCGCACCACGTGGTCCAGACCGTCCGTCGGCTCGTCCAGCAGGAGCAGCGGCGGCCTGTGCGCCAGTGCAAGGACGAGCTGCACGCGCCGGCTCTGGCCCTTCGACAGCGTGTGGCACTTCCGGCTCGGATCGATCTCGTACCTCGCCCTCAATCTGCGGGCGTAGTCCGCGTCCCAGGACGGGTGGTAGACCGCCTGGTGCTCCAGCAGCCGGCCCACCGTCATCCAGGCGTAGCCGACCCGGTAGTCCTCCGGCACGTAGCCGATGCCCGCGCGCACTTCGGCCCCCCGGTCGGCCGGGTTCCGTCCCAGGACGCTGACCGTTCCGGCCTGGTAACGGACGAGACCCATGAGAGTCCGAATCAGCGTGCTCTTGCCCGCGCCGTTGGGACCCACGAGCACATAAACGGCTCCTTCCGGGACCTGCAGATCCAGGCCGTCCAGAGCCCGTGCGGAGCCGAACCGCTTTGTCAGCTCTCGTGTCGTAACGGCGAATGGGCCATTCCCGAGGTCGATGGGAAGCGCCGCGTTGGCCATGTCCGTCATCGTCCGTCCTCCTTGCTTCCGTCGCCGTGAGCATCTCTACCTTCCATCTCCCGCAGCGCCGTCATCAGATCGGCCAGCGCGAGTCCGTTCCGCGAGGCGTCGGCCAGCGCCCGCCTGGCCACCTCCCTCGCCAGACGCGGCCACTCCTTCTCTTCCGGCCGCACCCCCGGCGCCACGAATGTGCCCTTCCCGTGCCGCACCTGTACCACGCCGTCGCGCTCGAGCGCCGCATACGCCTGTGATACTGTCCGGGGGTTCACGCGGAGACTCGAGGAGAGGTCGCGCACCGACGGAAGCGGATCCTCGGGACGGAGATTTCCCCGAACGAGACCGCTGCGCACCGCGTCCATGATCTGGACGTACAGCGGTCGGCCGTCGGCGTGGCTGAGTCGAATCTTCATGGCGCCCCTACTGTTGCAGTCATGTACTACAGATGCAACAGTAGGGGGTGCATCCGGGCGCGTCAAGGGGGACCTCTTTTTTACCGCCAGCTGATCCTGAACACCCACTACCGGTCGTGGGATGCCCC
>JAJDVR010000221.1 GCA_022826025.1 Gemmatimonadota bacterium | reverse complement strand
GAAGAGGATGCTGGAACGCTCGTCGTCCATGTAGTAGATCCCGACGATCCAGTCGAGATTTCCGCTTGTGGCCGATACGTTGATCTCCTGGGTAAACGTCTCGTTCTCGGCGACGCTCAGTCGGTCGAAGAGGCCGATGCTGGTCGCATCCGCCGGGCCGAGGAACGAGTCCGCCCAGTCCTGGTACGCGGTTATGGACTTCACGCTGATGCCCCCGACGTCCCAGTTCAGGGTGAGACTGTACATATCGTATTCACGGTCCGAGTCCGAGCCCCCCGGTTATGGACCTTCCTCACTTCCTCTGTAAACAGAACACTCGAAGGCGGTGCGGTCAGGGCATTCACCGGGGGCAACCCGGAAGCGACTCCAAGATCGAAGTGCTGATGGATCATCGGCCAGGCATCCCAGGGGCCTTCCGACCTGCTGGCGCCATAGGTGAAGGTGGCGTCGAGGTTGTCTGCCAGGTCGGCGGCAAGGATCAGCCGCAGGTTGGACTTCTGTCCCATCATCAGATCGTCTTCGCCCGGGACCAGGTTTTGTATCCAGCCCTCGCTGGCATCCAGGTGATTGGCAGCCAGACGGACCGCCACTCGGTCCCCGATCGGACCACTGACGACGCCTTCTATCGTAGTGTGCCCGTACTCCGCGTAGCCGGCCTTGGCGTAGCCTCCAAGCTCGTCCGAGGGGCTTGCGGCGATGTAGTTGATCGCTCCGCCCGTGGCGTTTCGACCGTAGAGCGTACCCTGGGGGCCTCGCAGGACCTCAACCCGTTCAAGATCGAGCTGCGATAGCTGGGAACTGGACCCGACGGCTTGCACGACGCCATCGACACTTACCATGACGCCTGGCGCGTACGCGAACTCGCCGATGCCGCGTATCGCAACCTGGCGTCTGCCCAGGAACTCGCCGTAATGGAGGCTGGGGACCAGGTACTGGATGTCGGAGACGCTGTGGATGCCCTTGTCCCGGAGCGCCTCGGCGTCGAGGGTGGAGACCGAGGCGGGCGTGTCGAGGACGGACGCCTCCCGCTTCAGGGCGGTCACCAGGATTTCTTCGACGACCGGGTCTCCGGAACCTGAGGGTTCCTCGGGTTGGGCAGCGACTCCCAGGCCGCCGATGCACGTGCTGACAAGCGCCAGCGAGAGCATTCGCTTGAATCCCTGCATCTTCCTCTCCGGATGTTCGATGCGGGAACGCATGCCGCACCGCGTAGCCACCCCCCGCAGTAACGCGTCCTGGAGGCGCAGTTTCAAACTCCTCCGCTGCTTCAGGCCTTGCCCTGACGCTCCTTCAGCCGTCGGGCGGCGCCCACTTCCGCAGGGTGACTCGCGCTGCCCTGCACAATAGCGGAGTACACCCGTTGTCGCCAGCGCGCGAACTGTCCAACGCGACGTGAGGGTGAAGGCGGGGGCGCTTCCAACGCGAAGTGAGGGTGAACGGGTGCCACACCCATCGTCCGCGCCGCGAAGGAAACCTGCGAGCGCTTCCGCGACTGCTGGCGCGACGTCGCACAGGACCTGCCGCTACGCGACGACATCCGTGCAGCCATAGAACGCCAGCTCGAGACACTGCCGGCGGCGCGAGGCATCGGTCGCGAACTCGTAGCCCGCAGCGGGCAGTCACCCATGCCCGAGGTGCTGACCCAAATCCAGCCACTCGAATCCAGCCCGCCGGGTAGATGCGCGAACGCAATAGTAGAATGCCGCAATGGCCGAGTCCCCCTCAACCTGGGCTCCCCTGGCCGACATGCCCGACGGCGCCGAGCGCTGGGAAACGCCCGGTCATCGGGCGCTCGCCGACCGCTGGAACGCCGCGCGCGCTGCCCTGAGATCCGACGAGGGCAAAGAGCGCTTCCTGAACGGGTGGCTCCGCGAGCGCGTGCGCGCTTTCGCCATCGAGACCGGGCAGATCGAGGGACTCTATACCCTGCGGCGCGGCATCACGGAGCAGCTCATCGCAGAAGGGTTCGCCGGCGCGGTGGGCTCCCACACGGTCGAAGCCATGGACGGCGAAACACTACGCGGGCTGCTCGATGACCAGGAGGCCGCCTACGACATGATGTTCGACGACGTCGCCAGCGGCCGGCCGCTCTCCGAACATATGGTGAAGTCGTGGCATCAGCTCCTGACGCGGCACCAGGCGACGGTCCCCGGCATCGACCCGCAGGGGCGACGCGTGGAGGTACCGTTCACGACTCGCGGCGCCTGGAAGGTGCGGCCGAACAACCCGATGCGGCCAGACGGCGTGATCCATGAATACTGCCCCTCCGAGCAGGTGCAGTCGGAGATGGACCGGTTTTTCCGCTGTTACGACCGGATTCAGCGGGAGCCCCTTCCGGTGAACGTTGAAGCGGCCTGGCTCCACCACAGGTTCGTACAGACCCACCCCTTCCAAGACGGTAACGGGCGGGTCTCCCGGCTGCTGATGGCGTGGGCCTACATCCGGCGCGGCCTGCCACCCCCCGTCATCACGGCCCAAGGCAAGCCGGACTACATCGCGGCACTCGAACGGGCGGACGCGGGGAACCTCAAGTCCTTCTCGGACTACCTCGGCGCGCTGGGCCTGGCAACGCTGACGGCGGCCGCCGACCTGGCGGAGGAGATCGTTGCAGGCAACCTGAA
>JAJDVR010000169.1 GCA_022826025.1 Gemmatimonadota bacterium | reverse complement strand
GTCGGAGTCACGGGCGTTCTTGCGGTGCTGGAAGATGTCCGTGTGGGCATCCCAGGGATCGCCCTTCGCGTAGTAGACCTGCACGATGCGCACGCCCCGCTCCACCAGCCGCACCGCCATCAGGCAGCCGCGCGCGGTGCTCCCCGGGCCGTACAGCTTCTGGGTCGCCTCGCTTTCGCCGCGGATGTCGAACACATCCGGGGCCTCGGTCTGCATGCGGTAGGCGGTCTCCATCACCTGGATGGCGCCCTCGATCTGCGGATCCTCCTCCTCCAGGCGCTGCATGTGCAGCCGGTTCAGCTTCTCGATGAGGTCCACCTCGCGGCGCTGGCCGTCGCCATTCATTTCCTCGCCGCGGATGTTGGGGATCAGGCGCTCCGGGTCGAAGTCGTCCTCGATCCTCGGCACCTTGTCGGAGATGTAGGTGCCCTGGTGGATGGGCGGCAGGAAGGCGTTGCTCCAAAGCGGCGGGCCCACCACGGTGGGCTGGTCCGGGCAGAGCACCACGAATCCGGGCAGGTTGCGGTTTTCGGTTCCGAGCCCGTACGTGAGCCACGATCCCAGCGAGGGCCGGCCCGGCTGGATGTGCCCCGTGTTCATCATGAGCAGCGAGGGCTCGTGATTCGGGATCTCCGTGTGCATCGAGCGGATCACGCAGATGTCGTCCGCGCACTCGCCCACGTATGGGAAGAGCTCGCTCACGGCGATGCCCGATTCCCCGTAGCGCTTGAAGCTGAAGGGCGACTTCATGAGCGCGCCCGTGCGCCGCTCGGTCTTGACCTCGCCGGTCGGCAGCGGCTGCCCGTGATACTTCTCGAGCATCGGCTTGGGATCGAAGGTGTCGACCTGCGAGACGCCTCCGTTCATGAACAGGAAGATGACGTTCTTCGCGCGCGGCTCGAAGTCGGGCCTGGGCAGCGGCGTGCCCATCGACGAAACGAGCCCGTTCGAAGCCTCGAGCATCGACGTCCCCACCAGGCTCGCGAACGCCATCATCCCGAAGCCCGCGCCCATGGTTTTCAGGGCCTCGCGCCGCGTGCGCGGCTCCCCGTGGATCATGCCGCAGCCGTGATGATCGTGATCAGACATCAGTCCACAAACCTGAATTCCGCCACGCTGAACAGCGCTCGCGCGTACTGGATCCATGCCTGCATGGAAGCGCGGTGCTCCGGGGTGTCCGGTTCGGGGTCTTCCGTGGCCTCATCATCCTCCGCGGCCCCCGCATCGTCCTCGGATGCATCTGCCTCGGCTTCGTCACCGGACTCATCCTGGAGCTTCGCCAGCTCTTCCGCCAGGAACGCGGCGCGGCGCTCTTCGAGAAACTCGAGGCCGGCGGCGATTTCGGGTTCGGTGACATCCCGTGAATAAAGCAGCGGATAGGCAGCTTCGATCATCTCCCGGTCGCGGAAGACGACGGAGGCATCGTCGGTCTCGTCGCCCTCTGCAGCGCCGTCTCGGTGGTCGCCGTTGGCACCGTTCCCGTTGCTGCCCGTACCGACGCCACTGCGCCCTTCCTCCCCATCCTCCGCAACCAGCTCGGCGTCAGCCGTCTCCTCCAGCAGCCGCTTCACGAACAGCTCCGCCTGCCTTCTTACGAACGGGCTGTTCATGAAGTAGAGGCTCTGGCCGGGGACGTTGGTGGTGTAGCGGCGCTCCGCGGACAGGCTCGGATTGGGGAAGTCGAAGGTCTGCAGGAACTCGTCGACCTGGAAGCGGCTCACTTCGCCGTAGATGGTGCGGCGATTGTTCTCCTCGTCGCGCAGGCTCTTCGAGGGCCCGCCCACGGTCGCGTCCAGATCCCCGGACACGGAGAGGATCGCGTCGCGGATGCTCTCGGCGTCGAGCCGGCGCCGGTCCGCGCGCCAGTAGTAGCGGTTCGCACCGTCGATCCGCTCGTTGCCGGCGTGCCGCCCGCTCGCCAGCTGATAGGTCGCCGACAGCATGATGTCCCGGTGCAACTGCTTGATCGACATGCCGCTTTCGACGAAGCGCGACGCCAGGTACTCCAGCAGCTCGGGATTCGTGGGCCGCTCGCCCATCATGCCGAAGTTGCTGGGGGTGTCGACGACGCCTGTGCCCATGTGCCAGCGCCAGACGCGGTTCACGATCACGCGCGCGGTGATCGGGTGCCCGGCGATGGCCTCGGCGAGCTGCAGGCGGCCGCTCCCCTCGGCGTACGGCTCGGCGGCCTCCTCGTCCAGCACGGTCAGGAAGCCGCGCGGCACGGCCTCGCCGAGGTTCGTGGGGCTGCCGCGAATGTGGAGCGCGATGTCCGTCAGGTCCTCGGGCTCCTTGTCGGCCACGCCCATCGCGAAGGGCAGGTCCGGCAGGTCCTCCTCCAGTTCCTCGATGCGCTCGCGCATGGCCGAGATGTGATCCATCGCCACGCGCCCGAGCTGCCGTTCCAGCCCCCATCCGCGGAAACGGAACAGTCCCGGCGCCGGAAAGAAGGTGTCCAGCTGGTTGTCGAGGTCGCTGCGGAAGATGTCCGAGTAGAGGTTGAAGCGCTCCCGCTCCATGGTCTCAAGCTCGAGCTGGTGCTGGTCGAAGAAGCTCTCGAAGCCGTTGGGCATCGATGTCGACTTCACTTCCTCGAGCGGCATCCCCTTGGCGATGATGCGCCGGTTGCGCTCCTCGAGCTTCTCCTGCTCGGCGACCACCTCGAGCACCAGGCGCTGGAAGGCGTCGGCCAGCTCCCGGGCTTCGTCCTCCTCGGCGTCGCCGCGCGCGATCATCTCCTGCCAGTCGATGAGATACGGATAGTGCTTCGGCTCCTTGCCCAGGAAGCGGATCCAGCGCTGCAGCGTTTCGAGGTCGACCTTGGCCTGCGAAGCGGCCTGTTCGGGCGGAAGCTGCGGCCTGCCGGTCACCTGCCACGCGGCCATCATGTAGCGCGACACCTGGAGCGAGAGCACGCGCGCCAGCTGGTCGCCCTCGGTGCGCAGGTACTCGTTGAGACTCTTCTTCAGGCCGTCTATGAACTCCTTTTCCTTCTCGTAGGCCTCGGCTTCGTCCGCTTCCGCAATCGGATATTCGTGATAGTCGGCGTTGTTGAAGATGCCGGCGAGGGCATAGTAGTCGTGCGTGCCGATGGGATCGTACTTGTGGTCGTGGCAGCGGGCGCAGCCCACGGTGAGGCCCAGGAACCCGCGCGTCGTGACGTCGACCCGGTCGTGGCGCTCGTCGGCGCGCGCCACCGGCGGATCGGCGATGTCGTAGTACCAGGGGCCGCCCCCGAGGAAGCCCAGCGCGGCAATGGCGCGCTCGCGTTCGGCCTCCTCGAGCAGGTCGCCGGCGATCTGCGCCTTGACGAAGAGGTCGTAGGGCATGTCGCGGTTGAAGGCCTCGACCACCCAGTCGCGCTGGATGTAGGCGTTGGGATAGCGCTCGCGTCCCGAACCGCCAGGCGCGAGCCCGCGGGTGTCGTCCTCGCCGAAGCGGGCCACGTCCAGCCAGTGCCGCCCCCAGCGCTCGCCGTAGTGAGGGGAGGCCAGCAGCCGTTCGACAACCTTCTCGAAGGCGTCGGGCGAGGTGTCGCCGACGAAGGCCTCGACCTCCTCCGGGGTCGGGGGCAGGCCGGTCAGGTCGAAGGTGGCGCGGCGGATGAGCTGGCGGCGATCGGCGGTCCCCAGCGGTTCGAGCCCCTGCTCCTGGATCTTCGCGAGCACGAAGCGGTCGATGTCGTTGCGGGCCCGGTCGGCGTTCGCGGGCGCGGGGATGGCGGGATCGGCCAGTGGCCGGAACGACCAGAAGTCGCGTTCGGCGGCGGTGACCCCGCGCCTGGGGATCGCCAGCGGCGCGGTGATCTCCGCCCACTCCGCCCCGGCCTGGATCCAGTCGATGAACCCCTCGATCTCGGTTTCCGGCAGCTGATCCGCGTTGCGCGGCATCTGCAGGTCCTCGTCCACGTGCCGGAGCGCGGCGATGATGAGGCTCTCTTCCGCGTTCCCCGGGATGAGCGCGGGGCCGCGGCTGCCTCCCTGGAGCATCCGCTCGCGGGAATCGAGCCGGAGACCGCTGCGCTCGTCGTCCGTGTGGCAGGAGAAGCAGCTGCGTTCGAGGACGGGACGCACTTTGTCGACGAAGAGGCGAGCGCCGGGCGAGAGGCCCTCGTCGGCGATGGCGAGGACTGTCCCCGCGGCTCCCTCAGCGCCCTCAGCCACTTCGGGCCAGGGCGCATCCATGCGAATCCACTCGATGAGCCCCTCTATCTGCTGCGGCGTGAGCGGATCCTCGTCGCGAGGCATCTCCTGCCCGTCGATCTCGTGACGCACCGTCCGGATGAGCAGGCTCCCGTCGGGATCCCCCGGGATGATCGCGGGCCCGGAGTCGCCCCCGCGCAGCATCGCATCGCGCGAGTTGAGGCGCAGATTCCCGCGGCGCAGCCGACCGTGACAGTCCATGCAGCTCTCGGCCAGCACCGGACGCACGCGATTCTCGAAGAACTCTTCGGGCGACTGCGCGGAGGCGGTCCCGGGGAGCAGCAACGCGACCAGCCCGGCGAACAGCAACGCGCCGAAGAACATGGGAAAGCCGAGGCTGAAGACTGGCCTCATCGCGCGGACTCCCTCGACTCCTGATGCGTGCCTGACGAAACGGGATACCAGTCTGTCATAATGCGGCGGGGATGCAACGGACGCAACGCGCGCGTGCGTGCCACAGGCGCGACTATCTGTCGTCCTCCTTCTGCACACCACCCACACGCCGCTCCTCCATCCAGCGCTTCTCCAGCCGGCGGAAGGCCTTGGTGAGCTCCGAGCGCAGCTGGGCGAAGTGTCTGCGGAGATCGGGCCGGCCCTGCAGCCTCAGGAAGAGGGAGGTGTCCTCGCGGACTTCGCGAGCCAGTTCCACCCAGAGCATGGCGACGAAGCCGCATATCGGAGCCAGCAGTGCGACGGCCACGGCGACCGGTGTCCCGCCCAACAGGTAGCCCAGGAACACCAACAGGAACCACGCTGCGAACACCCCCGCCAGGAGTGCCAGCAACTTGATCGTCGCCGTGACCTCGAATTCGGGTCGCACGCGCCGCACGACGAAACGCGCAAACCGGATCACCGGCGTCCAGAGCAGGAGTCCCGCCACCGCCAGGGGGAGCCCCAGTACCAGCAAGGTCCCCCGCACGAGGACGTATTTCACGACCGGCAGGAGACTGTAACGGGGAGGCACGTCCCCCTCCCCCGCGCGCAGTTCGGCGCTGAGCGCGGCGTAGCGCTCCACTTTCGCGGTCAGTCGGCGGTGCTCCTGCGGGTCCGCCTTTCTGATCCAATCGAGCCCTTTCGCGAAGCGCTGCAGGCGTGGGAAACGGGTTCCCAGCCGTTCGCGCGTGCGCCACGGCACCCACCGCGACTGGCGCACGTAGAGCTGCTCCGACACCTCCACGAGGGTCCGGTCGCGGTGGTGGTCGAAATTGAGCGTCTGGCCCCGGATCCCCTTCGCGATGCGCCCGATGAGCCTCTGCGCCGCGGCGACGGGGTCTGCCCGGTACTCCTCCCTCAGGTCGCTACACTCGACCGCCGCCGCGAAGCGGACGGTCACCGCCGTCCGCGCCAGCTCCTTGCGCGAGTAGGTGATTCCCACGGGGACGATCGACACGCCGAGCCGCCAATCGGCGCTCTCCTCCGCCTGCAGCGCGATCCGCGCGGCGCCAGTGCGAAACTCGGCCAGCCGGGCCTCGGAGTGGCTTTTTCCCTCCGGAAAGATCTGGACCGCGCCACCGTCCCGGAGCACGTCGATCGCGGCCCGGAACATCTCCTCGTTGCGGTGCATCTCGTCCGGATCGTCCTGCCTGCGGTAGACGGGGATCGCCCCGAGCGCCCGCAGGACAGGTCCCAGAAAGACGCCGTCGAACAGCGGAGCCCGGGCCAGGGGGCGCACGATGCGCTCGCTGCAGCGGAAGATCAGCAGCGGGTCGACGAGGCTGTTGGGGTGGTTGGCCGCCACGATCAGCGGGCCGTCGGGCAGGGGCGGTCCGTGCCGGTCGACGCGGTAGAAGACCCCCGCAGCCCCACCGGTCAAGCCTGCGATCAACCTCGGAATTCGATCCAGGGCACTCCCCCGTCGGCGGTCCCGGAGTGGCGGGTTTCGGGGCCTTCTCCTTCAGAACGACACGGTCGCGGTCATGGACACCGTTCGCGGCGCGCCCAGCCAGGCCGCGTTCTCGGTGATGGCAGACAGATAGGCCGCGTTGCCCAGGTTGCTCGTCACGATCGAGAACTCCGTCGAGCGCAGCAGTTCGCTCAGGGCTTCGCCTCTGAGACTGACGTAGGCGTCCACCATCCAGTAGGCGTCGGCGTACCAGTCCGCCGCCAGGCTGACGCGGCGGGACGACGTGTATTTTGCGGAAAGCCCGCCGCCGAGCGGCCCGCTGCGGTCGAGTGAGATGACCCAGAGCCGGGCCGGGACGCCGGTCACGTCGGCTCCGGCCTCGATGCCCTGGCCTTCATCTACGAGCGGATCACCGGACCCGATGTACTCCGAGTTGTTGAACGTGAGGGCAGTGTAGAACGACGTTTGTCCCGACAACGGCACCGTGGCGGCGACCTCGAGGCCGCTTGTTTCGATGCCGCCCGCGTTGAAATAGCCCCCGCCTCCGGGGATGAGGTAGTTGGGGCCCGCGGGCGTTTGCGGGCCGAGGTAGAAGATCCGGTTGGTGAAGTCGATGGAATACCAGGCGGCGCTCAACGCGACCCGTTCTCCAGCATACTGCACACCCACATCGATGTTCGATGCGGTCTCGGGTTCGAGCTGCTCCAGGCTTCGGCCCGGGACCTCGAGCAGTGTGCTGGCGATCGCCCGGAAGTTCTCGGAATAGCCTGCGAACAGGTCGAGGCCCTCGACCGGGGTCTCGTACGTGACGCCGCCCTGGAAGAGCAGCTTCGAATCGGAATCGACGTCGAGCGATGGATCGGCATGGAACTGGTCTTCGCGCGACACCCCGATCAGGAACTGCTTGACGCCGCCGCTCAGGGCGAACCGGCCCACGTAGAGCGTTTCCTCCAGGTACCACTTGAAGATGTTCTGCGGGAAATCCCACTCGTACTGGTGCCAGTAGGCCTGATAGTCCCACTTGAAGCTGAGCGTGGGGTCGAGCATGCGGTGCCAGTCCCGGCCGAGGTCGCGCCGCGAGCCCTCGTACCAGATGCCGGCCCGCAGCGCGCTGCCGGCGCTGCCCAGCGTGGCGGACCACTCTTCGTCGAGGGTCAGGCCGAAGCGGTCCTTCCCGTAGTGGCTGTGGCGGTACGACTGCACCGCCGTGGCCCCCGGGTGGCACGCCGGGTCGACGGCCGGGCCGCCCGAGCCGTAGTAGTTGAAGATGTAGGACGAGGTGCACCCGGGGGTCGGTCCGACCGCGGCGCCGTTGGCGTCCACGAAGCGGATGACGCCGAGCTGCGTGCCGCCCCTGACGGGTGGATTCCCGGCGAGCTCGGATTCCGGTCCCCCGCGGTCGTCGACGACATCGACGATGTAGGGGGGCAGCCAGTCGCCGCGGCCCCAGTTGCGGTGGTAGTAGACCCCCGCGCTCAGCGAACTGAGTTCGCTCTGCGCCCAGTCGGCTCTGACGTAGGCGAGCGTGTTCCGGCGGCGGGTCTGCCACCCGGGCCGGTAGAACTGGTTCAGGTACGGCACGCCGGGCCAGTCGCCGACCAGCCGGTCCCAGCGTGGGTCGGCCCTGAAATCGGCATCGCTGTAGAGCCGCTGGTAGACGTCCTCGTGGATGTCGTCGTATGAGAGATAGCTGGTCAGGTCGAGGCGGCCGTGCGACGAAACGAGCTTGGCGGCGATGTGCTCCCGCTCGTTCCTCGCGGAGCCCTCCATCCAGTCGGTCGCCTCCTGGCGTACGCCGGCGATCCAGGCGCGCGTCTCCCCGCCGAACAGCGGACCGGTGTCGACCCGCATGGAAAAGCGCTCGCCGCCGTTCTCTCCGATCGTGGCGGACGCGGTGTAGGTGCGCTCCGCCGCGGGATCGTTCGTGAGGTAGTTGAAGGTGCCGCCCAGCGCCTCGACGGACCGGGATGCGATGTCGGCCGCGCCCTGCGAAACCTCGACGCTGGCGAGGTTCATCGGGTCGACGAAGCGGTTCGCCTTGGCGCCGCCCCAGTAGTCGGAGGTGCCGTTCGGAAAGCCGTCGATGGTGGTGCCGATCTGAACGTCGTTGATGGTCACCTGGAAGCCGCGCACGGCCACGTTGCTCGACCAGTCGTCGAAGCCGTACGCGTCCCCCTCCTGTACCGACACGCCGGGAAGGTTGTCCACCACCGCCGTCACGTTGGTGATCTTCGACTGCTGCCGGATCATCGACTCGGGGACGAAGTTGCGGGCGAAGATGCGGGGCTCCTCGGCGACGACGCTGAGCGTGTCGAGCACATAGGCGATCTGCAGCATCAACCGGACGGTTTCCGTGGCGCCCGCCGCGAGCGTGACCTGAAGCTCCGCCGTCTCGAAGCCCGGGAGCATCGCCGTGACGACGTAGTCGCCGGCGGCCAGATCCGCGAACGCCCAGGAGCCGTCGGCGCCGGTGACGCTCTCCTGGCTCACGGCAGCGCCGGTCACCGTCACGAGCGCACCGGACATCGGAAAGCCGTTCGTGCCGACGACCGTGCCTTCGATGGCACCCGTGGTCTGGGCGGTCCCGGGGGCCGCGGCCAACAACGACAGCAGGAGGCCGACGATTGCGAGAGGGATGCTACGGCGCGTGAGGGGGTTCGGGGGCTTCATGTGCTCACTCCTCCTTCCCGGCCCCGATCAGGCCCAAGTCCCATAGCAACGTCAGGGCCGTTGCTCCAACTCGGTTGAATGCCCTTTCAGGACTGCGGCCACGTGATCGGATCTGTCGCATACAATACCGAATTTGTCGCCGCCGCGCCCTCTACGTGGAGGACGGCCTCTTTCGGCACTTCCCGGGCTCCGGACGCTACTCGTCGGGATTGAAGACCTGCATGCGCGTCCGGCCTTCGGACACGGCCCTTGCGTCGATGAGCGATGGCCTCGCCTCCAGCGGAATCCGCGCCCGCCACAGGTATTCGCCGTACCAGCGCATCGGGGCCGTCCCTTCGCCATCCGCGGATTCCCACGTCACCTCGACCCCCTCCCACTCAGCTGCGAGCAACGGGCTCTTGCGTTCGTGGATGCGGACCAGGACGAGGGCGCTGTCGCCGTCCGGCACGGTCAGCGGATCGCCCACGACCGGCGCGCCGTTGTAAGCCGCCAGCCCCCGCCCGAGGAAGATGCGCTCCTGGATGGCGGTGGGATGCTCGCCCTGGGACTGCACCACGTCGATCCGACCGTCGCCGTCCAGGTCGGCGATGGCCATGCCGAGCGTGCCGGGCGTCTCCGCGCCGGCGAACACGTCCGTCGCCACGCGCAGGCGACCGCTCCCGTCGTTGATCAGCAGGCGATCAGGTCCGCTGAGCGAGCCGATCAGGAAGTCGGCGTCGGCGTCGGAGTCGAAGTCCAGGAACGCGACGACGTTGTCGTCCTCGCCGATGTTCTCCGAGGTGGGCCACCAGGCATCCGTGGCATCCACGAACCGGCCCTCGCCATCGTTGCGGAAGACGTGTTCGCGCCGTCTGGAGCCGCGTTCGCCGACGATCTCGCCGTCGTTGATGGTCACGAGGTCGAGGAATTCGTCGCCATCGAGATCCATCGCCTCGAACTCGTAGTTGTTGGTGTACTGCGGCAACCCGCGCGGGTCCTCCTCGAAGGTGCCGGTGCCGTCGTTGCGGAAGAGCAGGCTGCCCGCGCAGCGCTTGCACGACACCAGCACGTCCAGATCGAAGTCGTTGTCGACATCGACCAGCTCGAGGTCCCAGGAGAAGCGCACCAGGGTCGCGGGCATGCGGCCGTCGGTGGCGTCCATGAAGCGGCCGGTGCCGTCGTTCAGCCAGAGGCGCGTGCGGCCGCCCTCGTTGGTCATGTTGTTGCCGGGCCCCCAGTCGGCGAGCACCAGGTCGAGGTCGCCGTCCAGGTCCACGTCCCCGGGCTCGGCATCGCCCAGGCTGAGCGGGAGTTGTGGCAGGTGGGTCGCGGTACGTTCCTCGAAGGCACCCTCTCCCATCCCCAGAAACAGCCGGCTCCGGGTCTGGTAGGTCGCCCCCGCGAAGATGTCGGTATCGCCGTCCCCGTCGAGGTCGCGCGCCTTGATGACCCGCGCCAGGTCCGGCGTGGAGCCGAACACCTCCGCAGTCACCTCCTCGAAGGGCTGCGCCGGGCCGCGGTTGGCGAACGCCCGGTTCAGTTCGGGCTCACCCGGCTCGGAGTAGTTGCCCCCGTTCGCGAACAGCAGATCGATCCGCCCGTCCCCGTCGATGTCGGCGAGTTCGACCTTGTTGGTCCATTCGGCTGTGGCGGGAAGGAGCTCCTCGGTGGCGTCGTGCCAGAGGGCCGTGGGCAGGGGCGCGTCCCCGACGTGGTCTGAAGACCCGGTCTCCCTCTCGCTCGCCGGTTCCCCGCAGGCGAGAATGATGCTCGCGACGATTGCGAGAAGAAAGCAGGGCAATCCTCCACGCTTCCGCAGCGTCGGCGGCGAAGGCATGGAGCGCTACGACCTTGACGCCGATCGCACGGCGCGTATCGCTGCCGCAACATCTGACTGCCTGAGGCCGGCGCGGCGCGCTTCCTCTCGTGTTCGCTCAACTATGTCATCGAAATCGCGCATCGACGGCGCGTCGATCACAATCAGTACGACCGTACCGTCCTCTCCGAGCACCACGAATTCCGTCCCGGGCTCGAGGCCGAGTCGTCGGCGAATGGCTTTCGGGATGACGATCTGGCCCTTTGATGACAGCCGTGTAGTGGCGATTTCGCGAACCCCCTAATCCATCGACGCCGCCAGCTCGCGCATGGCCTGGGCCAGCCAACGCTGGCGGGGCGCGTCGCCCAGGCGCTCGCCCGCATTGACCTCGCCGGCGTTCGCGTCCAGCGTCGCTGCGGTCTCCCTCAACTGTGCGGCCACGTCGGGGCTCGGGGATGACGCAGCGGCCGCGAGCACGTCTCGCGATCGCTGCAGCAACGAGGGCTGGATGTCCCCGGCGCGCTCCAGCTGGTCGAGGTACGACCCCGCCACGGCGGGGTGGGGGGGCCAGGTGAACATCGGCTGCAACTGGGCGTTGAATTCCTCCACCTGCACCATGTTCGCGGCGTCGATCTCGTTCCGGGAGAGATGCTCGCTGGGCGCCAGGCGGAAGACGTCGAGCCCGCGCGTGATCTCGGCGCCGTAGATGAAGCCGTTGTTCCAGTAGGTGGACCAGTAGCCGCCGGTGTACATCTCCTCCTCGCTCAGCGGGCCGCGGTCGAAGAAGGCGATCTCGACCGGGTCGGCTGCGTCGGTGAAGTCGAGCATCGACAGGCCGCCCTGGTACCAGGCCTGCACCATGATGTCTCGTCCTGGCACCGGGATGATGGCCCCGTTGTGGGCCACGCAGTTCTCCAGCTCGCTCTGGGGCACCGGCAGCTTGTAGTAGCCGGCGAGCTCCATCTGCCCGCCGACGATCTCGAAGATGGCGTTCGCACCCCAGTCGGGCGGATCGGTGGAGCGGCAGCGGGGCTGACCGCCTCCGCCCCACTCGTCGGTGAAGAGGATCTTGGTGCCGTCGTTGTTGAAGGTGGCCGAGTGCCAGTAGGCGAAGTTGGGGTCCACGACTTCATCGAGGCGCACCGGGTTCACCGGGTCGGAGATGTCGAACAGGATGCCGTTCCCCGCGCACGCCCCGGCGGCGAGTCCGATGTCCGGGAAAACGGTGATGTCGTGGCACTGGTTGGTGAGACGGGATTCCTGAGTGCCTTCGCCGTGGTCGCCGCCCTGCCAGAGGCCGCCGTATTCGCCGGTCTCGGGGTCCGCGAAGATGCGCGGCATGTTGACGATGCTGGCGTTCTCGGGGTTTGCGAGCGGGACCTGGATCACCTCGATGCGGAAATACGCGGTGTTGGGATCCTCCTCCGGGGGCAGTCCCGAGCACCCGGGAAGCTCGTCCGCCGGACGCACCCCCGATGTGCCGGAGACGTAGACGTAGACGTTCTCGTCGTCATTCGGGTCGGTGACCACGGTGTGCGTGTGCGAACCGCGGCAGGTCTGGACGGCCGCCACCTGCCGGGGCGCCTCCAGGTTCGACAGGTCGAAGATGCGCACCCCGCGGAAGCGCTCGACGCTGACGCTGTCCTGGACGCCCTCGGTGCCGCAGTCGAGGCGGCCGCGGGTCTCCTGCGCGGACATGAACAGCAGGTCGCCGTAGATGGACACGTCGCCCTGGCCGCCGGGGCACACCACCGCGACGTGCAGTTCGATGTTGCCGGGGTCGGAGATGTCGTAGACCTGGAAGCCGTTGTAGTTGCCCTGGAAGAGGTAATTCCCCTGGAAGGCGAGGTCCGTGTTGGAGAAACCGGCGCCCTCGCGCGGCGTCTCCGGGTTGAAGAAGCCCTCCGGACGCGGTGTGGTCGCCACCAGCTCCAGGTTCCAGATGGCGCTCTCGGCGTCCAGCCATCCCGCGGCCAGGTTCACCCGCGGGTCCAGGATGTCCCAGTCGAAGGCGGGAAGCGGGGGCTCGGCGAGCGAGTCGGTGCGCACTTCCGCGAGTTCCTCGGGCCGTGGCTGACCGGGCGGAACGGCCTGGGCGGCCGTGTACGCCGGCAACGCAAGCGCCGCAAGCATGACGCCCATCCACAACGTGCGCATCGCCATCGGCCCTCGATCGATCTGAAGCCGTTTCTTCATCGTCCCCTTCTCCCGTCAGATTCCGCGCCCGCCCCGAGTCGGGTGGCGCGGGCGTGAGTACGTCAGCCGCCGTTCTCCAGCAGCGCGCGCATGCGTCGGATCTCCATCTCCTGGTCCGCCTCCACGTCCGACGCGAAGTGGTAGATGGCGGACCCCTGCCCCGCGCCCGGGCTCGCGAACAGTTCCTCGACCATGACCAGCGCACCCTCGTGGTGGCTGATCATGAACTCCAGGAAGAGGCGGTCGAATTCGGCGTCCCGCGCCCCCGTGAGCTGCGTCATCTGTTCCGGCGTGAGCATCCCCGGCATGAGCTCCATCACGCCGTCGGGTCCGTGGTGCGCCATGCCGCCGGGGGCGTCCTCGCTCCGGTCGCGCAACCAGCGCTGCATCATCGCGATTTCGTCCTTCTGCGAGATCTCGATGCGCAGGGCCAGCCGGTGCAGCCGCGGGTTCGAAGTGCGGTCCCACAACAGCCGCGTCATCTCCAGCGCCTGGGCGTGATGCGGGATCATCCCGCGCATGAAGCGAAGATCGGCTTCCGTGTGCGGGGGGAGTTCGGTGCCGTCGAGTTCGCCCGGCTCGAGCACGCGCGTGCCCTCTCCCGGGGCTCCGGGCTGGACCGTGCGCACGGGGGTCTGCGCGGAGAGGGCGCCGAGGGGTGCTGTCAGCGCGGCCCATTCGCCATTGCCTGCAGGGTCCTCGGTCCCCGCGGAGCCGGTCTCGCCGGAGGACGGCTCGCCGCCCACCGGCGTGGGCTCGGTGTCCATCCCCTCGCCCTCCTCGTAGCCGCCCATCCCGGCCACCCGGCCCCAGCAGTAGACCTCGCCGGCGGCAGTCACCGCGCAGGTGCCGTAGTTGCCCGCCGAGATCGACTCGAAGTCATGCCCGCCCGCGACCGCGACCGGCTCCAGCCGCTCGGTGGTCGAACCATCGCCCAGCTGGCCGAAGGTGTTCAGGCCCCAGCAGTACGCCTCGCCGTCGTCGTTCAGCGCGCAGGTGTGCACGCCGCCGGCCGTGATGGACTCGAAGTCATGCCCGCCGGCCACCTCGGTGGGGCCTGCTCGACGCTCCTCGGTGCCGTCGCCCAGCACGCCGTAGTTGTTGTTGCCCCAGCAGTACGCGTCGCCGCCGCCGGTGACCCCGCAGGTGCGGTTGCTGCCGGCGGAGAGCACCTCGTATCTCGGACCATCCACCTCGCCCGGCTGCGCCGAGCCGAGGGCGCGGGTGCTGTCGCCCAGTTCGCCCATGTCGTTCGAGCCCCAGCAGCTGGCCCGTCCGTTCCCGGCCAGCGCGCAGGTGTGGTCGACGCCGGCGGTGATGGACTCGAACTCGGTGTCCACCGGAACCCGGACCGGCTCGAGGCTCGGGGTGCCCGCCGCCACGCCCAGCTGCGCCGAGCTGTTCAGCCCCCAGCAGTACGCCTCGCCGTCGCCGGTCAGGGCGCAGGTGTGGTTGGTGCCGGCCGCCACCGCCGCGAAGGTCATGTCTCCCGCCGCGCGCACCGGTTCGGCGCGGTTGGTGGTGGAGCCGTCACCCAGCTCCCCGTACCCGTTTCGGCCCCAGCAGTGGATTGCGCCGTCGGCCGTCACCCCGCAGGCGTGCCCGTGCCCGACCGAGATCGACTGGAAGCTCAAACCGCCGGACACCGGGGCCGGCTCGGCGCGGTCGGCGGTGCCGCCATCGCCCAGTTGCCCGTAGGCGTTGGTGCCCCGGCAGCTTGCCGCTCCGTCCCCTCCAAGGGTGCACACATGGCTGAAGCCGACCGCAACCGCGCCCGCGCTGGCCTGGGCCGGCGGGGGACTGCCCACGAGGGAGAGGGCGGGCGATCCGAGGTACAAGGCGAGAAAAGCCGGGAGAACACTCAGGTGCAGCCGCATGAGGCGCTCCTTGCCGGACGAGGTAACGTCGTGTCCGCGACACTCTTGACCCTAAGAATCGGGACGGCCGGATTCGAACCGGCGACCCCCTGAACCCCATTCAGGTGCGCTACCGGACTGCGCCACGTCCCGAAGAACGCGCAATATAACAAGCCCGTGGCAACGCACAAAGAAGCGCGGCACGGGGGTTGCAACCCGCACCGGCTCCCCTACACTTCTCGGGGTTCCCGCACTGAATCGGAGGTGAAGAAGTGACCGACGCCGAAAGGAATTTCGACGTGATCGTCATCGGCAGCGGCCCGGGCGGCTACGTCGCGGCCATCCGCGCGGCCCAACTCGGGCTGAGCGCCGCCTGCGTCGAGTACGATGAGCTGGGCGGGGTGTGCCTGAACGTAGGCTGCATTCCCACCAAGGCCCTGCTCTCGAGCGCGCTGCTGGTCGGCCAGCTGAAGAAGGCGAAGCAGCACGGCATCATGCTGGGCGAGATGGGGGTGGATCTGGGTCCCGCCCAGAAACGCAGCCGCAACGTCGCCTCGCGGCTGGTGCGCGGCATCGGCCATCTCTTCAGGAAGAACGGCGTTACCCACATCAAGGGCTACGGCCGGCTGGCCGGCGGAGGCACGGTCGAGGTTCGGGGCGAGGACGGCGAATCGCAGCGCTACCACGGACGCAACGTCATCATCGCCACCGGCTCCCGGCCCCGCGACATCCCCGTCCTCGTCATCGACGGCGAGCGCGTCTGGTCGTCCACGCACGCTCTCTTCCAGGCCGACGCCCCCGGACACCTGGTGATCGTGGGCGCGGGCGCGGTGGGCATCGAGTTCGCGGACATCTACGCCGCCTACGGCTCGAAGGTCACGGTGGTCGAGATGCTCGACCGCATTCTTCCGGTGGAAGATGAAGAGGTCTCGGAGGCCGTGGCGAAGAGCTACAGGCGGCGCGGGATGAAGATCCTGACGAGCACGAGCCTCCAGAACACCGAAATCCACGACGGCGGCGTCCGGCTGACGGTCAGGGACGGTGCCGGCGAGGAAGGCGTGCTCGAAGCCGACTTCGTCCTTTCGGCGGTCGGGCGCGTCCCCAACATCGAGGACATCGGGCTGAAAAGAGCCGGCGTGGCCACTACCAGCGGCGGTTTCGTCGAGGTCAACGACCACATGGAAACCAGCGTGCCCGGCATCTTCGCCATCGGCGACTGCGCCGGCCCGCCCCTGCTCGCCCACAAGGGTTCACACGAGGGCATCGTGGCGGTGGAGCACATCGCCGGAGCCGGACACGGGACCGTCGACTACGGCAACATCCCCAACTGCACCTACTGCCATCCGGAAGTAGCGTCCGTGGGGCTCACCGAGGCCCAGGCCCGCGAAGCGGGTCACGACATCGAGGTGGGCAGGTTCCCCTGGGTGGGCAACGGGCGCGCGTTGGCGGCCGGCGACTCGGAGGGATTCCTGAAGGTCATCCGCGACACGCGCTACTCGGAGATCCTGGGCGCGCACATCGTGGGCCCGGGCGCCACCGAACTCATCGCCGAGTTCGTGGTGGGACGCCACCTCGAGGCGACCGTCGAGGAGATGGAGAAGGCGATGCACCCGCACCCGACCCTCTCCGAGGCCGTGGCGGAAGGGGCGCTGTCAGCGCTGGGCCGGGCGATTCACATCTAGGGAGAGACCGAACGGCCGCGAGCCTGCGGCAGGACCCTGGGCACGCGTTTACCGTTCCCGGGTTGGTCAGCCGCTTCCTCTTCCGGCAGCTCCCCCCGGATCGCCAGCACGCGCGCCAGCGCCTCTCCGATCTTGTTGTTCGGAGTGGAGGCGCCGGCCGTGATGCCCAGTTCGAAGGGACCCTCCGGCAGCCAGTTGCGGGCGACCACCTCCGGGGCGTGCGGGTCGAGTTCGGGCTTGTGGCGCACCAGGCCGGTCGTCGTGTCGATGCACACCGCATCCTCGATGTGGTAGGTCACGGTGTACTCGCGGCACATGGCGGCCAGATGGTTCGTGTTTGACGAGTTGTAGCCGCCGATCACGATCATGACATCGGGCGGCGGGGCCATCATCGCCTCGACCGCGTCCTGCCGCTCCTGCGTCGCCGAGCAGATGGTGTCGAAGGAGCGAAAGCGCTCGCTGGCGTACTCCTCCCCGTTTCCCTCCACCATCGCCTCGCGAATTCTGGCGGCGATCGCCAGCGACTCGTTGGCCAGCATGGTGGTCTGGTTCGCCACCCCGACCTTGCTCAGGTCCAACTCCGGGTCGAACCCCGGCGTGGCCTTCTCGCGGAAGTGCTCCACGAACTCCTCGGCCGACAGGCTCCCGGGACGGTGCGCGATGTAGTCGCACACCAGCCCCGCCTCCTCCATGTTGCGCACGATCAGGTACTTGCCGCCCTCGAACAGGGTTACCTGGGACGCGGTCGCGCGGGACTCCTCATGCGTGTATTTGCCGTGGACGATGGCCGTGAAGCCGTCGCGCGCGTATCGCTCGACCCGCTTCCACACGTTCAGCACGGAGCCGCACGTGGTATCCACCAGCAGGCACCCGATTTCGCGCAGCGTGCTGAAGTCGTGGCGCGTGACGCCGAACGCCGGAATCAGAACCACATCCCTGGGCGTAAGGTGGGAGAAGTCGAAGCTCTGGTCCTCGCGCGGATAGAGGAACCGGATGCCCATCTCGCGCATGCGCTGGTTCACATGCGGATTGTGGATGATCTCCCCGACCAGGTAGATGTTCCTGCCGGGAAACTTGGTCACGGTCTCGTACGCGTAGTCGATGGCGCGGTCGACCCCGTAGCAGAACCCGAACTCCTGCGCCAGGCGCACGGTGATGTCGCCGAAGACGTCGGTGTAGCCGCGCGCACGAATGCGGTCCACGAGCTGCGAGTGGTACTCGGCGTCGATGATGGGTTTGACCTGGGTCTTCAGGCCGAACCCCTTCCGGAAGTAGGTCTGCTCCATATCGCAAGTAAGCGAAGCCGCGCCTCCCGATCAAGCCGCGCGCTGCGGGATGTGGGGCCTGCCGCGCAACCGCCTTCCGGCGGCGTTGGCCCGGGACGGGCCCTGCTGCGCGACCACCCGGCAGCGGCGTTGGCCCGGCCCGGAGCCGCCGTGTTGACGCGGGTTCGGGTCTCGGCGGGCGTTCCGGGCACCGGAATCACCGTGCCGGTGTAGAGCTTTCCCATGTCGATACTGTCCAGGCTCGCGTTCATCTTCGTGGCGGTCCCGCTGCTCGAACTGTTCCTCCTGATCCGTCTGGGAGGCGCGATCGGGCTTTTTCCCACCCTCGCGCTGTGCGTGCTTACGGGCGTGGCGGGGGCGTGGCTGGCGCGCCGCGAGGGGCTGCGCGCGCTGTGGTCCTTCCAGGAACGGCTGGCGCGGGGCGGCGTACCCGGCCGGGCGCTGATGGACGGGCTCTGCATCCTGCTGGGAGGCGCGCTCCTGCTCACCCCGGGGCTGCTCACCGACGTCCTCGGGTTCTCGCTGCTGCTGCCGCCGAGCCGACGCTGGATTCAGCAGCGGATGCAGCGCCGCATCGAGCGCCAGTTGGCCGACGGGTCGCTGCGGGTGACCACCATTGGCGGGTTTCCAGGAGCCGGCGGGGCGCAGCCGGGTGCGGGCGGGGCGCAGCCAGGTGCGGGGGCGCAGCCGGGTGCGGGCGGGGCGCAGCCGGGTGCAGGCGGGGCGACCGGATGGGGATTCGGGACCAGGCGTGGACCATTCGGGGCAGACGAGGGCTCCGATGACGAGGCGCCGCGATCCCGTCCAGGCGAAATCATCCAGGAAAAGCGACGAAACCATAGATGACCCGGAGCCAGCCAATGACCCCGGCGATCGATTTCCTCGAACACCTTCTCAACGCTCCCGGCCCCTCGGGCTTCGAGGTGCGGGCCGCGCGTGTCTGGCGGCAGCAGGCCGAGGGCTTCGCCGACCGCGTATGGACCGACGTGACCGGAAACTCCTTCGCCTCGGTGAATGCGGAGGGCAGGCCGCGGGTGATGATGGCCGGACACATCGACGAGATCGGCCTTCAGATCACCCACATCGACAAGGACGGTTTCCTCTACTTCGACACCATCGGCGGATGGGACGCGCAGGTGCTGGTGGGTCAGCGGGTTCGCATCCTCGGCGGCGCCGGGGAAGTGCCGGGGGTCATCGGCAAGAAGCCGATCCACCTGATGAAGGCATCGGACCGGACCAAGGCGAGCAAGGTCCGCGACCTGTGGATCGACGTGGGTGCCGGGGACCGCGACGCCGCCGGGGAACTGGGGCTGCGGGTGGGAGATTCCGCCGTCGTGGCAGCATCGCTGGTGCGGCTCGCCGGCGACCGCATCGCCTCGCGCGCCATCGACAACCGTATCGGCGCCTACGTGGTGCTGGAGGCGCTGCGCAGGCTGGCTGAATCCCCGGGCTCCGCGGGCGCGGTGGCGGTTGCCACGGTGCAGGAGGAGATCGGTTATTCGGGAGGAGGGGCGCGCCCCAGCGCCTACTCGGTGGCTCCGGATGTCGCGCTGGTCGTCGATGTCACGTTCAGCACCGATGCTCCTGACATCAACAAGAAGGAACTGGGGGAACACAGGCTGGGGGGCGGTCCGGTGCTCAGCCGAGGTTCCGCAGCCCACCCCGTCGTGTTCGACCGTCTGACCGAGGTGGCCGAGGCCGAGGCCATCTCCTACAGCATCCAGGCGGCCCCGCGCGCCACCCGCACCGACGCGGACGGCATCCATCTGGTTCGAACCGGGGTCCCTACCGGGCTGGTGTCTGTTCCCAACCGCTACATGCACTCGCCCAACGAGATCGTCAGCAAGAGCGACCTGGACGCCGCTGCGAACCTGCTCGCCGCCTTCGTACGCAGCCTGGGCGAGGACGAGGACTTCACGCCGCGGTAGACTCGACGCCACGATGCGCGGATGCGGCGGCGCAGACGGGCGCCGGGGACGCCTGTCCCTCCGTTCGATGGACTGCACGGTCGGTGTCCTGTCCGGGGCGTCCGACTCCTAAGACGCCGGCCGAATTCACATCCGTGTGTCCCATTCTGCCATTGGCGGGCGGTCGCTTGCGTCATTGACGGGCGGTCGCTTGCGTCATTGGCGGGTCGTTCGCGTCATTGGCGGGTCGTTCGCCAAGGGTCAGCGGCACGCCCGCGGCGCGTCCCGAATTCACATTTGGCAGTCCCATTCTGCCATTGACGACTTTGGGGCTCTCGATCGGGCGGAGTCCGAGACGCCATCTTTCCTGGCCTGCCAGAGGCGCTTGCGGACTCGCTGACGGCATTCGCAGGCGGCTTCCTCCTCCGATGGTCTCCCGACTTCACTTCGGCCACTCCGGGGCATCCTGAGAGGCCGATTCCGGCGCCGTTACATTTTTACGTAAGTCATTGTGCAATCCAACGTTGGGAGGAATGATGGTCGCATCTGCAAACTCTCTATACTCCATTCGCCGAAGATCCTCTCCAAGGCCGGCGATGGTGCGGGAACGGGTCCAATCCGGCCTCGGCAACGCCCCGAATCGCGCCGCGGGTGATGACGACGACGAACTCCACAAGCTGGGCGAGCGCATCGCGGAATTGGCGGCCTGCATCAACTCCGCCGAGGCGCGCATGATGACCCTGATCGCCGAGTTCGACCGGCGGGGCGGGTGGAAGGACGGCGGCTTCTCCTCCTGCGCCGAATGGCTCGCCTGGAGGACCGGTACCAGGATCGGAACGGCTCGCGAACGAGTACGGACCGCCCGCGCACTGGAGCACCTGCCCCTGACCGCCGATGCTCTCAAGCACGGCACCATCTCGTACGCCAAGGTGCGGGCGCTCACCCGGGTTGCGACCCCCGAGCGCGAGGCCGAACTGCTCGAGTTCGCGCGCGCGGGCTCGGCGGCGAAACTGGAGCGGACGGTGCGCATGTGGAAGAAGCTGTCGCGCGACGCGGAGTTGACCGCCGAGCAGGCCCGGCGCCGCAGCCGCACCTTCTCGGTCTTCGTGGACGGCGACGGAATGTACGTGGTGAAGGGGCGGCTCGAGCCGGAGGTCGGGGCGATGCTGAAGCGCGCGGTGGAGGCGGCGTCGGATGCGCTGTTCCGGCGCGAGGATGATGCGGGTGCCGGGAGTCGTGGGAGCGAAGACGGCGATCCGCGCCCAGAGCCGAAGCAGCGGCGCGCGGATGCTGTGGGACTGCTCGCCGAGCGGGCGCTGGCGGCCGGGTTTGGTGCGGCCCCGGGTCACGACGCGGACCGGTCGATCGAGAATGCCGTCGCACCGGAGACGCCATCCGCTGACGAAGGACGGACCTCATCCCACTGCGAAGGACGGACTTCATCCCACGGTGATCCGTTGACTGCACCCCGCGTCGAGTCCGGAACCCGGGCGGAGCGCTACCAGGTCATGGTCCATTGTGATGCCGCAACGCTCGCGGCCGAGGGCGAGCCCGGGCGCTCGGATCTGGACGGGATTCGCGTTTCCGCGGAGACGTCGCGGCGCATGGCGTGCGATGCGGCGGTGGTCGCGATGGTCCATGCGAAGGACGGCTCGATGCTGAACGTGGGACGCCGGACGCGCACCATCCCGCCGCACATCCGGCGGGCGCTGGAGGAGCGGGACCGGGGATGCCGCTTTCCCGGGTGCGGGTGCCAGTTTACAGAGGCGCACCACGTGAAGCACTGGGCCGACGGGGGCGAGACGAGCCTCGGGAACACGCTGCTGCTTTGCCGGCGGCACCACCGCGCGGTTCACGAAGGGCGGGTCAAGGTATCCGTAAACAGTGACGGGACGGTGCTGTTCTTCACGCCGAAAGGGAGGATGCTGGTGGATGCGCCCAAGCAGCCACTGCGGGTGGGCACGCGCGCGGATTCGGGCCTGCCGCCGATCCCATCGGTTCATCCGGGCGCCCCGGCGAAGGGCAAGGGGACCATCCTGTCGAACGGGGCTGCCCTCTATCGCGACTCAGCTATCCCATGGAAGATCGAGGCCACGGCCCGGGAAGCGATGGAGGCTTCTCTCGAGAATTGACCCGGAGACTGGCATCGATTGCCGGGACCGGCCATCACCGGCAGCCGAACCGGCGCGAGGTTCAGCTAGTCGGGCTCGTCTCCAGTATGAAATCCGTAGTCCTTCGTCGCCGAGGCCGCCGTAACGTAGCCGTCGAGGACATCTTCACGGACGAGCTCGCGGGCGCGTCGCCGGGGATCGCCGAGGCCGCCGCCGCCGGGGGTTGCCAGTACGATGCGGTGACCCGGCGGCACCACTTCGCGACCCTTGGCGCGGAGTGGTCCCAGCCTGGGCACGTGGACCCGGCCCAGCGCACCGTCGTGGCCGCCCGCGCGTCCCCTGGCAGGGTTGCGGACTCGTTCGAACATCTTGGAGACGGCGAAGGGTTCGCCGGAGGCGTGGGAGATCTCCATGACCTGGCCCAGGCCGCCACGGAATTCGCCGGGGCCTCCGGAATCGGGGATGTACTCCTTCCTCCAGAAGATGAGCGGCGCGACAGTCTCGCTGATTTCGATGGGGGTGCTGCGGACGCCGGAGGGGAAGGCGGTGGCCGAAAGCCCGTCCTTCCCGGGACGAGCGCCCGTACCCCCTGTATGGAAGGGGTTTACCACGAAAGGCTCGGCGCCGCCGTAAGGGTAGACGCCGGTCAGGCCCGGACCACCGAGCAGCACCGGGTTCCAGAGGCACGACGCGCCTTCCGCCGGGACGGATCCAGGCTTCATGGCCTGCTCCAGGCATCCCAGCACCACGTCGGGAAGCATCTGGCCGATGGCGTGGCGGGCGGCGACGGCGGCGGGAGGCGGGGCGTTCAGGATGGACCCGCTCGGGGCACCCACCGAGATCGTGCTGAGCGAGCCTGCGTTGTTCGGAACCTCCGAGCCCACTACGCAACGGACGCCGAAGGAGGCGTAGGCTCGCGTATAGGTCAGGGGCACGTTGATGCCGCGTGGAGACATCGGCGAGGTGCCGTCGAAGTCGATGCGGATGCCGTCGTGCGAGACGGTCAGGGCACAGTTCAGGTCGAGGTCGTGGTCGTAGCCGTCGATGCGCATATGGCTGCGATAGGTGCCCGGACGAAGGGCGCGGATGCGCGCCAGCATGGCGTTACGGGACGTCGCAACAATCAACTCCGCCAGCGGATCCAGGGAATCGAGCCCGAACTCGGCCATCATCGCCGCCAGGCGTTCGCAGCCGGTGCGGTTGCAGGCAGCCAGGGAGTAGAGGTCGCCCTGGGCCACGTCGGGGTCGCGCACGTTGGCGCGGATGAGACGGATCAGGGTCTTGTCCACGTGTCCGGCGCGCATCAGGTAGCCGATGGGGATGCGCACGCCTTCTTCGAAAACCTGGTTGGCGTCGGCGCCGAAGCCGCGGCCACCCACGTCGGCGATGTGGCTGGTCGCGGCGAAGAGGGCCACCGGGCGTCCTGACACGAAGGCCGGGGTTACGACTGTGAAGTCGTTGAGGTGGCCCGTGCCCTCCCACGGGTCGTTGGTGATGAGGACGTCGCCGTCGACGAGTGTCGGGACGGGATGGTCGCGCAGGAAGAAGCCAACCGACTCCGCCATCGCGTTGACGTGTCCCGGAGTGCCGGTGACGGCCTGGGCAAGCATGCGTCCGGACAAGTCGAAGACACCTGCGGAGAGATCGCCCGCCTCCCGGACGGGTGTGGAAAAGGCGGTGCGCACCAGGGTGCGAGCCTGCTCCTCGACAACCGAAAGCAGGCGGCTCCACATGATCTGGTCGTGGACGAGGGAGAGGGCGGGGCGGTGGGATGTGCGTGCGGGCCGGTCAGCTTCCGGTGCGGGGTGGGGGGATTCGGGCGCGGGAGGCGGGGATTCGGGCGCGGGGCGGTCGGATGCGGGACGGGGAACCGCGGCGGGCCAAGGTGTTCCGTTTCGGTGCACCAGCAGGTGGCCGCCGGGGAGCACCACCGCCCCCCATCCTCCCGGCACGACCGTGGTGGTCTGGGTCTCCACGACCAAAGCCGGCCCCATGACCCACATTCCCACCGCGAGCTCACCGCGGGCGTGCACGGCCGCCGCGACCCGACCGGCTCCCGCCCCGTCGACCAGTTCGGCCCGGCGGACGGGCGGGGGTGCGGCCGGAACGGACGGACCGCCCGAACGATGCGCCCCGGGGCAGCCACCGGCCGGTCCTCCTTCGGAGGGATGGCTTCCACCGGCCGCGTCCCGACCGGTTGGCGAAGCCCGCCCGGAAGGCGTGCGATCCGGTTCTCGCATTTGCATCCCGTCGCCCGCGACCGAACCGGGAGCGGCCATGTCCGTAACCGATCGAGCGGAGGCCATGTCCGCAAACGACCGAGCGGAAGCCGTGTCCGTAACCGACCCCTCCCGTCCCCGCACCCCGTCCGCCGTCACTACCAGCGACCAGCTCAGCACCTCCACGTCCAGCCCCGGAATGATGCGACCGTACACGGCCCGGTACGTCTCGTCGAACGCTCCCCGCAACGCAGCCACCGAACTGGTGCCGGCCACCACCCCCCGTGGCACCTCCACTCCGATCTCGTGGCCCTGCCCCACATAGCGCATCCAGGCTCGCACGCTCTCGGTGGTCTCGGCGCCCGGAGCGCCCCGCGCGACCACTGCGGTCGCCTCCCCCCGCATCTCCTCCATCACGTCCCGGACTACCGCGGCATCGAAGTTCGACAGCCGCATGTAGCGGCTGCGCACCACCTCGTAGGAAACCGGCGCCAGCAGGAACCCCACCGCCGATCCCACCCCTGCGTCGGCCGGGACCAGGAAGCGATCCAGCTCTAGCTTGTCCGCCAGGCGGGCGGCGTGGATGGGCGCCGAGCCGCCGAACGCCACCAGGGTCCTGCCGGTCAACCCCTTCCCCCACTCGATCGCGTGCGTGCGTGCGGCGTTGGACATGTTCTCGTCGACCATCTCGCTGATCCCGAGCGCGGCGTCCGTCTCATCCAGCCCCAGTTTCGCCCCCGGCTCGTTGCGAACGGCCGCCGCCGCCCGGTCGCGGTCGAGAGGAATCGCGCCTCCCGCGAAGAGCCCCGGGTCGATGCGTCCCAGCACCAGGTCCGCGTCGGTGACGGTGGCGTCGGTCCCGCCCCGGGCGTACGCCGCCGGCCCCGGCTCCGCCCCCGCACTGGCCGGTCCCACATGGATGCGGCCCAGGTTGTCCACCGCCGCGATGGAGCCGCCCCCGGCCCCGATCTCGACCATCTCGATCACGGGAATGCGTACCGGGAGGCCGCTCCCCCTCTTGAAGCGGTAGCTGCGGGCCACCTCGAAGGCGCGCGACTGCAGCGGCCTGCCCCCGTCGATCACGCACAGTTTCGCGGTCGTGCCCCCCATATCGAACGAGAGCACGTCGCCCAGCCCCATCCGCCACGCGAGGTGGCTCGCCAGAATCGCACCTCCCGCGGGACCGGATTCCACCAGCCGCACGGGCGCCGCCATGGCGGTTTCGAGCGTCGTGAGCCCGCCCCCGGAGGTCATGAGCAGGAAAGGGCAATCGAGCCCCGAGGCCACGAGCGACTCCGCCAGTCCCTTGAGGTAGCGGGACATCAGCGGCTGGACATAGGCGTTCGCGCACGCGGTCGAAAGCCGTTCGTACTCGCGCACCTCCGGGCACACATCCGAGGCCAATGTCACCGCAAGCTCAGGGCGCTCATCTGTGAGAATCGCACCGATGCGCCGTTCGTGGTGCGGGTTGGCGTAGCCGTGAATGAGCCCCACGGCGACGGACTCGACCCGGTGCGCGTCCAGGACCGGCAGCAGAGCGCGCACCGAGTCCTCGTCCAGCGGCACCAGCACGCGTCCGCGCCGGTCCACGCGTTCGGTCACGGGCAGGCGCAGGCGCCGCGGCACCAGGGGCTCGGGCCGGTCGATGCCGATGTCGTACTGCTCGAAGCGGTTCTCGCGCGCCATCTCGAGGGCGTCGCGATGTCCCGATGTGACGATCAGGGCCGTGCGCGCCCCTCTGCGCTCGATGATCGCGTTGGTCGCCAGGGTGGTCCCGTGGATGACCAGCCGCACCTCCGAGGGGGCCACGCCCGCGATCTCCAGCACCTTGTGAACTCCGGACAGGACCCCCTGTTCGGGGGCCGCGGGCGTGGTGAGTACCTTGGTGGTGACCGGCGGCCCGCCGGCCTCCAGCGCCACGTCGGTAAAGGTGCCTCCGATGTCGATCGCCAGACGCGCTCCGGGCACCTCCATGCTATCGCGGGAACCTTCAGCCATCGTCGCGCAGCGGAACCGTGTAGTTCAGCGCCAGCCGGCCACCGTCCGGATAGATGGTTTCGCCGGTGAGATAGGACGCGTAGTCGCTGGCCAGGAAGACCGCCACGCTCGCCACCTCCGCCGGCTCTCCGACCCGCCCCATCGGGGTCCGTGACAGAATCGTCCGCCGGGCCTCCTCGTCCGCCATCACCTCGTCCAGCATGCTCGTGGCAATGGAGCCCGGCCCGATGGCGTTGACCCGGATGTCGTGCGGCGCGAGCGCCATCGCCATCACCTTGGTGAGCTGCGCTACGCCGCCCTTGGAGACCGCGTACGCGAGCTGGTTGGGGATGGTCACCACCGCGTTGGTGGACGACATGTTGACGATGGTCCCCTTGACGCCCCGCTCCACCATGTGGCGGGCCACCAGCCGCGACATCAGCCAGGTCCCCCGAAGGTTCACCGAGAGCACGCGATCTAAGTCCTCGACGGCGCCGTCCAGAATCGATCCCGGAACGATGATGCCGGCTGTGTTCTGGAGGATGTCGCAGTCCCCGAAACGCTCCGTGCAC
>JAJDVR010000220.1 GCA_022826025.1 Gemmatimonadota bacterium | reverse complement strand
CCGACCAGCCGATCATCCCGTTCATCGAAGGGGACGGCATCGGCCCCGACATCTGGCACGCCACCCGCGCCGTGGTCGACGCTGCGGTGGCTCACGCCTACGGCGGTTCGCGCGAGATCATGTGGATGGAGGTGTACGCGGGTGAAAAGGCCCGGGAGCAGACCGGGGAATGGCTGCCCGACGAGACCTACGACGCGCTGCGCGAGTTCAAGGTGGCCATCAAGGGTCCGCTCACCACGCCGGTGGGGAAGGGCATCCGCTCGCTCAACGTGACGCTCCGCCAGCAGCTCGATCTCTACTCCTGCATTCGCCCTGTACGCTACATCCCCGGGGTGCCTTCGCCGATGCGCGAGCCGGAGAAGCTCGACGTGGTGATCTTCAGGGAGAACACCGAGGACGTGTATGCGGGCATCGAGTGGGCCTCCGGCAGCGAGGGCGCGGAGAAGGTGCGCTCCTTCCTGGTGGACGAGATGGGCGCCAATGTGCGCCCGCAGAGCGGGATCGGGGTCAAGCCGATAAGCCCGTTCGGGACCCATCGCCACGTCGCCGCGGCGCTGCGCTACGCGGTGGCGCGCGGACGCAGCTCGGTGACGCTGGTGCACAAGGGCAACATCATGAAGTTCACGGAGGGCGCGTTCCGCGATTGGGGATACGAGGCCGCGGCCCGGGATTTCGGGGATGAGACGATTCCCGAGTCGGCCATCTGGGAGGGCGCGGATCCCGCGGGCCGCATCGTGGTCAAGGATCGCATCGCCGACGCCATGTTCCAGCAGGTGCTGCTGAGGCCTTCGGAATACGATGTCATCGTGACCCCCAACCTCAACGGCGACTACCTGTCCGACGCGTGCGCGGCGCAGGTGGGCGGACTCGGGATGGCACCGGGCGCGAACGTGGGGGACGAAGTCGCCCTCTTCGAGGCCACCCACGGAACGGCGCCCAAGTACGCGGGCCAGAACAAGGTCAACCCGGGGTCGCTGATCCTGTCGGCGGTGATGATGCTCGAGCACATGGCCTGGGACGAGGCGGCGGCAGCGGTCAACCGGGGCCTCGAGGGCGCGGTCGCGGCGAAGACCGTCACCTACGACCTGGAACGCCAGATGGAGGGCGCGACCAAGGTGTCGACCTCGGCCTTCGGACAGGCCGTGATCGACCACATGTAGGCGGAGGCACATGCGGGTAGGGGTCGTTCGCGGGCCATCCGGCCGGCATGACACGCCGCTCCTGGCGGGGTTCCTGTTCGAGGGGCGGGACGCCCCTTCCCTGGCCGCCCCGGGCTCGGTTCTGGCCCGCTCCGTGGCGCGCGCTGCCGAAGACCTTCTCGGCCGCTCCGGAAGCAGCCACCTGTTCCACGCCGACCCCGGCGATGCCGGTCCGCTGCGTCTTCTTCTGCTCGGCGCGGGAAAGGCCGACGACTGCGATCCGGAGGTCGTCAGGCGGCTGGCCGCGCGCGCCGTGCGCAAGGCGTCCGAACTGGGAATCGAGCGGGTCACCATCGACGGGACGGGCGCCCCCTCGATCGAGCCGGAGCGGTTCGGCCAGGTGGTGGCGGAGGGCGCCGTCCTCGCGGGCTGGCGCTTCGACGAACTCAAGACCCGGCCCGGCGAGAAGGATCCGCCCGCCTCGACGGTCACGACCGTGGAGATCGCGGCGGAATCCGACTTCGGTGCGACGGAATCAGGCGCCCGCGCGGGGGCCGTCATGGCGGAGGCGGAGAACTTTGCGCGCACCCTCCAGTCGCGGCCCGGCAACGTGGCCACGCCCGGCCACCTGGCCGACAGGGCGAGCGATCTGGCCTCGGAGCTGGGTCTCGGGGTGCGGGTGCTCGGGCCCCGGGAGATGCGCGACGAGAAGATGCAGGCGCTCCTGGCCGTCGCGCAGGGCTCGGCGCAGGACCCGCGGCTGATCGTCCTCGAGTATCACGGCGGAACCCGCGGCGATGCTCCGCTGGTACTGGTGGGCAAGGGGCTGACCTTCGACGCGGGCGGCATCTCGCTCAAGCCGGCCAAGGGCATGGAGGACATGAAGTTCGACATGTCGGGCGGAGCCGCCGTCCTGGGGGCCATGAGAGGCATCGCCCGCCTCGGTCTGGACGTGAACGTGGTGGGCATCGTTCCCAGCTCGGAGAACCTCGTCAATGGAAGCGCGGTCAAGCCGGGAGACGTCATCGGGTCCCGGGAGGGCAAGACCATCGAAGTGATCAATACGGACGCCGAAGGCAGGCTGATCCTGGCCGACGCCCTGTCGTACGCGCGCACCTTCGAGCCGGAGGCCATCGTGGACTGCGCCACGCTGACCGGTGCCTGCGTCATCGCGCTCGGGCACCACGCATCCGCGGTCCTGGGGACCGATGACGCCCTCGTGGAGGAGCTGCGCGCCGCCGGCGACCTGAGCGGCGAGCGCTGCTGGCCGCTGCCGATCTGGCCGGAATACCGCCGCCAGCTCGACAGCCATACCGCCGACCTGAAGAACGTGGGCGGGCGTCCCGCCGGGACCATCACCGCCGCATGCTTCCTGCGCGAGTTCGTGGGAGACGCGAAGTGGGCCCATCTCGACATCGCCGGCACCGCGTACGGAGAAGGGAAGCTTCCCTACCAGCGGCCCGGCGGCTACGGGTCTCCCACCCGGCTGCTCATCGAGTGGGTCAGGAAGCGGGCCGCGTGACGTCGACCCTGGAACCGGCCGTCGCGCCCCCCTCTCCCGGAGGCGGGGCGTTCGCGTCTCCGGGCGCCGCCTCTCCGATGCCCCGGAGCTTCCCGCGCGCCCCCCGCTACAGCGCCATCGCGCTCGCCATCCTGCTCTGCCTGCTTCCCGGGCGATCCGCGGCCCAGGAGCCCCCGGACACGGTTCCTCCGGCTGACACCGCCGCGGTCGACTCCCTCGCGGCCGCGGCCGATTCGCTCGCGCCGGTGTCCGATTCCCTTGCCGCGGACTCTCTCCTCGCGGCGGACTCTCTCCTCGCGGCGGATTCCCTCGCCGATTCCCTCTTCGTCCAGCTCTTTCCCGAACTGCCCGATCCCTCCCGCGGCGGATGGGCGACCGGGGTGTGGGAATGGGACCGCGAGGCGCTGCTCGGCAACCAGGCGCTCTCGCTCGCGCAGCTTCTGGATCAGATTCCGGGGACGGTCGCGCTGAGGGGAGGGGACTTCGGAACCCCCAACATCGTGACTGCCTTCGGAGGGGGAGGGGGGCGCGTGCGCCTATACATCGACGGTTTCGAGATGGTCCCGCTCAGGGCTGGCGCCCCCGACCTGGCACAAGTCGGGCTGGCCGGATTCCAGCGTGTGCGTGTACGCCGCTCCACCGACGGCCTGCGCGTGGAGCTGACCAGCCTCGAAGTGGATGATCCCCGACCCTATTCCCTGGTGGAGGTGGGAACCGGGGATCTCCAGACCAACATGCTGCGCGCGACCTTCTCCCACCCCTCCTCCCTGGGAGGGAGCCTGGCGTTCACGCTGGACCGCCTCGACACCGAGGGCACCGGGCGCAGCGAGCCTGGAGCCACGACCGGCGGCTGGCTCCGCTACAGCCGTCACCTGGGCTCGCGCGTGAGCGTGCGCGGGGAGGTGCGCCGCATCTCGGCCTCTCGCCCGAGCGCGCTCTACACGCCCGCGCAGCATGGGAGAAACGACTGGAGCCTGCGCGCCCGCGCCAACCTGCTTCCCGGCGTCACCGCGGAGGTCTTTACCGGAAGATCCTCCACGACCGCTCCGGTGGACGAAGCAAACCCCGATTCGACCGTGGCCTCCTTCAGCCGTGGCCAGACGGGCATCCGCCTCGCCGCCGAACACGCCTTCGGAGAGCGTGCGGGCGTGTGGACCACCGGGCGCTGGGCATCGATGGGCGGCGACGCATGGCCCGAGCGGACCCTGGAGGTCGCCGGTGGCGTGCACACCTTTCTGGGAGGGATCGAGGGAGACTGGAGCCGGGAGAAATGGCTCGGAGAGGACCTCTCGCTCCGCAGCCTGCGCGCGTGGACCGCACCCTTGCTGGGCCTCTCCTTTTTCGGCGAGACCCGGGACGGCGCGACGGGGGTTCCCTTCCGGCTCTTCGATCCGCGCGACACCATCCCGGAGATCCCCCGGCTTGCGGGGCCACCCGTCTCCTTCACCACCGAGCGGAGCTCCACCCGCGTCGGGGCGCAGTTCGCCTGGCGCGGCCTGTCCCTCGGGGGGGCCCGGATCGAGCTCGAGCAGGACCGACTCTCGCCCTTCGGGTTCCCGATGGACTCCGCGGGCGTGGTGCAGGAGGGCGGAAAGCGCTCCGGAATCGAGGCCAGCGCGCGGGTGCCCCTGTACTTCAACGGCCTCTACGCCGGGTTGTCCTACCAGGTCTGGGACAAGGATGCGCCCGACTGGCGCTATCTGCCGGAAGAGAGCTGGAACGGGCAGCTCGGATATCACAGGACCTTCCTGGCGACGGAGAATTTCGAGATCTGGACCGAGATCGGGGTGGAGGGACGCGAGCCCATGGTCGTGCCCTTCCCGGCGCCGGAGGACCCCGGAGGTGAGCTTCCCGGGGAAGCCGGCCCCGAACAGGAGATGGACGCGCCCGGTTTTCTCACGGTGCCCTATCACCAGAGCTGGTACTTTCGCCTGCAACTCCGGATCCTGACGTTCCATCTCTTCGTGCTGACCGAGAACTTCACCGCGGAGCGGGAACTGCAGGACTTTCCGGATCGCTTTCTCCCCGGTGGACGGTCCATCTACGGAATGAAGTGGACGCTGTGGAACTAGCAGCCGAGCGGCGATGCATCCACGGACCGCTGAGGCGGGGCACGTGATTCACAGCATGACGGGATACGGGGAAGCCGCGCGCGAGACGGAACAGGGCCGTCTGCGCGCGGAGATCCGCACGGTCAACCACCGCTTCTTCAACGCCCGTCTCAGGACGCCTCCGGGCTGCGAACGTCATCACGCCCGCATCGAACGCTGGTTGAAGAAGCCGCTGCCCCGGGGACACGTCAGCTACTCGCTCACGCTGGATTCCGGCGACGGCGCCGAGCCGGAGCACCTCGTGGACGTGGAGCGTGCCCGCGCCTGGGCGGCAGCGCTCGAGCGTCTCGCTGCGGAGTTGAAGCTGGACGGCCGGATCGGGCTCGATGCGCTGATCCGGCTCCGGGGCGTGGTCCGGAGCAGGGAATCCGCGCGTCCGGAAATCGACATCGACGAAGACGACCTG
>JAJDVR010000173.1 GCA_022826025.1 Gemmatimonadota bacterium | reverse complement strand
TCGCCCAGGTCCTCCAGCAGGAGCGCGTACGAGGTGCGCTCCTCGTGGACGCCCCCGAAGGTGCCGGGCACCCGCGCCGGACACTCTCCGCTCGCATCCCGGTACCAGTGGATCTCCGTCTCGATGATCATCGCCGACCATGGGGTCAGGTACTCGGGTACCTGCACGAACGTCGGCACCTTCGCCACGAGACTCGCGGGCGCATCCCCGTTTGCTCCCCCGTAGGTCGGCGTTACCCGCACCGCCTGGCTGATGTAGCCCCGCCCCACGCCGATGTCCGCAACGTCCACCGCCCTCACCCGCCCCCGGGGCAGGTGGCCACCCTCGCGAAGCGCCTCCGTGAGCCACTCTGCCGTGATCCCGTACTTGTCCCCGATCGGCTCCATGCGACCCTCCTTCGCCCGGTCCGGCGTGGTCCGCGTCAGTCTCCGCCGCTGGCGCTTCCGTTCAAGCGCCCGGCAACTCACCCGCCGTAGCGTCCTATCCGTTCCCGAGGAAGGTCCGCAGTTCCGGCAGGATGCGCTCCGGCGCCTCCTCCGCGAGGAAGTGACCGCAGTCCTGGAATTCGTGCAGCCTGTAGTCCGAAAGCTCCGCCTTCCACCGTTCGAGTTCCTTCCGGCGGAAGGCGATGTCCTTGAAGCCCCAGAAGATCAGCGCTGGCTTCCCCGTGAACGCCTCCCGTTCGTTCCAGATCGACCGAATCCAGTCTGTGGCCCCGATGATGTGCCCCGGGAACGCCGCGCACGCGTCGCGTGAGCCCGCCGGCTGCGCGCTACGGTAGTGGTCCATCACCTCGGGCGTGATGACTGCCTTGTTTCCTATCGCTATCGGCATCACGCGGTTCACAAAGGCATTGAACCGTTTGATGAGCAGTTGCCCGAGCGGGCTCCGCATCATCGAGCTGAAGAAGACGTAGTGCGGGTCGCGCGAGACGGGCCAGCACCACGTATTCGTGATCACGAGCCGGGCCACCCGTTCAGGGTGGTTCCGCGCGAACTCCAGCCCTATCGGCCCGCCCCAGTCCGTCAAGAACAGCGTCGCGTCCCGCACGTCGAGCTGCTTCAGCAACTCCGTCAGGCGCTGAGCATGCGCCCTTGGGTGGTGGTCCTCCCGACGGTTGCTGCGAGACGAAAGCCCGAACCCGACGTGGTCCGGAGCGATGCACCGGAACTCTGCCCGTAGTCCTTCGATGAGGTGGCGAAACTCGAACGACCAGGCCGGATTCCCGTGTACGAACACGACCACAGGCCCCGAGCCCTCATCGACGTAGTGCAGCTCGTGGCCGTCGGAGGTCGCGAAAACCCGGCTCTCGAAGGGATACAGGTCGTCCGAGACCCACTCGGGGCGCGTACCGGCCACTACGAGTCCAGCACCGTCGTTTCCGACCCCGCCTGCATGATCGTCAGGTGCGACATCGGCGAGCCGGTGTCGTGGGCGCCGTGCCAGTGGTCCTCCCCCGCCGGCACGACCGCGCAGTCGCCTGCGCTGACAACGTGCTCGCCCTCGCGGTCGCCGACCTTCCCGATCCCCTGGACGACGTACAGGATCTGGTCGCTCGTGTGGCGATGCCAGCCCGCACGCGCGCCCGGCCCGAAGTGCACCACCGACATGGTCATCTGCTCGGATGCCGAGCCCGACAGCCCCCTTCCCCAGACCTGCCCGCCCTCGAAGATCGCCGCCTCCGTGCGCTCCGTCGTCTCGCCGTCGTCCGATTTCAGGATATGAAGTGCCATCGCCCGCCTCCTTGTGCGCGGCGCAGCATAGCAGCGCCGCCCGGCTGGGAGCGGTACGCTGTGGCGAGTCGGACCACCGGCGTGGGGGAACGGCGATGTCGACGGAATACAGGCTGCCCTACGTCCTGCGCGAGCCTTGCGAGGACAACGGCCATATGTACGAGGCGGAGGTGCCGATCCTTCCGGGTTGCCGCGCCTGGGGCGATACCCCGGAAGAGGCGCTCGACTACCTTCAAGACGTGGCCGGCATCTTCATCGAGTACTACAGGGAGCACGGCCGCCCGCTCCCCGACGCGATCGCTGCCGCCGGTGAGTTCCTGGTCGCCGTGTGACCTATCGGGAACTCAGGCGGAAGCTGCGATCCCTCGGTTGTGAGTCTACCGGCAAGGTCGCGGCTCCCACGAGGTCTGGAGCAACACCGTCACCGAAGAAGTAGCCAGCATCCCCAACAAGGGCCGCAGGGACATACCCATCGGCACGATCCGCGCCATCCTCCGGGACCTTGGCATCGACAGGCGCGACTTCGACCGCGCCTGACACGACGCTTGCCCGTTTGCGTCTCCTTTCCCACCATCGAACCGGTGCCCGACCTCACCCTCTTCATCGACGACGGCGGCGTCCTCAGCGACAACTCCCGGCGAGGCCCGGAGTGGCGCCGCCTTGTCGCCGAGTTTTTCCCGCCCCGCCTCGGCGGTGAGCCGCAAGCCTGGAGCGAGGCCAACCGCGCCACCTGGCGACAGGTCGCCGAGGCGCACCAGCCCGCGTTGGCCGTCGAGGGCCACTACGTCGCGGGCCTCAAGGCGTACGAGCGGGACTGGCTCGTGGCCATGTGCGAGCACGTCGGCATTGCCCCGCCCCAGGGCGATGCCTGCGACGCCCTCGCTCGCGAGGCGAGCCTCTACATCATGCGTCGCGTACGAGCCTCCTTTCCCCACGTCGCCGAGACCGTCGCCGCCCTGGACGATGCGGGTTACACCCTCCACACAGCGTCGAACCAGGCCTCCTGGGAGCTCGAGGCCTACCTGACCCCGGTGGGCATCGTCGACCGCTTCGGCATCCTCTTCGGCGCCGACCTCGTCGACTGCATGAAGCCCAACGCTCGCTACTACGAGCGCGCCTTCGCCCTCGCCGAAATCGACGCCGCCCGCGCCCTCGTCCTCGACGACACCCCCGCGTTCCTCGACGCCGCCCGCGAGGTCGGCGCCCGCACGGTCCTCGTCGGCGCCGGCGAGCCCGCTCCCGGCCACCTCGCCATCCCCTCCCTCGCGGCCCTCCCCACCCTGCTCCAGGGGCTGGGCTGAACGCTGAGCCGAACCCGCTACAATCCCACCCCGTGAACGAGCAGGGCCTCGCCGTCACCCTTGAGTACTGCGCCCAGTGCGGCTACCTGCCCCGCGCCCAGTGGATGGCCGGAGAGATCCTCGCCGCCCTCCAGGACGACATCGCCAGCTTCGCGTTCATCCCCGGTGGCGGCGGCTGCTTCGAGTGGTCCGTCGACGGCGAGGTTGTCTCGTCGAAGAACGCCACCGGCCGCTTCCCCGAAGTCGACGAGATCATGGAGCTCATCGCCAACCGCCTCTGAGGCCCGAAGGAGTCACCGTGTCCGATTCCATCTCCGTCTTCGACCCACGCGGGCATGCGCGCGTCGTCGCGCAGGAGTCCGCCCCCCGCCCCGACGACCTCGATGGCCTCCGCCCCGGCGTCCTCGAGAACCGCAAGGCCAACGCCCGCCTCCTCCTCGAGTCGATGGTCGACAACCTCCGCGCCGGCGCGGACATCGGTGCGACCACCACCGGCAGCAAGCCCGTCGCCGGGCCCGCCAGCCGCTCGACCATGGCCATG
>JAJDVR010000001.1 GCA_022826025.1 Gemmatimonadota bacterium | reverse complement strand
AAGTCGGTGACCGGCTCGATCATCGCCCAGAAGGGCTCGTCCAGCACCCCGTCGATGGTCGGGGGGCGGGGCACGGGAGTCGCGGTCGCGCGCATCTCCGGCACGGGGGCCTGGGCGGCGGTGGGGGCGGGGGCCAGCAGGGTGGCCAGCACCGGGAGGTAACCGGCCCGGGAGAGGCCCCCGGGCCTGCGCCAATTCATCCCGCGGAACCCTCCCGCGGCTCATGCACCGGCCCCCGGATCCATCGTCCGGGCTTCTCGCCGGTAATCTCACCGTCCAGGATCACCGGCACCCCGTTCACCAGCAGGTTGTCGATACCCTCGCTGTACTGGTGGGGGTCGGTGTAGGTGGCCCGATCCGCGACCGTTGCCGGATCGAACACGGCGATGTCCGCGCGCATTCCCTCGGCGATCACGCCCATGTCGTCCCGGTTCAGCCACTGCGCCGGCATCGACGTCATCTTCTTCACGGCTTCCTCGAGAGAAATCACGCCCAGCTCGCGCACGTAGCGCGCGAGCACACGCGGGAAGGCCCCGTAGCTGCGCGGATGCGGATACCCCACGCCGAATTCCACGGCGTCTCCATCCGTCTCGATCATCGCCAGCGGATGCTGCATGATGCGGATGACGTCGCCTTCGTCCATCGCGTGATAGATCGCGCTGAAGCCGCCCCCCAGTTGCAGATCGATGGCGAGGTCGATGCCGGTTTCGAGATCGTTGGGGAGGCCCCGGTCCGCGGCGTAGTCGGCCAGCGTTCGTCCGTTGTAGCTCTCGTCCGCCGGCAGCACCCGGAACTGGATGCGGGAGATGTCGCTCCCCACCCGGTCGGTGGTGAAGATGGCCCGCATGTCCTCTTCCATGCGCGCGCGGGTCCCGGGATCGGCCACGCGCTCGGCGAAGGCGTCCGGCCCTCCGGCAAGCGCCCACTGCGGGAAGAGGATGACCGACCCGGTGCTCGAGGCCGCATACGGATAGAGGTCGTGGGTGACGGTGAGGCCGGCGGCGTTGGCCGAGTCGATCATCGCCAGGCTGTGCTCGCTCCACCCCCACTGCGCGGCTCCAGCCGCCTTATGGTGGTTGATCTGTGCCGGGATGTCGGCCTCGTCGGCGATGCGGATGACCTCCGCCACCGACTCGAGCAGCCCGCTGGCCTCGTTGCGCATGTGGCTCACGTAGATGCCGCCGTGCCGCGCCGCCACCCTGGCCAGTTCGATCACCTCCTCGGTCTCGGCGAAGTTGGCCGGCACGTAGAGGAGCCCCGTCGAGAGCCCGAGCGCGCCCGCGCGCATGCTCCGGTCGACGAACGCCTTCATCTCCTCGAGTTCGGCCGCGGTCGGCGCGCGGTTCTCGAGCCCGAGCACCTGCTTGCGGGTCCAGGTGTGGCCCGCGAAGAAGCCCACGTTGGGGGCCATCTCCAGGCTCGACGCGAACTCGTCGAGCGGCCAGGGCTGATCGCCCGAGTGCAGGGAAGCCATGATGGTCGTGATTCCCTGGCGCAGGAAGTTCTCCACCAGGGGATACTCGGCGATGGTCTGCTGGATGTGCGCGTGGTTGTCGATGAAGCCCGGGGTCACGGTCCGGCCGGAAGCGTCGATGACCAGGGCCGCTGCCGCGGGATCGAGGGATTCGCTCGACACCGCGACGATGAAGCCGTCGCGTATTCCCACGTCGGCTGCAAAGCCCGCGCTCCCGGTCCCGTCGACGACGGTGCCCCCGGTGATGAGGACATCGAAGTTTGCGCCCGCCCCCGGAGCGCACGCCGCGACGAAAAGTGCGGCCAGCGCAGGGAAGCGCCTACTCACCTCCGCTCCGCGGCCACAGAGCCCCCTGGTGCTCCGCGGTCACCGGTCCGGTCCCCATGAAGACGAACTTCTGCAGGCGCTTGCCCTCGTAGGTCTCGGTGGTGTAGAGGTTGCCCTGCGAGTCGGTTGCGACGCTGTGCACCCCGTAGAACTGGCCGGGCTGGCGACCGCCGCCGCCGAAGCTGGTCAGGACCTCGAGGCTCTCGCGGTCCAGCACGTGGACCACCTTGTTCATCCCGTCGGCCACGTACAGGAAGCGCTGCCCGGGATCGCGCGAGAAGGTGATGTCCCAAACCGATCCCCCGCCCAGGGTGGCGTTGGCGATGAAGGCCTCGCGCACGAAGGTGCCGTCGCTCTGGAAGACCTGGATGCGGTTGCCGGCGCGGTCGCAGACGTAGACCAGCCCGTCCGCCGAAGGGTCGGCGCAGTGCACCGGGGTGCGGAACTGTTGCTGCGGCGGGCCGTCGGGCGTGTGCGAGGGCACCAGATCGTCGCTGGGCTCGTTGCCGTAGGCGCCCCAGTAACGCTTGAATTCCCCGGTGTTGGAGTCGAGCACCACTACCCGCCGATTGCCGTACCCGTCGGCGACGAAGGCCTCGTCGGTGGTGCCGTCGAAGGAGATCTTCGACACCCGCGAAAAGTGCTCCATGGAGTTGCTGTTGGGTTGCGCGTCGGCTACGCCCACCTGCATGAGGAACTCGCCGTCCCGGGTGAACTTGAGCAGCTGCCCGTCCGGGCCGCCGTTGCCCCCGATCCAGATGTTGTCGTGATGGTCCACGCTGAGGCCGTGGTTGGAGGCGGGCCAGTCGTAGCCCTCTCCGGGGCCGCCCCAGGAGTTGACCAGGTTCCCCTCCGGATCGAACTCGAGCACGTTGGGCGCGGGCACGCAGCATTCGCTGGTGGGCGGATCGAGGGTGGCTCCGATCTCGTTGACGTCGCTGAAGGTGGTCTGGCGGTGGATGATGAAGACGTGGTCGCGCGAATCGACCCCCACGCCGATGGTGGAGCCCAGGATCCAGTGGTTGGGCAGCGGCTTGGGCCAGAGCGGATCCACCTCGAAGATGGGCGCCTCGCCCGACATGTCGGGTGCCTGGCTCGCCGACTCGATGGTACAGGAGGAGAGTGCCACGATACCGGCGGCGGCGACGCAGGTCAGCGCGTAGGAAAAGGTGCGTGGATGGTTCATGGCGTGACTCCTTCGGCACGATGATTGCAACGTGGTTCCCCACCCAGCGGCGAATCATGATAAGCCCGAGCGGCGAACGCGTAACCGGAAATCGTGTAGGACAAGGTTCCGGATGCGCAAGCGGCCGAGGTGCGGGACCGGCATCCAATTATATCGGGAGTGCTCCATGAATCGACAGGCCATTGTGTCGTTTCTGGTCGCGGTGGCAGCGGGCGCGGCGGCGCTGCCTACGACGGCTCGGGCGCAGGACGGAGACGGCTTTCTCTTCGGCCGCCCCGGGGCCACCTTCTCCATCCGCACCGGATACGACATCCCGCGCGCGGGCAGCGACATCTTCAGTTATACGAGCGAGCTGCTCACGCTGGAGAAGAGCAACTTTGCCGCCCCGGCCTTCGGAGTGGATCTCGGTGTGCGGCTGAGCGACAGGCTCGACCTGGTGGCGGGCGTGGGCTACGCGAAGAGCGAGACCCCCTCCGAGTTCCGCGACTGGGAAGACACCGATGGCCGGCCCATCGAGCAGGTCACCACGCACTCGAAGCTCCCGTTCACGCTGAGCGTGCGCTACTACCTGCGGGACCGCGGCCGCAGCCTGGGCCGTTTTGCGTGGGTACCGGCCGGCTTCGTGCCCTACGTCGGAGCGGGAGGCGGCGGCAACTATTACAGGTTCGAGCAGGACGGGGATTTCGTCGACGTCGAGACGCTGGACATATTCCATGAACAGTTGGTGTCGGACGGCACGACCCCGTTCGTACACGTCTTCAGCGGCGTGGAATTCGCAATGGGGCCGCGATTCGTGCTGACGGCGGAAGGGCGTTATTCTTGGTCCAGCGGCCCCATGGATCGCGCGTTCGAGGGTTTTGACAACATCGACCTGTCCGGTTTCCAGGTCCTCGCGGGATTTGGAATCCGCATGGGCGGTTGACCACGGCGCCCCTGAAGGTACGGAAGGTGTCAGCGGAGGGAAGGAGCATGAGAGCACGTCAGGAAGTCTCGGCGGCTGTGATCCGGCGGTGTTCGGTCGTCGCGCTGCTGCTATTGGTCGGCACCGTCCCCATTGAAGGACAGTCCCCCGTCGGCAGCTGGCTGGCGTTCCAGGGGTGCTGGACACCCATCGGCCAGGACGTCGAGGACGCGTCCACGCTGTGCGTGATCCCCGGCGATGACCGGGTATCGGCGGAGTTCGTGACCCTGCGCGGGAGCGAGGTCGTCTCGCGTGAGGTGGCGCGTGCCGATGGGCGACCGGTTGACGCCACCCAGGAAGGGTGCGAGGGCACCACCACCTGGCGCTTCTCCGCTGACGGGCACCGCGTCTACCACCGCTCCGAACACGTCTGCGACAACGCGGTGAACCGGAAGGGGTCGGGGATGATGGTGATGGTGAACCCCACCGAGTGGATGGATGTCAGTTCGGTGGAGGTGGAAGGCCAGGTTACGCCCTGGGTTCAGCACTATCGCATGGCGACCGTGGAGGCCGCGGAGGCTGCCGGATACGGCGACCTGGCAACCGGACAGGAGATGGCGGTCCGCGCCGCCCGCATGTATTCGACCACGGCGCCCACCGTCACCTCGATCGTCGAGGCGAGCCAGGTGCTGCATGCCGAAACCGTCCAGGCCTGGCTGGTGGAAAGCGCGCCGGACATGAACGTGAATGCGGAGCAGCTGATCCGCATGGCGGACGCCGGGGTTACTTCGGATGTGATCGATGTCGTGGTCGCGGTGTCCCACCCGCGGCGTTTCCGGCTGCAGGAGGAAGACCGGACGGGCACCGCCATCGAGCAGCGTGGACGGGTCCGTGAGCGCAGCAGCTACGGCTGGCCGCGTTATTACTCGCCTTTCGGCTTCGGGTACTACGGGTACGGGTATTCCCCGTACAGGTACGGGTATTCGCCATACGGCTACGGGTACGGCGGCTACGGGCTGGGATACAACAGCTTCTACGGCATCGGCTATCGTCCGGTCGCGGTGTCCGTCGAGCCGCGCGTGGAATCCTCCCGGGGAAGGCTGGTCCGGGGTCAGGGATATACGCGCAGCGGCGGCAGCCTGCCCCGCGGCGTCGCCACGGTGGGACGTGATGGCGGAGGCTCTTCGGTCGGCGTCTCGTCCGGCGGAGGGGGCGGGTCGCGGAGTTCGACCGGCCGCACCGCGCGCAGGCGGGGAGGTGGCAGCTAGCGGAGCCGGGAACCGGTCGGGGTGGCGCCGGAAGAGCGCCGGGAGATAGGTTCTCCCGGCGCTCTTTCCCTTCAACCAGGACAGGATTCCCCGTGCGAGCAACCACTGTGTTCCTGGCAGTGATCCGGTCCCTGGCCCGTGATCATTCCTGTGTTCAGCGGATGTACCACAGCGTACAGGCCCTGGCGGCCGCGGCTCTCGTTGCCATCGTGGCCACCGCGCCGCTCTCCGCCCAGAACGGCCAGAACGGCCACAGTGTCGCCGCCTCCCGCGTGAACGTGGCGCCGGTCCTGGACGGAGTCCTGGACGAGCCGGTCTGGAGCGCGGCCGAAGCCATCGATGCCTTCGTGCAGCAGGAGCCCGACGAGGGAGCGCCGGCGTCGGAGCGCACCGAGGCGCGGATCCTCTACGACGGGGAGAACCTCTACATCGGGGTGCGGGCATTCGACTCGGAGCCGGACGGCGTCATCGCCACCGAGATGCGCCGCGATTCCGACCGAATCCTGGAGGAGGACAACTTCCAGATCATCCTCGACACCTTCAAGGACTACCGCTCCGCCTACATGTTCGTCACCACTCCCCTGGGGGCGAAGCTGGAGCAGCAGGTCTTCGAGGAGGGCGAGGGAGGAAGCCGGCGCGGCTTTGGAGTGGCGACCAACATCAACAAGGATTGGGACGGGGTCTGGCACGTCGGCGCGCGCCGAACCGACGACGGCTGGGCCGCGGAGATCGCGATTCCGATGGTCACCCTGCGCTTCCCCGACCAGGAGCGCCAGGAGTGGGGCATCAACTTCATGCGCAACATCCGCCGCAAGAACGAGCAGGCGTTCTGGGCGGGCATCCCGAAGCCCTACACCCTCACGCGCGTGAGCCTGGCCGGCAACCTCACCGGCCTGGAGTCGCTCAACCGGGGGATGGATCTGCGGGTCAAGCCGTTCGTCTCCGGGGGCGCGGCGCGCATATCGGATGCGGGCGTCGTCGAGAACGACGGGCAGCGCGAAATCGGATTCGACATCAAGTACGGGGTGTCGGCCGGACTGAACCTGGATCTCACGTACAACACCGACTTCGCCCAGGCGGAGGTCGACGACGAACAGGTCAACCTGACCCGCTTCGCCCTCTTCTATCCGGAGAAACGCGAGTTTTTCCTGGAGAACGCCGGTCAGTTCAACGTCGGCACCAACAGCGCCTTCATGCGGGTGGCGGACCTGTTCTTCAGCCGTCGCATCGGCCTGTCCAAGACGGGCGACCCCATCCCCATCCTCGGGGGAGCGCGGCTGACCGGAAAGGTGGGTCGAAACAACATCGCCATCATGGACATCCAGACCGACGGCCTGCCCGGCGACATCGGGCAGGGCATCGCGGGCCGCGACGGCGAGAACTTCTTCGTGGCCCGCTACAGCCGCGACATCATGGCGCGCTCAAAGGTGGGCGCGCTGATCATCAACAAGCATGTGGGCGACGGCCACTACATCAACCGCACCTTCGCCGCGGACATGACGCTGGCCCCGCACCCGGCCTTCCTGGTCAACAGCTTCATCGCCAAGACCTCGACCACCGGAATCACCGACGGACAGCTCGCCGGCTACATCCGGCTCGGCTGGCTCGACGAGGACTGGAACGTCTACGGCGAGTACTCGGACTTCCAGGAGAACTTCAACCCGGAGGTGGGCTTCCTGCCGCGCAACGGGATCCGCATCAGCAAGCTCCACCTGGAGCGCAATCCGAGGCCGGGCCGCTTCGGGGTGCGCGTCTTCGACCCGATGGTCAACATCACCTACACGACCGACCAGAACAATCGGCTGGTGACCCGCCGCATCCACAACATGCTGGGGACGAGGCTCCAGAACGGCGCCTACATCAACATCTGGTACAACGCCAACCTGGAAGTGCTCGACGACCCCTTCCGCGTGCGGCCGGACGTGGTGGTGGCGCCGGGCACCTACCGCTTCGGCGACTGGCGCTTCTCGTTCAACAGCGACCCGTCGCGCCGGCTCTACGGGACCGTCTACTACTCTCCGCAGACCTTCTTCGATGGCAACCGCACCGACTACAGCGCAAGCGCGGGCTTCAGGCTGACCAGCCAGCTGGCCGCCGAGGGGGCGTTCACGCGCAACGATGTCCGCCTGCCCGGGGGTGACTTCAGCGCCGACATCGCGTCGTTCCGCGTCGACTATGCGCTCTCGCCGACGATGACGCTGCGCACGGTGACGCAGTACAACTCGCTCACCGACCAGTGGAGCACCGCGGCGCGCTTCAACTACATCTACCGGCCGGGGAGCGACATCTACATCGTCTACGACGAGCTGCGCCGGAACGCCTACGACGACTTCGGCAGGTACAACGAGTTCGCGTCCTTCCGCGAGCGCCAGCTGATCGTCAAGGTCACGTACCTGTTTTCACGGTAGGGCGTTCTTCCGGGAAAGCCGGGCGCGTCTTCCATCCGGGCAGCCTTTTCGCCACAGCCCCCCGAATTCGCCCGCGCTTTATGCGGGGCTGTCGGCGTGTTGGGCGATCAGGATGCGCCAGCGCAGCTGCAGCCCGAACCAGAGCAGGGAAGCCACGGCCAGAATCAGGGTGCCGAGCGCTGAGCTGAGGAGCGCGACCTTGATGCCTCCCGCCACCAGCGTCGCCCGGACCTCGCCGGCCAACTCGATGAACTGGAAGGTGATGATGATGCCGACCAGTGTGCCCAGCACGCCGCTGATGGCCGCGAACCCTCCCCAGAACAGGATGGCGTCGATCCAGGCCTTGGCATGCCGGCCCGGCATGGCACTGGGCCACACCAGCGCGAGCGACCACAGCGCCAGGGCGACGACCACCAGCAGCGAGAAGGTGAGCGGCCAGCGGATGACGCCGAGGGCTTCGAAGGCTTCCATCGCGGTCATGATGATTCTCCCGGAAATGCGGGTTGGTGTGGACGTACACGGGCGGGCGACCGCGGCGCGTCGGGGCGAGTGTCCGGCAGGGGGTTGCCCAACAGCTCGGCGTGCGCACCGGAGACGAGCGCGAGCCAGTGTGCGGGAATAAACCAGGCCAGCCCTCCGGTGAGGGCAAGCAGCAGTGAGAACGAGAGCAGGACGCTGCTCGCGGACAGCCATTCGAGCAGGAGCGATCCGGCCAGTCCGGGCTCGGCCTCCAGAACGCCGGCGAGCCGCAAGAGGTCGGCAAGGGCGCCGAAGATGCCGGTGGCGAGCGTCAGGCCGGACAGGAACAGGATGACGCGGAGGTTCGCTGCCGGATCCTGGTGGTCGCGCTTGACCCACAGCCTGAACGACTGCGCGGCGATGGCCGCGAAGAGGAGTGCGCCCAGCCCGAGAACCGGCCACAGGAAGGGCGACGCATGACGGAGCCAGTCGGCCCGCAGGAGCAGGAAGGTTTCCGCGAAGAGCACAACCGCGGTGGCGAAGGCCAGCGCCGACCGTTCGATGGTTCGCAGGCGGCCGGGGCTGAAGTGGCGAGTGAGCCGGCGGTAGTGGGAGGCGTGGAGGCGGTCGAGTTCGCGGAGCGTCGCCCCATTCGGTACGAGGGCGTCCAGCGCACGGGCGCGGGCCTCGTCCGGGGGCGTACCCCGGGCTTCGAGTTCGCCCGAGAGCGCCTCGAGGTCGAACTCGAGTTCGCGCAGGATCCTGAGGCGGTCCGGAATGGGGACCGTCAAGTCCTGGTCGAGTCTGCGCAGCGTCGGCTGGAACGCACTCACGCCGGGAGCTCCCGCGCGCGGCGAAGCATCCGCATGAGCCCGGACAGGATCTCCTGAACCCGGTCTGTTTCTCCGCTGAGGTGCCTGCGGCCGATGTCGGTGAGCGAATATACCTTCCTCCTCCGCCCGCCCCCGCTCGACCAGCGGCCCTGGATGAGCCCGTTCCCCTCCATCCGGTGCAGGATCGGATACAGGGTCCCGTGCCGGAACCGGAAGACCCCGTTGCTGTGCGCCTCCACGTCCAGGGCGATCTGGTAGCCGTGCCTGGGGCTTTCCCGCAGCGCGGCGAGGACCAGCAGCTCGTGGATTCCCCGGGCGAAGCCCTGCGCGTCGAATTCCTGGTCGCCGGTGGGGTCTGGCTTGCTCATGGCTGATTTTATCTCCGGGAATGCGATTCGAGGGTCGGCGCCTCCGCCGGGCCCGATGCGATAGGCCGGAGCAGTCGGAAGCCGGTCATGGTTTCTCGGTCGTTCCACGGGCCCGGCCAATGGTAGTGCCGAAAGGCAGCCGTTACCGACCACGAGTAGGACGACCAGGAACTCCCCCGCTGCACGGGCCGTATGCAGGCGCCATCCTGCCACCATGGAGAATCCTCCGTCCTCGCGGAGCCATCGCCGGGATTCCCTTCATGTGTGGCATTCCAGCAGTCCGCGACCCATTCGGTCACGTTCCCGATTGTGTCGTGGAGTCCGAACGGGTTCGCCGGGAACGAGCCGGCGGGAGTTGTGCTCCTGAGGTCCCATCGGCCCGGGCAGCCTTCACAGGTCACCATGCCGGCGCCGGGCCCGTCCCCCCAGTACCGGGTTGTCGTCGTGCCGCCTCGCGCGGCGTATTCCCACTCCGCCTCGCTGGGCAGGCGGTAGGCCTGACTCGTGCGCTCGCTGATCCATGTGAGGTATTGGTCGACATCGGGGCGGGCGAGGTTGATCACCGGCCGGTCGCCGCGTCCCCAGCCGTTGTCGTCGGGCACATACGTGCATCCTCCGGCGTCGACGCAGAGGTCCCATTCCCCGAACGTCACTTCATGCTTGCCGATGGCGAAGGAATACGCGATTCGCACCTCGGTGGGCGGTTTCTGTGCCTCCACCAGCCACTCGGGTTGCGGCGGGTTTCCGGGATCCGGCTCCTCGTGCGCGCCGCGTCCCATCACGAATTCGCCTGGAGGCAGTTCGACCATCAAGGGGCATTCCGGGCAGTCGCGGAACTCGTAAAACCCGGACGATGTCGGGACCGGCGGGTTCGCGGCCGCACCGCTCTCCGTCGCCGGCTCTCGACCGGAATCCGTCGGCTCTCGATCGGAATCCGCATCGGTCAGGCGGTAGAGCGATACGATCGTCTCTCCGGTTTCCTCCAGGCGGAGACCCGCGAAGATCGAGTCGGAGATGAACGCAACGGGAACCCCGGGCAACTCGAACGAGCCCGCGTACCCTCCGGAGGAATCGAGGATGTCGACGATGCGGGGCGTCATTCCGTCGGTGCTGCGCGTCACCCACAGCTGGCCTCCGGGAGCTGCGACCATACTCAGCACCGGCGAGACCTGCTCCTCGTATCCGACCGCGGCCACGATATCGTCCGCCTCCAGCCCGAAGCGCCGCATGAACATTCCATAGGGACCCGGGCCGAACTCCGCGCCTCGTACGGCCATCTGTCGCGTGACGTCGATCGGGTCCACGGACCGTCTGATACTCGACACCACCGAGCCGCCGGCATGCTTGTCGATACGATAGCCCGGCCCGTTCAGGAAGAAGATGGAGTCTCTCCGGTGCGTCCAGATGACCGAGGGAGCGAGCACCCTGGGCCCCGGAAAGGATCCGCCGCCGAACTCCATGACCGCCAGTTCCATCGGGACTTCGTGCAGCATCGCCGTGGTCTGTCCCCTCTCGACGACGAGTCGCTGCTCCGTGACCATTCCCGATGCCGACGTGGCGCTCGTCACCGTAGCGAGCCAGTCTCTTCCGATCGCGAATCCCGGACCCCAGTAGACCAGCTCCGGGCGCTGCTCGTTCAGCAGATCGCCCTCGCTCGACCAGCGATTCAGGATCTGCCGGCCGGTGTCCCACACCGTGAGAGCCCCGTACGGGTCCATGGACACGGCAGCAGGATTGCGAAACTCACCGGGTCCGTCCCCCTCGCGTCCGTAGCTGCCCGCATAGGCTCCCGAAGCGTCGAAGGCCACGACTCTCTGCCCTGTCCAGTCCGCCACATGGATCCGGCCTGTCATCGGGTCCGCGACCACACCCCACGGAACCGCCGTAAGCGCGCTGTCGGGAGGTATGAGATCGACCGTTCGCACGGCTCGGATGCCAAGCATTTCATCGGGGCCGTGGTTCTCGATGATGGTCACGCCCGCGGAATCGCGCGCAGGTGCGGGTTGGGTATCGCGGCCCGCCGGGTCGCACGAACTGGTCAACGCCAGCAATACCGCGATCCATGGAGTGCCTGCTTGCGATGGGCGACGCTGCATGACGCCGCATGGCCGGATGAAACGCGAACGCTTGCGCATTTCCGAAACCTCCTCCCGGGACAACATATCGGTAGTCGTCATATCAGACAACATTATATCGACTACCGATATATCATCGCAAGGCCCGAGTGAACTTCTCCGGAAGGGACTCGGCAGTGCCTGTCGGCCGGTCCTGCAGATGCGGAAACAGGAACCCGCCGAGCAGCCGGGATGTGCCCGGCGGGGTTGTCCGCGCGTCAGGAGGTCGTGGCGGTCAGTTCGATGTCACGGTTGACGCTGAGGCCGCACACGGAGCCGGTGATCGTCGCGGTCGGGATGGCGCCGCTGAGTGCGGCATCGACCATCGAGATCTCGGAGGTGATGGTGTTGTCGAGATCGCAACTGCCCGACCTGGTCCCGCTCGTCCAGTTGAACGAGCCGGAAGACGTGATGTTGATGGAAAAGTTGAAGGCTTCCAGTGAAATGAAAACCGTGCCCTCCTGGGCCAGCCCAGGACTGCTGTCCAGGACGAAGGTGGCGCCATCGCCGGTGAACGTGCAGCCGATGGGGGTCAGGGTCCCCGCCAGCTCCAGCTCTATGGAACCCTGAGCCTCGTCTATGGAGATCGTCGCACTTCCCGAGAACCCGGCTTCGCCGCCTCCGGTGCAGGGAGTGGCGGCCTCCAGGGGAAGAGGCGCTCCAGGCGGAACCACCGTGAGCATTGCCGGATCGGCCTGGAGAAGCAGCCCTCCATAGGACAGAAGGCTTCCACCGTACAGCCCCTGCACGAGGGCGTTGGCTTCGTTCTGGGTCATCTGGTCCCCGTCCGGCTCTGTAGAGCTTTCGCAGGCTGTCAGCGCGAGGGTGGTCGGGGCGAGCAGCAGGACGAGGAAGAGTCTGAGGGATATCGGCTGACGATTCGTCTTTGAAAACATTGTTCGCAAGCTCCTGGGATCAGGTTGGCGGCGTTGCTTCCGTTGCAGTCCGACGCGCGAAGAGAAACCCGGCCGCACGTCCATCCTACCCTTTCCGGATCGGGATGATTCGGTCCCTCGCTTCCGGGTTTGTGGGGTCTCAGGCGGCACCTGACGCATACTTCATGCCGACATCCGGATTGACACTTGCGGTTTTTGTTCGGTATCTTGTCGGCCCATGTCTCACGTGCCGAAGACGAAGCGGCGAGCGCTGGAGGCGCTGCGCGAAGAGATCCGCCGGATCGAGATTCCGGGCGAAGCCGGAGCGGCGTGCCTGTCGCT
>JAJDVR010000251.1 GCA_022826025.1 Gemmatimonadota bacterium | reverse complement strand
TTCCCTTCAACCTGCTCAACTATGCCCTCGGCCTGACCAGGGTGCGCTTCGTGGACTACCTGATCGCGTCGCTGGGGATGATTCCCGGGACGCTGCTGTACGTGTACTACGGCCAGGTGATCGGTGACGTGGCGGCGCTGGCGAGCGGGGTGGAGGTGGCGCGGGGCGCCGGTTACTACACGGTGCTCGGGGTGGGGCTGGCGGCGACCATCGTGGTCACCACCCTGGTCACGCGCATCGCCCGGCGGGCGCTGAGGGAGATCACGGGGGACTGAGGGCGGGGCGGACATGGACGAGTGAGACAAACAGCGGAGAGACAGATCGTGCCGGCAGACAGAGTCGTGATCCTTCCCGACGACGTGCACAACCGCGAACTGGTGGGGCATGTGCACCCGCCCGACTGGCGCAACCCCGAACCCCGTGACCGCTACCACCTGGTCGTGGTCGGGGCCGGGACGGGGGGGCTGGTGAGCGCCGCCATCGGCGCGGGGCTGGGCGCGAAGGTCGCCATGGTGGAGCGCCACCTCATGGGCGGCGACTGCCTCAACTTCGGGTGCGTTCCCTCCAAGGCGGTGATCAGCTCGGCCCGGCGGGTGCACGCGTCACGCGGGGCCTCCGCCAACGGCCGTTCCGGATCGGCGAGCGGGTTCACCGCCGCCATGGAGCGCATGCGGCGACTGCGCGCGCGCATCAGCCCGGTCGACGGGGCGTCACGGTTCGCCGGGCTGGGGGTGGACGTCTTCCTCGGCCACGGCGAGTTCGTGGGCCCGGACCGGCTGCGCGTCAACGGGGACGAACTGCACTTCCGCCGCGCGGTCATCGCGACCGGCGCCCGTGCGGCGCTCATTCCGGTGCCGGGGCTCGAGGGCCCGAACGTGTACACCAACGAGACCATCTTCTCGCTCACCGAGCTTCCGCCGCGCGTGATCGTGATCGGCGCCGGTCCCATCGGGGTGGAACTCTCGCAGACCTTTGCGCGCTTCGGCAGTGAGGTCACCGTGGTGCACGCAGACCCGCATCCGCTGCCGCGCGACGACCGGGACGCGGCCGCCATCGTGACCCGGGCCATCGAGGCCGACGGCGTGCGCGTTCTGAATTCGGCGACCGTGCTCAGGGCGCGCCGCGAGGACGGCGCCACCGTGCTGGAAGTTGAACACGCCGGACAGCAGGAGGAGCTCGCAGCCGAGGCGGTGCTGGTGGCCGCCGGCCGTGCACCCAACGTCGACGGGATGGGCCTCGAGGCCGCCGGCGTGGCCTGCGACCGCACCGGCATCCAGGTCGACGACCAGTTGCGCACGACGGCGAAGGGCATCTACGCGGTGGGCGACGTGGCGTCGAAGCACCAGTTCACGCATGCCGCCGACCACCAGGCCCGCATCGCCGTGCAGAACGCGCTCTTCTTCGGCCGCGGCCGCGCCAGCCGCCTGGTCATCCCGTGGGCCACCTACACAGACCCGGAGGTTGCCCACGTCGGCCTCCATCGCGACGAGGCCATTGCGGCGCGCCACGATGTCGAGACCATCACCGTCCACTTCGACGACATCGACCGCGCCATCCTCGAGGGTGAGAAGGAGGGCTTCTTCCGCGTCCATCTGAAGAAGGGCAGCGACCGCATCCTCGGGGCGACGCTCGTGTGCGCGCACGCGGGAGACATGATCGGCGAGGTCACGCTGGCGATGACCGCGGGCCTCGGCCTGGGCAAGCTCGGGAGCACCATCCACCCCTATCCCACGCGCAGCGACGTCTTTGCGCGCGCGGCGAACGCCTGGCGCAAGCAGAAGCTGACGCCCACCGCCCGGAAGGTGTTCCGGGCCTTCTTCCGGGTGTTCAAGTAGGGCCGCCATGACGGGAACGCACTCGCCCGGCGGCGCGGCCCGCGTGCGCGTCTCCGCTCCCGCCACCATCGGCAACATCGCGTGCGGGTTCGATGTCTTCGGCATGGCCGTCGAGCGGCCCTGCGACGCGGTGGTGGCGCGCGCGGCGCCCGAGCCGGGGGTGACCATCGAGCGCATCACCGGCGACGTGGGGCCCATCCCGGCGGACCCCGCCCGCAACAGCGCGGGGGCGGCTGCCCGGGCCGTCCTGGAGATGGCGGGCGCCCCCTCGGCGGGGTTGGCGCTCGAGCTTCACAAGGGCATACCGCTCGCCGGAGGCATGGGAGGCAGCGCCTCGAGTGCCGTAGTGGGGGCGGTGGCGGCGGACCGCGCGATCGGGGCGGGCCTGTCCCGGAGGCAGCTGCTGCAGTGTGCGGTGGCCGGCGAGCTGGCCGGTTCGGGGTCTCCTGCCGCCGACAACGTCGCGCCCGCGCTGTATGGCGGCATCGTGCTGGTTCTCCCCGGCAGGTCGCTGCAGGTCGTCGAGCTTCCCGTCCCACCGGAACTCTGGGCGGTGGTGGTGCGCCCGCACCTGGAGACCCGCACGGAGGATGCCCGCCGCGTGCTCGGCGAACACGTGCCGCTCAAGGCCGCGGTCACGCAGTGGGCCAACACCGCGGCCTTCACCGCCGGGCTCTACGCCTCCGACTGGGACCTTCTCTCTCGTTCGATCAGGGATGTCGTGGCGGAGCCACTGCGCGCCGGACGCGTCCCGGGTTTCGCCCGGGCCAGGGAAGCGGCGCTGGCTCGTGGCGCGCTCGGCTTCTCCCTGTCCGGGTCCGGTCCCTCGGTTTTCGCGCTGTGCCGGGGCGGCGAGGCGGCCGAACACGTCGCCGAGGGCATCCGCTGGGCCTTTGGTGAGACCGCGGCGCTTGATTGCGAAGCCTGGGCCTCCCCCGTCAACCGGCGTGGGGTGCGCGTCGAGGACGTCGAAGCGGAGGGAGATTGAGACTCGTCAGCACGTCGGGCCATGCCGCACCGGTTTCCTTCGGCGAAGCGCTGTTCCGGGGACTCGCCCCCGACGGCGGACTCTTCATGCCGGAGAGGCTCTCGCCCCTTTCCGCGGGCGAGATCGATGGGCTGAGGGGCGCCGGCGCGATCCGCTGCGGGCTCGCCGTGGCGCGTCATCTTCTCGGCGATGAACTGGAGGATGAAGTGCTGGAATCCGCGGTGCGCGAGGCGCTCGGCTTTCCGTTGCCGCTGGTTCCCCTGGGCCCGCGCATGCATGTGCTGGAGCTGTTCCACGGCCCCACCCTGGCATTCAAGGATGTGGGCGCGCGCTTCATGGGCTGTCTGATGTCGAGGTTGCAGCGCTCCGGGCCTCCCCTCACGGTCATGGTGGCGACTTCGGGCGACACCGGCGGGGCGGTCGCGCACGCCTTTCTCGGCCTGCCGCGGACGCGCGTGGTGGTGCTGTTCCCGGAAGGGCAGGTGAGCGAGCGCCAGCAGCGGCAGTTCACGACGCTGGGCGACCAGGTGCTCGCAGTGGCTGTGGCGGGCGCGTTCGATGACTGCCAGCGGCTTGTCAAGGCGATGTTCCGCGATCCGGATGCGCGGAAGGCTCTCGCGCTTACGTCCGCGAATTCGATCAATATCGGACGGCTGCTGCCGCAGATCTTCTACTACTTCCATGCGTGGGCGCGGCTGAACCGGCACGAACCGCTGGTCTTCTCGGTGCCCTCGGGCAACTTCGGCAACCTGGCGGCCGGCCTCATGGCCCGCGAACTGGGCCTGCCCGCGGCAGCGTTGGTCACGGCCACCAACGCCAACGACGTCGTCCCGGAGTATCTGCGTACGGGTTTCTACGAGCCGCGGGCATCGGTGCGCACGCTCTCCAGCGCGATGGATGTCGGGGCGCCGTCGAACCTGGCGCGCATCCTGGCGCTCTTCGATGGCGATCTGGCGCGTCTGCGGGGGTGCCTGTCGGGCTCCGCGTGGAGCGATGCCGATACGAAGAAAGCGATGAGACGAGTTTTCGACGAGCATGGCTACATCCTGGACCCGCATACCGCGGTTGGATGGCTCGCATTGGAGCAGGCGCTTGCGGGGAGGCCGGATGCCCACGGTGTGGTGCTGGCCACGGCGCATCCGGCCAAGTTCGAGGACATCGTGGAGGAGGCGATCGGGAGTTCGGTGCCGGTGCCCGAGGGGCTGGCGGCGGGGGCGACGAAGCCCTCGCGGTTCAGGCGGATTCCACCCAGCTTGGGGGAATTGAAGCATGTGGTCATGGGTTGGGCGGGTGCGTAAGCCGGGAGGACCGCACATGGCGCCCTTTCGTCGCAAGGGACTGCCATGAGAAAGAGGACCATCATCGGCTGCGCGGTAGCGCTCTATCTGCTCGTCGGACTCAGCGGGTTGTTCCATTTTCCGGCGGCCTTCGTATACAGCCGGACGATGACGACGTACTACGATCCCGCCGAGGCTCGTGAGCCCACGGAGACGATCCGCTGCCGCGGGCTCCCGGGGCTGTTCAGCTACTGCGAAGGCACGGCCGAGGCGCCGCGTCCCCCGGCGAGCGGGACTGGCGCCGGCTAGCTGCTACACCTGGCGCGAGGGCCCGCGATTGCGCACGACCGCGTACACGATCCACGCCGGAACGCTGAGCACGATGGCGTAGATCGCGATCGCGACCGGCCCTAGCAGACCGGCGAAGAGCGCCGCGAACGAGGTGATGGGCGCGAGGATGGCGAACGACGTCCAGGCCGCGCGCGTGGACCCTGTCCGCCAGATCCCCCGGAAAGCCAGTGCGAGCGGCAGCCCGCAGGGGGCCGTGACCGCCAGCGACAGGAGCGCCACGGGGAGCATGAACAGGGTCTCGGGCGTGATCGGGGGAGCCACTCCGCGGGCGAGCGACACCGCCACAATCCCCGCAGGCAGCCACGCGAGGGACAGCAGCCAGAACTTTCCTGCCGAACCGAACGGCTGGTGGGTCATGATGGTCTCCCGGTAGGGTCGCGCACGAGCGGCATCGGGCGCCGGCGGGAGGAATCGGGTTGAGCCCGCAACCTTCCGCGGTTGTGCGGTCTCAATCCCGCCAGGCCGTCCAGGGCTGCCGCGACCGCAGGACCCGAATGCCGTGGTCCACGACCGTCTGTGCGAACACGACTCGGTCCGCGGAGTCCACCAGCATGGCCGGGAAACCGCTCGCGCGTGCATTGGAGGAGGTTGCTACCTGGCGCGCGACACCCAGGTTCCCGTCCACCGTGATGCTGCGCACGAACAGCTGCTCGGCCTCCAGCCAGGTGACCAGGGCCGTTCCCGGCTCGGGCATCACCGTGGCGACGCGCCCCACCGGGTTGCCCAGGTCGATGGTGACCGGCGGGCCGAAGGTCGCGCCCGCGTCCCGGGAGAAGGCCGCCCGCACCCTGGGCGTGTTTCCGGCTCCGGTGAACCACGCCACCACGACCGCATCGCCCGCAGCCGCCACGGAGGGGCCGTTCACCGGGCAGCCCGGGATCATCCAGCCGTCGTCGTGCACGGGGACGCCGCCGGTCCACTTCCCGTCCACGAAACGGCCCACGGCAATATCCCGCACCTCCTCCTCGGTGCGGTCGCGGTAGACCACCACCGGCCCCACGGAGGTCATCGCCGCGTCGGTCTGGCAGCAGTCGCAGATGCGGTCGTCCAGTTCGACCTCGGCGGTCTTCGTCCCGTCCGCGCCAGCCGTACGGTATCGCAGCGTCATGCGCGGGCTGGCCGCCCGCGAGCCGTCGGCCTCGAAGAAGCGCCGGCCGTCAAGCCAGACCATTCCCGCTTCCCCGTGCCCCAGCCCGAACACCGACACGAACCCGTGCTCGGACGGCGTGCCGTCCTCGTGCGGTGTCCACGGCTCGCTCCAGGAGTGCCCGCCGTCCTCGGAGAAGGAGACCCGCACCCCGTAATCGTAGGTGGCCGGCCCGCCCCGCTGGAGCCAGTGCGCGGCCAGCCGCCCGGCGCCCACGGGCCACACCACCGGGAAGTCCGCCCAGTTCACGAAGAAGGTCGCGCCCCCGCCCGAGCGGGTCACCTCGAAGGGCTTGCCCAGGGCGCCGTCCTCATACGGGGCTCCCTTCAGCGCCCACACTTCCTCGCCCTCCACCATGTGCGGCTCAAGCCAGCTCAGCACAACCGCTTCGCCGTAGCGCTCGAGTGACGGAAAGCGGGCTCCGGGCGCCGCCTCCACGGCCACTTCCTCCAGAGCGAGTTCGGTCACGCTGGATTCAGGCGCCGCGCACGCGGCAATGATGAGGCAGCCGAGTCCAACGCACCGGTAACGCCAACTCGTTCGCCGTTCTGAGTGAGGAACCGCAGGATGCATGATGGACTCGATGCCGGGGATTTCGGTGTGCGTACGTTCCACGGACAAGATGCCGGAGTTTTCCGGATGTCGAAAGGGATTCCACATTCAGCCGCGCGTCGGACCTTGCGATGCGCGGTCCCTGCAGCTGCCGCGGAGTCTCCGGCCTGTTGCACGCGGAACATGAGCGGCGGAGTATTACAGGAGTATTACGGAGGGGTTACCGAGCGGGAGCCCTGCTCGACCCCATCCCGCCCCCGGAGGAGGATAACCGCATGACCCGTTCCATTCGTACACCCATTCCGATTGCGGCCGCCCTCGCCCTGACCCTCGGCGCCTGCGCCGAAGGCACCGAACAGGCTCCCGCAATGAACCGCGCGACCAGCCAGGTCGCCGACGGCGTTTTCTGGTACAATGCGGGCACCCACAACGCGTTCTTCGTCGACACCGACGACGGCGTGGTGGCGGTTGACCCCATCTCGATGGAGGCGGCGGCCGGCCTCGCGGGCGCCATCCGCGGCGCGGTCCCGGACAAGCCGCTCGCGGCTATCGTCTACAGCCACAGCGACGCCGACCACGCCACCGGGGCACCCGCGCTCCGGGCCGAGTTCGGCGACGACGTCCCCATCATCGCCCAGGAGAACGCGTTGCCCATCATCCTGGAGCGCGGCGACCCCGACCTCCCGCCTCCGGACCTGACCTTCTCAGACGAGATGACGCTGCGCTTCGGCGGCCGCGCCATCGAACTCCACTACCTGGGGCGGAGCCACAGCGACAACCTGATCGTGACGTTTCTCCCCGAGGAGCGCATCGCCTTCGCAGTAGACTTCGTCAGCAACGACCGCGTAGGGTTCCGTGACCTCCCGGGCTGGTATTTCGACGAGTTCTACGTTGCGCTGGACCTGCTCATGGAGATTCCCTTCGAGACCATGGTCTTCGGGCACGGAGACGTGGGGGACCGCGGCACCATCGAGCGCCAGCTCGCCTACTACGCGGACCTGCGGGATGCAGTGCAGGCGGCACTCGACGAGGGATTGTCCGAAGAGGAGGCAATGGCCCAGGTACGCCTCGACGACTACGCCCACTGGGGCCAGTACGAGGAGTGGTTCCCGCTGAACGTGGGTGCGGTCTATCGCTGGCTGGCTTCGAGCTGAGAGCCCCCCTACACCCGTACCGCGAGCCCGTCGTGGAGGGCGGTTCGGTACGCCTTGAGCGCGGGCACGAAGCCCATCAGGAATCCCGCCGTCACCACGGCGCCCAGGAAGAGCAACTCGATCGAGCCGGGTGGCCGGATCGGGATGAAGAGCCCCACCTGCGCTTCGACGATGGGCTGCCCTGCTGAGAGCAGCACGTAGACCAGCGCCAGTCCGGCGATGGCTCCCGCTGCGGCCAGGCACACCGACTCCAGCACCAGCAGCGAGATGATCCGTTTGGGTCCGGCTCCGACGGCGCGCAGGATCGCCATCTCCCGCCGGCGTTCGTTGAGCGACGTGTAGAGCGACACGAGCATGCCCAGCAGTCCCACCAGCACGACGAAGATCGTCACCAGCCGGAGCCCGGTCTCGGCGTAGCCGATCCCCTGCCACATCTCGTTCAGCGCCAGCCCGGGAATCACCGCCATCATCGGCTCGCCTTCGTAGTCGTTGATCTCGCGCTGCAGCCGGAGCACGTCCCTGCGATTGGTCGTGCCCACGAAGAACGACGTCACCTGGGTGATCTCGATCTCCTCCATTGCGAGCACTTCCCCGCGCGTGTGCTCGTCGCCCGGCATGGGCGGCGCGCCGTCCTCCCACCCGAAGTGGATGGCCTCGATGCCCTCGAGGGTGACGTAGACCGCGCGGTCGACCGGGGTGAAGGTCTTGTCGAGGATGCCCACCACCGTGAACGGCATCTGGTCGTGGTTCAGGAAGCCCACCTCGCCGATCCCGTGGGTCACCGCGATCTCGTCGCCTAGCCCGTAGCCCAGTTCGCTCGCCACATCCGCGCCCAGGGTTACGTCGAAGACCTCCGAGCCACCACGGCCCTCCGCCAGCGCGATCTCCTGTCCCCCTCGATACCGGTAGTGGCGATAGAAATCCTCGTTGGTGCCGATGACGCGGAATCCCCTGTGGCTGTCGCCGAGCCCGTATGGGATGGTCCATTCGATGGCGGGGTGCTCGGCCCATTCGCGGTACGTGTCCCAGGACAGGTTGTTGGTCGGCGATCCCATGCCGAAGACCGAGTACAGCAGCAGCTGGATGGTGCCCCCCTTGGTACCCACGATCAGGTCGGTCTGGGAGATGGTGTTCGAGAAGCTCTCGCGCATGCCTACGCGCACGTTTTCGACGCCGATCAGGAGGGCGACGCTGAGGGCGATGGAGCCCACCGTGAGCGAGGTGCTGAACGCGCGGTTGCGGAGCGACTTGAGCGCGAGGTCGAAAACCAGCATCAGAGCACCGCCTTGTTGACGTCGGGGAGCGAGATGATGCGCGAGAACATGCTCTCGAGGGTGCGGTCGTGACTCACGAACACCAGCGTTGCGCCGGCGCGCGCGCACTCCTGGAAGAGAAGCTCCAGGAAGGCCTCGCGGCGGTCGAAATCCAGAGAGGAGGTGGGTTCGTCGGCAACGATGAGTTCGGGGGCGCCGATCAGGGCCCGGCATGCGGCCACCCGCTGCTGCTGGCCTACCGAGAGCTCCGTCACCGGCTTCTTCAGCAGATCGCCGATCTGGAGATGATCGGCCAGCATCGCGGCGGTCTCCTTCACCCCCGCGCCGTCCAGCCGGGCCCGGCGTGCAGGGTCCATGCGGGCGGGGAGGGCGATGTTTTCGAGTACCGACAGGTATGGAATGAGGTTGAACATCTGGAAGACGTAGCCGATATGCTCCGCCCGGAAGGCGTCGCGCTGGCCGCCCGAGAGTGAGACGAGATCCCTGCCCAGCACCTTGACCTCGCCCTCATCGGCCTCCAGGACGCCCGCCAGCACCCCGAGCAGCGTGGTCTTGCCGCTGCCGCTGGGGCCGTACAGAAACGCGCGCTGGCCGCGCTCGAGCGTCAACTCGGGGATGTCCAGCACCAGGGGACCTTGGCCGTATCGGAACCGCAGGCGTCGGACCTCGATCGCGAGGCTCATCTATCGGCGTCTCCCGGCTAGCCGTCGTTTCACGAAAAAGCGCGCCCTCGGCTCAGCGAGGGCGCGCTCCAGGCATGCACGCGGACTGCATCGCGGCTCAGGATCCGTACGGATAGACCCGCTGGCCGGTAATGGTGAAGCCGACGTAGCCGTACACGCTCTGCGTCATCTCGATCTCGAGCACGCCCTCGACCCACACCGGGTTCCACCCGTCCATCGTCGCCCGCTTTCCTGCATCCATCTGGATGTAGACGAGCTGGTTGGGCGGCGGCGGAGGCGTGTGGATGCAGGCGCCGACGTAGGGCACGAGGAGGAATTCCGTCGCCGAAGACGCCCAGTCCTCGAGCGGCACCGTGAACCCGGGGATCTTGACGAGCTTGCCGGCAAGAGCGGCCAACTCCTCGCCCGTCTCGCCGGTGCGGTAGTTGAGGCTGGCCAGGAGGCGCCAGCCCACCTCGGTGGGATCGTCGGCCGATGCGACCGGCGGTGCGTCGACCGGGGGTTCCGTGACGGCCTCCGGGAGGCCGCCCGCGCCGGTAAGGGGAACCACAAACAGTATGGCCGCGGCGGAGAGAAGTCTGCGGCTGGCGTCGATCATCGGAAAACTCCGGTTGTGAAAGTCCTCAGCTCGATCCCGGGGTGTCCTGCCGGTCCTCCTCGGAAACCGGCCGCGAGAGCGTGGGATACCTGATCCCCAACTGCTCGAGATATGTCTCGAAGCGGGTTTCGTCATAGTAGAACTGCTCGAGGAGCGGACGATACGCGTCCATGATCTCCTTGTTGAGATCGATGGGTGGCGGGTCGTCGGGGCCGATGAAGGGAATATACTCCACGGCCGCCGTCTGTTCCTCCCGGAAGTAGGTCCACGCCTCGTCGACCAGTTCCGGCTGGGCGAAGAGCTGCAGCGCGGTGCGGGCCATCACGCGCGCACCGGCGACCGCGCCCTTGTGCGCGATCGGGGTGGCCATCGCCATGGCGCTCGACCAGTGGTGGCCCGGAAGCCCCGGCACGTTGGACGGGAAGCGCAGGGTCACCGTGGGCACGTTCCACGAGATATCGCCGATGTCGTCGGATCCGCCGCTCCGGCGCGGCCCCGGCTCGCCCAGGGGCGACAGGGTGATCGGCATCCCCGACGGGACGCTGCCCACCGATTCCTGCACCGCGCTCGCGAAATCGTGGTCGTCGTCGGTCCACTCCGGGAGCCCGACCTCCTGGATGTGTTCGTGCATCGTCTCGGCGACCACCCTGTTGAAGTGGCGCGGCCAGGCGGCTCCGATGATCCGGTACGACATCTCGGTGTCCGTCATCATGGCCGCGCCTTCGGCGATGCGGATGGCGGTATCGAAGTTGCGCCTGATGTCCTCGTAGTCCATCTCGCGGATGAAATACCATACCGAGGCGCTCGGCGGCACGACGTTCGGCTGATCCCCGCCGTCGCTGATCACGTAGTGGGAGCGCTGGTCGGGTCGCAGGTGCTCGCGCCGGAAGTTCCAGGCGACGTTCATCAGCTCGACCGCGTCGAGCGCGCTGCGGCCCCGCCAGGGCGCACCGGCGCCGTGCGCCGCCTCGCCCGCGAAGGTGAACTCCACCGAGACCAGCCCGGTGCCGCTTCCCTGGCCCCAGCTCACCGACAGGTTGCTGCTCACGTGCGTGAAGAGGGTGACATCGATGTCCTGGAGATAGCCGTCGCGCACGTACCAGGCTTTCGAGCCCAACTGCTCCTCGGCGACCCCGGGCCAGAGCACGAGCGTGCCCTCGATGCCCTCGGCCTCCATGACGTCCTTGAGCGCGAGCGCCGCCACCACGTTCACGGCCTGTCCCGAGTTGTGGCCCTCGCCGTGGCCGGGGGCGCCGGGAATCAGCGGATCGTGATACGCTACACCGGGCTTCTGGTTGGCCTTGGGGATGCCGTCGATGTCCGACCCGAAGGAGATGACCGGCCTGCCGCTCCCCCAGCGCGCGAACCAGGCGGTCGGGATGCCCGAGGGTGCGCGCTCGATGGTAAAGCCGTTCTCTTCGAGGATCCCCGTAATGTAGGCCGAGGTCTCGATCTCCTGCTGCCCCAGTTCGGAGAAGGAGAAGATCTTGTCGACCATGACCTGGGCGAGCTTGGCGCGCTCGAGAACGCCCTCTTCCACTCGGGTTACGAGAGGCTCGAGTTCATCGTCGGAGAGGCCCTGCGTGGCCGACAGGACGGTGGGCGTGATGACTAGGGCGACCAGCATCGCTGTGATCGTTCGTTTGACCATTGACCCACCGCGAGAAGGAGACCGGAAGACGAAAGACCCCGCAACATAAGTGCTGGCTACCGGAGTCGGAAAGGTGGGCGGCAATGCGGAGCGAGGGCGACGATGCGGACGGGCACCGATGTTCGGCGAGGCCGGATTCGGTGTCCTGGGCGAAAGGCAGATCAGCGGGGGGCGAGCGTCAACCCTTGTCGACGAAGTGATGTGGCGCGGCTCAGTCGACGCCGGCCTTTCGACGCTCGAAGGCGGCATCGAAGGCGGCGTTCGAAGGCGGGAAGTCCAGGGAACGCACGAAGGCGCATGCTTCCTCGGCGCCGTGCTCGCGGTCCATGTTCATGTCTTCCCACTCGACGGAGAGCGGTCCGTCGTAGCCGATGCGGGCGAGGGCGCGCACGATGTCCTCGAAGGGCACCTTCCCGCGGCCAGGGGAGCGGAAGTCCCAGGACCGGTCCCGGTGTCCGAAGGCCAGATGTCCCCCGAAGACTCCGGAGGGCATCGGACGGTCCGCCCACCACACGTCCTTCACATGCACGTGATGAATGTGGTCGGAGAAGCGGTGGATGAACTCCACGACATCGATGCCCTGATAGGCGAGATGGCTGGGGTCGTAGTTGAAGCCGAAGGCTTCGCGCCTGCCGATGACTTCCAGTGCGCGCCCGGCGCTTGCGATGTCGAAGGCGATCTCGGTGGGATGCACCTCGAGCGCGAAACGGACGCCCGCTTCGTCAAAGGCGTCCAGGATGGGGTGCCAGCGACCGGCGAAGTCGGCGAAGCCCGCCTCGATGGCGCGCTCGGGAAGGGGCGGGAACGGATACAGGAGGTGCCAGATGGAACTGCCGGTGAAGCCGTTCACGACCTGGACGCCCAGGTTGGCGGCGGCGCGCGCGGTGGCTTTCATCTCTTCGGCGGCGCGGGCGCGGACGCCTTCCGGGTCGCCATCTCCCCACACATGCGGAGGCAGGATGGCGCGGTGGCGGTCGTCGATCGGATCGCACACGGCCTGACCGACCAGGTGATTGCTGATGGCCCACACCCCGAGCCCGTGGGTTTCCAGCAGCTCGCGGCGGGCGGCGCAGTAGCCGGGATCGGCTGCGGCGCGCACCACATCGAAGTGGTCGCCCCAGCAGGCGAGCTCGAGGCCGTCGTAGCCCCAGGCGCCAGCCCTGGCGGCCAGCTCGGCCAGCGGCATGTCGGCCCACTGGCCGGTGAAGAGGGTGACGGGCCGGGTCATGTCAACGCCTCGGTCCCGAATCGCTCGGCGGTCTCCAGGGTCTCTCGCACGTCGTGCCAGGTGGTCGTGTGATTGAGGATGCACATTCGAAGCGCGAAACGCCCAGCGACAAGCGTCGACGACATGAACGCGCGACCTTCCCAGAAAACCCGGGAGAGGACTTTGCGGTTGACCGCGTCCAGGGATCCTTCATCAAGGCCGCCGTCCGTGGGGTTGATCCGGAAGCAGACGATTCCCAGCGAAGCGCGCGTCATCCCCTCCAGGACCGGGCTGGCGCTGATGTACTCGTCCGCCCGGCTGGCCAGTTCCATCCCCAGCGATACCGCGCGCCGGAACGCAGCCATCCCGAAGGTCTGGACCGACATCCAGATCTTCAGAGCGCGAAACAGGCGACTATGTTGCAGCCCACGGTCGGAGAAGTTCGGGTGATTCGCGCCCCATACCGAGTCCTGCAGCATGTCATGCGGAACGCGAAACGCATGATCGAGGGTCTCCGCGTCCTTTACCAGGAGACAGCCTGCCTCGTACGGCTGGAAGAACCACTTGTGCGCATCGAGCCCGATCGAGTCAGCCCGCTCGATCCCCTGCAGCAGCTTCCGGCCCTTCTCGGTTATGCACGCGAATCCGCCGTACGCGCCGTCGACGTGCAACCAGATGTTCTCGTCCTCGCAGTAGTCCGCCAGGGCTTCGAGAGGGTCTATGGCGCCCGTGCTTCCGGTGCCGGCATTCGCGCACACCGCAATGGGATGGAGTCCGGCGGCGCGATCGCCGGCCACGGCGTCTGCCAGCGCCCCCATGTCGAGTCGAAAGTGTCGGTCGCTCGTCACCAGGCGGATGCGCTCGGGCCGAACGCCGACGATCCTGGCCGCGCGGACCTGTGCGCTGTGGCTCTGGTCGCTCATGTAGACGGCAGCGCGCTCCGGATTTCCGGCCGCTTCGCGGGCGGCGACGAGGGCGTCGAGCGAGCTCGCCGAGCCACCGCTTGTCATGAGCCCTCCGGCGCGCCGGGGATAGCCCAGCCATCGGCGCATCCAGTCGACTACGACCAGTTCGACCTGGCTGGGACCGCTCGCGACCAGCCAGCTGATGGTGTTGGGGTTGTAGCCTGCGGCCAGAAAATCGGCCAGCACGCCGGGCCAGGTGGTTGCTGACGGTACGAATCCGAAGCAGCGCGGGTGGTCCAGGCGCAATGTCAGCGGAAGGATGTCGCGCGTGGCTCGCCGAAGCACATCCGCTGCGGGCAGGCCATGCTCGGGTGGCTCCACCATCAACTGGTCGAGTCCCTGTTTGAATTCCCCTTCCCATGCGCGTTCGGAAGGCAGGTTCGCGATCCGCTGCACCAGAACCTCGGCGGTGTCGCGAGCCAGGGCGAGCATCTCCTGCGGCGCCATCTGGAGATCGCCGCAGGCGTTCGCGGTCGCGTCGGGGTGAGATTGCTGTCTGTTTGATGTCACGATTGGGGTCGACTCCGGACCGGCCTGGAATGTGGCGGCCCTGGTTGGGCACGTCGTATTCGCGGAATCACGGGGGGGGGGCGTAGCCCGCATCGATCCAGGCGCCCGCCTCCTGGCTCCGGATCGCGGCGTCGATGAAGTGGATGCCGCGGGCGCCGTCGCGGACGGTGGGGAAGTCGGGCTCGAAAGCCTTGTCGCCTCGGGTCGCCGGGTCGGGGGCCCCGGGGCCGCCCCCGCCGTCCCGCCCCCGCACCGCCCGCGCCACTTCCCGGTAGAGGTTCGCGAACGCCTCCACGAAGCCTTCCGGGTGGCCGCCGGGCAGGCGGGTGGCGGCCGCGGCGCCGGAAGCGCGGGTACCCGCGGCGCGGTGCACCACCTCCACCGAGCCGTCGGCCCGCAGGAGTCGCAGGCGGTTCGGCTCCTCCTGGTTCCAGTCGAACCCGCCCTCGCTGCCGTAGATGCGCAGGCGCAGGTGGTTGCGCTCGCCGGTGGCGATCTGGGAAGCCATCAGCACGCCACGGACCCCGCCGTCCAGCTCCAGCAAGACCACTGCATCGTCGTGGGCGGCGCGACCTGCCACCACGGTGCCCAGGTCGGCGAACAGGCGCTGCACCTCCAGGCCGGTAACGTAGCGCATCAGGTGGTGCGCGTGAGACCCGATGTCCCCCAGCACGGCGGACGGCCCCCCGCGCCCCGGATCGGCCCGCCACTCCGCCTGCTTGTGTCCCTCCGCCTCGAGCAGTTCCGCCAGCCACCCCTGCGAGTACTCCACCACCACCTTGCGCACCTGCCCGATGGCCCCGCCACGCACCCGCGCGCGCGCCTCCTTGACCAGCGGGTAGCCGGAATAGTTGTAGGTCACCGCGAAGACGAGGCCGGTCGACGCGGTCAGGCGACACAGGTCGTCGGCCTCCTCCACCGTCACCGCGAGCGGCTTGTCGCAGACGACGTGGATGCCACGCTCCAGAAAGGCGCGCGCGACCGGATAGTGCAGGTGGTTCGGGGTGACGATCGCCACCGCGTGGATGCGCTCATCGACCGGCAGGGTCGCCTCTGCTCCGGCCATCTCCTGCCACGATCCGTATGCGCGATCCTCCGCCAGCCCAAGTTGCGCTCCGGCTCGGCGCGCCTTCTCCGCGTCGGCCGAAAACGCGCCCGCGCAGAGTCGCCACTCGCCGTCGAGGGCGGCCGCCATCCGGTGCACCGGACCGATGAAGGCATCCGGTCCGCCTCCGACCATGCCGTAGCGGAGGGTCAAGGCCGTCCTCCTCCATGCGGCGGACGCTCGTCTTCGGAAGCGGTCGGCCTGACTCGACGCCGCGTGCCGGCATCACCGAGCCGGCGAGTCGGCCTGGCGCGGGCGGCGCGTGGTCTCATCCCGCCTCTCCGATTCGCCGCGCACGGTATCCGCCCTCCATGCGGGCGCGCGCCCGCAACACGCCGAAGATCACCATCAGGATGGCGCACAGCGGCACCAGGTAGCGGAAGGAGATGCGTCCCCCGAAGTTGTCCGCCGGACCGAGGATCGCCTGCGCCTCCCCGGTGAGCGCCTGGTCCGCCCCGGAGTCGATGATCTGCCGGAGCGCGTTGGCGGTCGCCGGAGAGGGCAGTGCACCCGCCGACCGGTATTCGAACACGACCTCGACAGCGGCGGCGCGGGCGGCGCTCGCGTCCGGCCCCGGCACGGTCGCCAGCTCGCCGTCGGCGCGTTCGAAGAGGGCCACCACCTCCGCAACCGGAAGCTGGTCGTGGGCGTACACGTCCGCGACGCGGCCCATCTGGGGCGCGGTCACGAGTCCAGTCGTCGCCATCCCCACCGCCCCCATCAGCCCCAGGCCCAGCGCGCCGCTCTTCGGCACCCGCTCCGAGACCACGCCCAGCATGGTGGGCCAGATGTAGCAGATGCCCACCGCGAAGACGGTCGCGGTGAGGAACACCGCCGCCGGCCCGGACGCGTAGCTGAAGGCGAGCAGCCCGACCCCCGCCAGCGTCGCCGACGCCAGCAGCACGCCCGGCGGCGCGAGCCGGTGCACGACGGCACCGGCCCGATGGCGCAGCACGGCCATCAGGCCGTTGATCCACACCAGCACCAGGATGCCGGGAATGCCGCCCGCCTCCAGCACCGCCGGGACCCAGCGGGTGGGCCCGATCTCGATGGACGCGGTCATCGTCATCGCGAACAGCATGAGCAGCATGAACGGCGTCGTGAACGCGGCACGGAACATCTCCCCCACCGAGACGCCCGCCTGCACCCCTTCCGTGGGCGGGAATCGCTCCCGCAGCAGCATGTGGCCGTAGATCAGGGTCGGGATGACGATCAGCGCGATCTTCACGCGCCACTCCCCGAGGACCTCCAGTCCCGCCGACGAAGCCGCCAGCTGATCGAGCCCGTATGCGGCCAGCCCGCCCAGCACGATTCCCCCGGGGAACCAGACATGGAAGTTGTTCAGCTTGACGGTCTTGTCGCCCGGGTAAAGCGCCGCCACCAGAGGGTTGCACGCGGCCTCCACCAGTCCATTCCCCATGGAGATGATCAGCGCCCCGGTGAAGAGGTACGCGAAGCTCCCCCCGAGCATCAGGGTGATCGTGCCGATGAGATGGGCCGCGAACGCCGTTCGCAGCAGGGTGCGGAAGCCCAGCGTGTCGGCCAGCGGCGCGAAGACCACCTGCGAGAGCGCGAACCCCCACAGGGCCGCGCCTCCTATCCAACCCACCTGCTCGTTGGTGAGCACGAATTCGTTCTTGAGGTCGAGCATGACGGCGCCCACGGTCGCGAAGGCAACCGATGTCGCGATGAGGGCGACGCAGCTGCCCCGGAAGAGGCGCCCGGCGTTCGCGGATGGGTGGTCGTCGGATGGGGCCATGGCGTGGTTCTGGTTGAGAGGGCCGGTCAGGCGAGCCCGATGTGACGGAGCACCTCGGGCGGAGGCGGATCCCATCGGGTAAGGGGGGTGTTGCCGATGTACTGGAGATCGTCCATGCCTTCCGACGTGGTCCAGAAGGCCGTCAGCGTCAGGTAGCGCACCCGGTCGAAGAAGAGGGAAGGCGCCTCGAACGGTCCTCCTTCCGCCTGCTCAGGGTCGCAGATGTCGTCGCAGATGGCGTGCTGCTGCGCGGACGTGAGGTCGCGGAAGCGCACGCTTGCTGACGCGGCGCCGTCGCCGAAGCGCGTATGGGCTTCGCGGTCGAGCCACACCAGCCCGCCCCGGATCAGCACCCCGCCCTCCTGCAGGGCCTCGTAGGGCGCACTCACCCACTCGTCGATGAAGTCGTGGGCGCCCGCCTCGCTCGCTGAGGGAGAGCGGTCGTCGGCCGGCAGGATCACGTCGCAGAGCACCGCGAGTGACTCGAGTTCGTCGGGGTCGAGCTGCCGCTCCCACGGCACGACGGGGGAGAGGAGGTCGGGATCCCAGAGGTCACCGCGCGCGTTCGGGTTGGTGGCCCGACCGGCGGTGGCGCCATCGGGAATACCCGCAGCTCCCGCGGATGCGCCTGCGGCCCCGTCCTCGTCACCAGTTCCGGGACCGCACGATGCAAGACCGGGCGCGGCGGCAGCCAGCGCCATCACCTTGAGGGCGTGGCGGCGGTCCATGGCGGGGTTGCCGGCGGAGACGCGGCCGTCCTGGCCCTGCTTCGGCGGTGCCGCAGGCGAAGAGAGCTCGGCAGAGTGTGCCGCCCCCGCCATCGGCAGCGCCCGTTCGCGCCGATCCTCGACCTTCGTGCGCTCCTGGCTCATCACAGGCTCCGGGTGCGCAGCTGTTCGACGATGTAGTCGGACGCGCGCCAGGCCAGCGCCAGGATCGACAGGGTCGGATTCTTGTCCGCGTTCGACACGAAGCATCCGCCATCCGTCACGAAAAGATTGTCCACCTCCCACGACTGGCAGAACTGGTTGAGCACGGAAGTGTTCGGGTCTTCTCCCATCATCACGCCGCCCACTTCGTGGATGATGACG
>JAJDVR010000056.1 GCA_022826025.1 Gemmatimonadota bacterium | reverse complement strand
CCTTGGCGTAGGAGATGCTCCCCTCCCGCAGCGCGTCGGCCGTCCGCGGCAGGTTCTCCAGCGCACGCGCGGCCCGGACCCGTTCGCGCGCCGGGCCGATCTTGATGCCGATCCGCCAGGCCAGCCACTCGGCACAGGAGCCGAAGCCGTCCTTCCATCCGCCCCGGCGGTCGAAGTCGGCGATGAGGGTCATCATCTGCGCTTCCGCGGAGTTGATGCGCGCGGCCAGCTCCGCGATGCGCTCGCCGAGCCTGGCGAGGTCGTCGGCGGGCTTGCCGGCCCCGGGACTCGAGGGTGCGGAGGTGGCATGGGACCGTCCAACCACCGGTTCCCGCACCATCGCGGGCCAGGGGAGAGGCTCCTTGCGAGTGTCGTAGAGAACGTCCGGGGATGCGATCATCGTTCCTCCCAACATGCGATTGTACAATGACTTACGTACAAATATAACGGTCCCGGAATCGGCTTCTCAGGATGCCCTGTGGCGGCCGAGGCGGGGTTGGGAGACCTCCCGGGGAGGAACGGGACTGCGAATGCCGCCAGCGCGTCCGTGGGAGCCCTTGGCAGGCTGGAGCATCCGCGATATCGGACTCTGCAGAATCGCGAGCTCCAAAGTTGTCAATGGCAGATTGGGGCTCTGCCTTGTGAATTCGGGACGGCCATGCGCCGGTCCCGCAGCGGTGGCAGCGCCCAACCTGTCAATGGCAGATTGTGACTCCGCCATGTGAATTCGGGACGGCCGCGCCGCGGGTGCCGCAGCGGTGGGGGGCGCCCCAACCAGGCCGGGATGGCGCCGGTGATCAGGCCTGAACGGTGTCGGTGACCAAATCAGTACCCCAGCGCCATCGCCCCCGGCCGGCGGGGGTCGCCGTAGCCGTAGAAGAGTCCGTCGGAGAACATCACCGTCTGCAGGCTGCCCATGCCGGCGCTGAACTGCACGTCGTGCCCGCGGGCCCTGAGCGCGCGGATCACGTCGGGGCTGAAGCCGCTCTCGACCTCCAGCCGCTCCGGATACCACTGGTGGTGCATGCGGGGCCGCGCCGTCGCGTCCGCGATGTTCATGCCGTGCTCGAGCACGTTCACCAGCAGCTGCAGGTTGGTGGTGATGATGCGGCTCCCGCCCGGGCTGCCGGTGAGCAGGAAGGGGCGGCCGTCGCGCAGCACGATGATCGGGGTCATGGAGCTCACCGGCCGGCGGCCCGCCGCGATCTGGTTGTCGGCGCTCCCCATAAGCCCGAAGGCGTCGGGGATGTCGGGCCGCAGGGTGAAGTTGCCGAGGTTGTTGTTCATCAGAATGCCGGTGCCCTCGATCACCACGCCCGAGCCGTAGGAGAACATCAGCGTGTAGGTGTTGACCAGGGCGTTGCCCTCGCTGTCGAGGATGGAGTAGTGCGTGGTCTCCGGGCTCTCGTAGGGGGCCAGGTTGCCCGGCCCGATGTCCGATGACGGACGGGCGCTGCTGAGAGAGATGCCCCTGGCCAGCTCCGCCGCGTATTCCTTGCTCGTGAGTGCGGCGACCGGAAGATCGAGGTGGTCCGGGTCGCCCAGGTACTTGCTGCGGTCGGCGTACGCCAGCTTCATCGACTCGGCCATGATGTGCATGGCGTCGGCGCTGCCGTAGCCCATCTCCTTCAGGGGGAAGTTCTCGAAGATGTTCAGCATTTGGACGATATGCATCCCGCCCGAGCTGGGCGCGGACATGGCCGCGATGTCGTAGCCCCGGAAGGTGCCGCGCACCGGCTCGCGCTCGACCACGCGGTAGTTGGCCAGGTCGTCCATGGTGATCAGGCCGTTGTGCTTCGCCATGTCGCCGGCGATGCGGCGCGCGATCTCGCCCCTGTAGAAGGCGTCGGCGCCGCCCTCTGCGATCTGCTCCAGCGTCCAGGCCAGATCCGGCTGCCTGTAGAGGTCGCCCACCTCGTAGTTGGAGCCGTCGGGCTTGTAGAACTTGGTCCGCGATGCCGGGTTGGCGCTGAGCCGCGGCTTCGAGCGGGCGAGGTTCACGGCCAGGTCCTCCCACACGACCATCCCGTCGCGCGCCAGGTCGATGGCGGGCTGGGCCACCTCGCGCCAGCTCATGGTGCCGTAGTTGCGCAGCAGGTGATCGAAGCCGGCCACCGAGGCGGGGATCGCCGACGACTTGTGGCTGAAGCGGTATTCGTCGTTGTCGACCTCGCCGTCCTCCCCGAAGAACATGTCGGCGTGCGCGGCCGCGGGCGCGGTTTCGCGGAAGTCGACCACGACCGTGCGGTTCTCCTCGGCCAGGTGCAGCAGGATGAAGCCGCCGCCGCCCACGTTGCCCGCGCGCGGCAGGGTCACCGCGAGCGCCAGGCCTACCGCCACCCCCGCGTCGATGGCGTTGCCGCCCCGGCGCAGGATGTCCACCCCGATCTCGGTGGCCAGGAAGTTCTGGCTGGCCACCATCCCGTTGCGCCCCACCACCGGATGGTGGATGGCGTTGTAGGTGTTGATGGGGGCCTGGGCCGCCGGCGCCTGGGCGAGGGCTGCCCTCGGAAGGGCGAGGTCCGCGAGTGCGATGGTCGCCGCGAGGGAAATGAACGCGAACACCGCGAAGGGTCGTCTGATCGTCAAATGCATGGTCTCGTCATCCCTGGTACGTCTCCCGGCTGTCCGGAAGCGTGTGGTGGAAGGATTTCCTGTGCCTTTTTGCGACCTTCCTCGCTATCTTACCGTTACATCCGGGGTCCCGATACTCCCGACCCGGAGATCCGCAGGTCCCCGCAAGAACAGGAGAGCGGCTGATGGCGCGCAACTCGAGCGGATCTGACATCGGAAACGGACAGGCCGGGAACGGCTCCAGCGGACCCGAACAGGCGGCCGCCCAGGGCGGGAATGGACGAGCCGGCAACGGGCGCACTGCTGCCCGACGCCAGCGCCGCGTGGACCGCAGCCTCCCCACCAGCTCCGCCGCGGGCGACTACGGCGACGCCTTCCCCAACTCCCGCAAGGTGTTCGTGGAAGGTTCGGGAGGGATACGCGTGCCGATGCGCGAGATTTCCCTCTCCGGCGGCGAACCCCCGCTGCGGGTTTACGACACTTCCGGACCGCAGGACACCGACGTGCGGCAGGGCATCCCCAGGCTGCGCGCGGACTGGATCGCCGAGCGCGGCGGCGTCGGGCAGGTGCTTCCCCGGGCGCCGCTCGCGCCCGAGAACGCCAACGGTGCCGAGATGCCGCGAGCGCTTCATAACCGGCCCCTCCGCTCCACGGGCGGGCCCGTCACCCAGTTGCAGTACGCGCGCCGGGGCGAGATCACCCGCGAGATGGAATTCATCGCCCTGCGCGAAGGAATGAAGCCCGAGTTCGTGCGCGACGAGGTGGCCCGCGGGCGCGCCATCATCCCGGCGAACATCAATCATCCCGAATCCGAGCCCATGATCATCGGCCGCAACTTCGCGGTGAAGATCAACGCCAACATCGGCAACTCCGCGGTGTCATCCTCGATCGAGGAGGAGGTGGCGAAGCTCAGGTGGGCGACCCTCTGGGGCGCGGACACGGTGATGGACCTGTCCACGGGGAAGAACATCCACGAGACCCGCCAGTGGATCCTGCGCAACTCGCCCGTGCCCATCGGCACGGTACCCATCTACCAGGCGCTCGAGAAGGTGGGCGGGGCCGCGGAAGACCTTACCTGGGAGGCTTACCGCGACACGCTCATCGAGCAGGCGGAGCAGGGCGTCGACTACTTCACGGTGCACGCCGGGGTTCTCCTGCGCTACGTGCCGCTGACCGCGAACCGCGTGACCGGGATTGTCTCTCGTGGCGGCTCCATCATCGCGCACTGGTGCCTGTCCCATCACCGGGAGAGCTTCCTCTACACCCGCTTCCACGAGATCTGCGAGATCATGGCGGCGTACGACATCTCCTTCTCCCTGGGGGACGGACTGCGTCCGGGATCCATCGCCGACGCCAACGACGAGGCCCAGTTCGCGGAGCTGCGCACGCAAGGCGAGCTCACCCGCATCGCCTGGGAGCACGGGGTGCAGGTCATGTGCGAGGGGCCGGGCCACGTGCCCATGCACATGATCCAGGAGAACATGGACAAGCAGCTGGAGTGGTGCGACGAGGCGCCCTTCTACACCCTCGGGCCGCTGACGACCGACATCGCCCCCGGCTACGACCACATCACCAGCGCCATCGGCGCGGCCCAGATCGGGTGGTACGGCACCGCGATGCTCTGTTACGTCACCCCCAAGGAGCACCTCGGCCTTCCCAATCGCGACGACGTGAAGGCGGGCGTGATCAGCTACAAGATCGCCGCCCACGCCGCGGACCTGGCCAAGGGGCATCCGCGGGCGCAGGAATGGGACGACGTCCTCTCAAAGGCGCGCTTCGAGTTCCGCTGGGAGGACCAGTTCAACCTCTCGCTGGACCCGGTCACCGCGCGCGCCTTCCACGACGAGACCCTGCCCGCCGAGGGCGCCAAGGTGGCCCACTTCTGCTCGATGTGCGGCCCCAAGTTCTGCTCCATGCGCATCACCCAGGACATCCGCGCCTACGCGGAGGAGCAGGGCTACGACACGGCCGAGGAGCTCGTGCAGACGGGCATGGAGCAGAAGGCGGAGGAGTTCAGGGAGCGGGGACGGATCGTGTGATGGGGCCGGTTGCGGGGGCACTCGACCCTCCCCCCGTCCGGTAGCCCTTGACATCAGGCTGTCAAGATCACACCGGAGTTGTGGGTATCGCGCAACAGGAGACGCGGGCGTATTAACTACTCAATCTGTTATTTTATAACGCCTATGGGTACGTCTTGATTGCAGGATCTGATTGAGCTATCAATTGATGTCAAATTGACAGTTCATGGAAACGACCTGCGAGAAATGCGAAAACCGCTTGCACCGCCGGAAATCACCCAGCTGTTTCCGAAGGCGTCTCCCGAACGTCTGCCCATCATCGCTCAAGAAGGCAGGGTTCTGGTTGCCGGAAAGTACATCCACTGGGACAACCTCCGTCACCGGAATCCGCCGGAGGGCCTCACACACGAGGAATGGTGGCTTGGTACCAAGATGGCTCGGATGGGAGCACAAGAGAGGTTGCCGTTCTTGGACAAGAATGGGTGGCCGTTCACATTTGTCTTCGCCGCGCCTGTCCGAGAGGGACTACACCGGATCGACCAGAGGCTTGGAGTGTGGGGCCAGCGTTCCGATGTCCGGGACATCGTGGATGGTCAGGGGAGAGAATACGTGTTGACCAACTCCATCCTCGAGGAGGCGATCACCTCCAGCCAGCTCGAGGGGGCCACCACAACGCGGGCTCGCGCCCGGGAAATGATCCGCACGGGTCGTCGGCCAGGATCGGTTGACGAGCGGATGATCCTGAACAACTATCGGGCAATCCAACGAATCGAGAGCCTATCGCAGCGGGACTTGACCGAGGCCGCCGTATTCTCCCTTCATCGGATGTTGACGGAAGGTACCCTTGAGGACCCCGGCAAGGCAGGAGTCTTCCGGGAGTCTTCCGACGACATCGTCGTGGAACTCATCCACTCGCACGAAACGGCGCATGTCCCGCCGCCTTCCTCAGAATTGTCCGAGCGCTTGGACAGGCTGCTGGAGTTTGCGAATGGTAAGGCCCCCGGAGACTGGCTTCATCCCGTGCTTCGGGCGATCATCCTCCACTTCATGGTCGGCTACGATCACCCGTTCGTGGACGGCAACGGCCGCGTGGCGCGCGCGCTCTTCTACTGGGCGATGCTCCGTCACGGCTACGAGTTGGCACAGTTTCTCTCCGTCTCGACGATTCTGAAGAAGGCCCCGGCCAAGTATTCGAGAGCGTACTTGCTGACGGAGACGGACTCGGGAGATCTCACCTACTTCATCGACTACCACCTTGGGGTGGTCAACCGAAGCATCGAAGCACTGCTTGAGTATTTGAGGCGGAAAACTGCGGACATTCGGAAGCTCGAGCGAAAGCTGCTACGATCCCGGCACCTCAACAACCGTCAGATCCGATTGCTGAGCCACGCTTTGCGCAATCCAGGATTTCGGTATACGGTGCGGTCACATCAGACCAGCAACCGGATCGCCGCCAACACAGCCCGAACCGATCTGGTGGACTTGGCGCAGCAGGACCTGCTCGCATGGGTCAAACAGGGGCGCCGGTACGAATTCATTGCGCCCGCAGATCTGGCGGAGCGGCTGTAGACCGCATCAGGCTCAGGACGTGGAGGTCTCCGTCCGTGGCCGACCCCTGCGCCTACCGCCGCCAGGCCTGAGCCTCCGGCATCCCCCGGCTGAACAGTACCTCGACCACCGATCCGGCGGCGCCCGCCGCTGCGTCTGCGGCGACCTGGTTGGCGGGCGGCGGATCGCGCAGGATACCCCGTACCTGTCCGTTGCGGGGGTTGCGCAGGATCGCCATCGGGAGATCGGTCTCGCCGTCCAGGGTGACGGAACCGCCCGGCCCGTCGAGCGTGATGGTCGCGAGGCTGCCCTCCCATCCGGGCCGCACCGGGAGCACGAAGGCGAAGCTGGAGCTGCCGTCCCCGTCGGCCACCTCGGGCATGGCGAAGGCCAGCGAGAAGAGCTCGGTGCCGTCGCCGGAGCGCCCCATGATCCGATAATCGCCGCCGGATCGTGGTAGCAAGGCCGGTGCGTCGACCACGAAGGCGGGTTCCAGATAGGGCACGCTGTCCGAGCCGATTCCGCCCCACAGGAGGAGTGATCCGGCCGCCGTGGAGGCCAGTGGCGGCGCGCGCAGCGTCACGCTGTCGGCTTCGCTCAGGCGGAAGCGCAGCGCGTTGGTGAAGTGGTAGTCGCTGGTCCAGTCGGGGGGGCCGCAATAGGACATGAGTTCAGCAGTCGAGGGGCGCACCAGCCGGCCGCCGCCGCGGAAGTCGTAGCCCCACGCCCCGATGGACCCGTCGGGGTACGGGAACGACGGATCGGGGCCGCCGGCTCCGCCGCAGGGCGCATGGCGAAGATCTAGGTTGTGGCCGAGTTCGTGGGCGATGATGTCCGGCCTGGGGAACGAGAAATTCGACCTGCCGGGCCGATAGGCCACTCCGCCCGCGCCGGTGATCGGCCTCCCCATCATGCCCATGTAGTGGCCCCTGCCGCCCTCCATCGCCCGAATTGCTGCGGCCTGGCGCAGGAGGACGAACGCGCTGTTGCTCGAGCTCACCACGGGTTCGTGCGCCGTTACCCGCATCTCGCCGATCGGAAGAAGATGCAGGTCGCCGAACATCTCGTGGCTCTCCGGGTCCTCGACCATGGCCCGGGTCACGTGCACCATCGACGAATCGTGGGTCGCGCTCCACACGAACGGAATGAGCGTCAGGTCGAAGGGCGGCATCTCCCGGACATCCACTTCCAGACGTCCCGTCCCGGGGATCCGCTTCGCCACGCCCAACTCCGGATCCAGCGTATCCTCCGGATCCACTTCGATCACCATTTCGAGTCCCGGCTGCACCAAACGGCCCGGTATCCCGGCGTTCGCCGAACTCGACAGGCTGCTCTCGTCCACCTCGGTCGGAATCGGTGTGGATGTGCCGGGGATCTCCGCCACATGCGTTTCCCGGCCGTCGTGGTAGAAGCGGACCCGAACCGGCGGAATGCCCGCGCTGCCAGCCTGCCGGGCCGTGACGAACACCCGCAGCAACGCCTCCCTGCCCGCGACCAGCGGAACCGGGAACTCCCGCGACTGGACCGCCTGGATCAGGTACGCCGCGGACGGCTCCGCTTCGACGCAGGGTAGGATGCGGCGCCTGTAGACGCCCGCCAGCCAGTCCTGGAAGACAGGATCCGCGGGAGCGCACAGGCCGGTTCCTTCGGCGACCAGCGCATCGAGCCGCAGCTCGGTCAGTTCGACCGGAAGGGCCCCCGACAGGCCGTCGTTGAATGACAGCCCCAGTTCCCGAAGGCTCGACATGCCTGCGAGTTCGGGGGGTAGCGGGCCCTCGAGGTCGTTGTAGTCCAGAAACAGTTCTTCCAGGGTCGAGAGGTTGCCGAGTTCGCCGGGAATCCCGCCGGACAGCTCGTTCGACGCCAGGTTGAGCTCTTCGAGGTTCGGCAGGTTGCCGAGTTCCGGCGGGATGGGACCGGAGAGCCGGTTGTCGCCGAACGACAGGATCCGGAGGCTGTCGAGGCTGGCGAGTTGAGCCGGAATCTGACCGGTCAGATTGTTGTTGCCCAGACGAAGTTGCTCCAGGCTGACAAGCTGGCCGAGTTCGCCCGGAATCATGCCCGTGAGATCGTTGCTCCCGAGATGCAGGTACGTGAGGTTGGCGAGGTTGCCGAGTTCCGGCGGGATCGGGCCCGTGAGTTTGTTTCCCCAGAGCGACAGATCCGTCAGGCTGGCAAGACTGCCGAGTTCGGCCGGGATCGGCCCGGTGAGATCGTTGGTGCTGAGGTACAATTCCGTCAGGCTGGCGAGATTGCCGAGTTCCGCCGGGATCGGACCCGTGAGATTGTTTCCCCAGAGCGACAGATCCGTCAGGCTGGTCAGGTTGCCGAGTTCGGCCGGGATCGGACCCGTAAGTCTGTTGTCGCTGAGGTAAAGGTCCGTGAGCTTGGCGAGGTTGCCGAGTTGCGGGGGGATTGGGCCGGTCAGGTCGCTTCCCCAAAGGTACAGTTCCGTCAGGTTGACGAGGTTGCCGAATCCCCTGGGGATGCCCCCGGTGAAGGCATTTCCGCCGAGAGCCACCACTTCAAGGCTTGTGTGGTTGGTGAGTTCCGGCGGGATGGCCCCGGTCAGACTGTTTCTGGTGAGGCCCAGATACCTCAGGTCGGGCAGGTTGCCGAGTTCGGGCGGGATCGGGCCGGTCAGATGGTTGAGACTGAGATCCAGGGACACCAGATGGGGGAGGTTGCCCAGTTCGGCGGGCATTGAACCCGACAGCCCATGTGGTATCGGCAGCCGGGCGTCGCTGTCCCACTGGCCACTCAGCTGGATACCGACGATCCTTCCGGCGTTGTCGGTTTCGACCCCGTACCAGTTGCCCGGCAGCTGGTGGGTCAGCCAGTTGGCGTGGTCGACCCAGTTGGGGCCGTCCGTCGCCGTGTAGAGCGCCACCAGCGCCGCCGCTTCCAGGCTCTCGGATACGGTCACCCTCGTGCCCCCGGACGCCGAGCCGGTTGTGATCGTGGCCGTGGCCGTGATGGTGGCCGTGCCGTTGGCGACCGCCCGCACCAGCCCCGACCCGTCCACCGTCGCCACCAACGCATCGCTGCTCGACCACGAAACGGTCGTGCCGCCCATCGTCAGTCCTGTCTGGTCGAGCACCCGCGCCCTCAGCTGTACTGTCGTGCCCAGGGCCCGGAGCCGGGGGGTGGAGGGGGTCACCAGGACCGTCGTCGGCCGCGGCGCATCCGGGGATGCGGGTTCCGTGGCCCCATCCCCGCAGGCATATGCCCACAGGGCGGATGACAGCGTTACGGCGACGAGCGGGAAAAGTCGATGACGCCTCATCGCCGGCGTCCTTCGGATGCCTACCCCGCCGTCCCGTCCAGCAGCTCGAACATGCGCTGCATCGCGATCTCCACGACCCCCGGCCCGATGATCTGCGGGTAGTTGTCGGCGTGGTCGGTCATGTCGATCCGTAGCGCGGCCTCCTGGTAGGAGAGCCCCTGCGCGTGCAGCGCCGTGGCCCGCTCCTCGAAGTCGCGCAGGTAGGCCTGCAGATGGTCGATGCGCTCACGGTCCTGGAAAGGATCCCCGTGGCCAGGAAGGATCCAGTCGAACTCAAGCCCCTTCAGGTGCTCGAGCGTCTCGGCCCACTCGCCCGGGTAGCCGTCGCCCATGAAGGGCAGTCGCGGCAGGAGGAGGTCGCCGCTGATGAGGACGCGCTCGGCCGGCAGATGCACGACGACATCACCCCCCGTGTGTCCGCGCCCGAAGAACAGGATGCGCATCTCGCGCCCGCCCGCGAAGAGCGTCATCCGCTCCGAGAGCGTGGTGTTGGGGCTCTCCGGCTCCAGTCCCTCCTGGCTCGCGTAGTAGTTTTCGAGGAACGCGAGCCGGTCTTCGAGCTCGAGGCGCTCCTCCTCGATGTCGGTGCGCATCACCAGGTCCGCAAGCTCGGTGATCTGGTCCGGGATCCCGCCCACGAAGTTCTCCCAGGAACGGCCCATGGACCCGCCGTTCTCGATCATCTCGCGCGTGAACTCGTGCCCGATGACCTGGACCTCGTCCGGGTAGGCGCTGTTGCCGTGGGCATGGTCGAAGTGGAAGTGCGTGTTGACCACGTAGCGCAGGGGCTTGCCGGTCAGCTCCATGACTTCGTCCCAGGCCGCTCGCGCCGCCGCGGGAGAGATGTGCGACTCGACGAGGAGCACGTGGTCGTCGTTGACCACGACCGCGCCGTGGGATCCGACGTTCAGCGCCCCGGTTCCGCGCGCATGGAAGACGCCGGGCACCACTTCCTCGAATTCGAAGGCGGGCCCCTCGTAGAGCGATCCCGGCGGAAGTGGCGTTTCAGCTGAACCCTCCGGCTCCTGGCCGGCCTCGGGTAGTTCGGCGCAGGTCCAGACGACAAGGCAGAGGAGAAGAGCGGCGAGGTAGCGCATGAGGTTCTTCCTGTGGTTCGGGTGGGTGCCTTTGTCGTGCCAGAATCCGGCGCCGGGCCAGTCTCGGCAAGCTGGCGTTTACGGAATCACCCTCGCCGGTGCCAGGTTCATCACCCAGAGCCCCGTGCGCATGTCGGAGACGAAGATGTTGCCCTTGTAGGGCTGCGGGCCCCACGCCATGGTCGTGCTCTCGCCCTCGGGGGTGGTCATGAAGGACGCCACTTCGCGCCCCTGCGCGAGCAGATCCCCGCGCAGCTCGCCGGACACGTCGACGATGCGCAGCCCGCCCTGGTAGTAGGCGATGTAGAGCAGATCATCCTCTACCCAGAGGTTGTGGCTGCCGGCGTCGGGCAGCCTGAACTCGGCGACTTCACGCGGATTCTCGATGTCGCTTACGTCCACGACGTGTACGTAGCCGCGGGGACCGTCGCATTCCGGGCATCCGAAGATCTCATCCCCCAGGAACACGTAGTCGCCGTAGCGGATGGCGTGGTGCGTGTTGCCGAAGAGCGCGCCGTTGATGTCGTAGAGGTAGCTGTAGGAGGAGATCGGCTGCGGCTCGGTCGGGGTTCCGCCCCAGCGGCCATCGCCGACATCGAGCATGACCAGCCCGTCGTTCCAGTACGAAAGATAGGCGATGCCGTCGACCACGCTCACGTCGTGCAGGTACTTGCTCGGCTTGTCGAGGCCCCAACGCCCGGCCTCGAAGGGGTTAGCGGGATCGGAGATGTCGATGATGTGGACGTCGAGGGTGCCGTCGTTGATGGCGTAGACCAGGTCGCCCACGAACCAGACGTTGTGGATGCCGCCGGTGAGGCCCTCGGTGTAGTGGGTGATGGTCTCCGGGTCGGCCGGGTTGGTGATGTCGATGAGGGTGATGCCGTTGCGGCGGTTGGAGGCGTTCTCGCTGGTGACGATGGCGATGGTGCGGTCGTCGTTGATCTTGACGTCGTTGACGCGGCGCCCGTCCACCTGGAGGGAGTCGACGATGACGGGCGTGGCGGGGTCGGTGACGTCCCAGGCGTACATGGTGGCCGCGGACATGGTGCCCGTGTAGGCATAGTCGCGCCCGTCGAGCCCCTCGAAGACCCACAGGTCCGAGCTCGTGGTGCCGAGCGGGCCCTGTCCCACCAGCGTGACTTCCCTCGTGGCTTCCCTGGGGAAGACCTCGATGTCGACCGCCTCGGCGGTGGTGCCGGCGTCAACGGTCACGCTGTAGCGGCCGGGCTCCTCGGCGACGAAGGCGCCGTCCGGGTAGGTCGTGGCGGCCGTGGCTGCGGCACCGCCCTGGATGGTGACCTGGTAGGCCAGCGCGACGTCGTCCACGCCGGCGCCGGAGGCATCCGTGGCGGCGGCCGCGAGGCGCACCACGTCGCCGGTGCGTACGCGTGATTCCGGTGACGCCACCGTCACCTGCTCGACCGGGTTGGCGACCACGTCCAGGGTGAGCTCGCCGCTCACCCCGCCCGCCTCCCCGACGATGCGTGCCGCGCCCGGCCGGAGCAGCGCGAGCCGGCCGTCGGCCGTGACGGTGGCCACCGCCTCGTCCGCCGACGACCACGCGACTACCTCCTCGGCATGCTCCTCCCCCGCCGTGGTGATCGCCCGCCCGGTGAGAGCGAAGGACGTCCCCGCGTAACTGGCGTAGCCGGGCGGGTCGATGTCGATACGCGCCACCGGGTAGTCGTTCACCTTCACGGGAATCTCGGCGGCCTGCGTCCAGTTGGGCTGGTCCTCCGACGGCCCGGCCAGGCCGAGGAACACGCCGATCACCGCCTCCCCGTACTGCGTGCCCCGCAGGACGTAGGTGTCGGCAATCTCGTCCTTGATGGAGCGCAGCTCGAACGGCCCTACCGTGCTGACCCCCCACAGGGCGCCTTCCACCTGGTTGCCGGCCTCGTCGCGCAGGATGCCGCGGAAGGTGATGGAGTCACCCCGCTGCACCTCGATGGACGCGGGCACGATTTCGATAGTCGCCACCCGGGCGGCGAGTGCGCTTGGACCCAGGTCGGCGGCAGCGGCCTCCTGCGCGGGGGTCGCGGCCTCCCCGGAAGGCGTGGCGTCGGCCTCGCCCGCCGGCGCGGGCGGGGCGGGTTCCGCGTACCCCCCGCAGCCGGCGGCGAATACGAGCATGATCGGGAGTGCGAGGGCGGAACGCGTCATGAGTCCAACTCCAGGTTTGGTGGGTCCGGCGCGGGCCGGAGAGTCGGCATTGCTGCTCCTACACCCGAACAAGGTACGCGAGCCGGCTTGCCGGGCGACGTTCAGGGACGGCGGATCCTTGTAATAGGCGTCCGACCTTCGGGAGCGCGGGAGTTTTCAATCGCCGCCCGCTTTTCTAGCTTGACCTGCCGCCCGCGAGCGCAACCGTCACCCCGGAGCCCGCCGAAATGCCGACGTCCCAGGACACGCTTGCCATCCTTCGCGAGATCCGGGACCAGAGCGGGACCTGCTCCTCCCACGGTCTTCCGGACGACGTGATCGAGCGCTTCGCTGCGCGGGACGCCCTTCTTCGCCAGGCAGTCATCGAGGCGGCAGAGGGTCATCGCCGTTTCCGTCGCGAGCTGCCGCACTTCGCCAGCCTCGACGAGGCCGAGCAGGTCAGCGAGCTACAGCGCGGCTACCTCAACTTCTATCCCGACGACCTGGTCAATCCCTCCGTCGCGCTCGCCGCGCGCGGTCCGTGGATCGTCACGTCGATGGGCGCGGTCATTCACGATTCAGGCGGCTACGGCATGCTGGGGCTCGGGCATGCGCCGCAGGCGATCCTCGACGCCATGAGCGAGCCGCGAGTCATGGCCA
>JAJDVR010000247.1 GCA_022826025.1 Gemmatimonadota bacterium | reverse complement strand
GGTGATCGCCGACGAGGCGCACCGGAGCCAGTACGACTTCATCGACGGCTACGCCCGCCACATGCGCGACGCGCTGCCCAACGCCTCGTTCATCGGCTTCACCGGCACGCCCATCGAGCTTGAGGACGCCAACACGCGGGCTGTGTTCGGCGACTACATCAGCGTCTACGATATCGAGCGGGCCGTCGAGGATGAGGCCACGGTTCCGATCTACTACGAGAGCCGTCTGGCGAAGCTGGCGCTCGACGAAGCCGAGCGTCCGAGGATCGACCCGGACTTCGAGGAGGTGACCGAGGGCGAGGAGGTCCGGCGCAAGGAGAAGCTGAAGACCAAGTGGGCTCAACTCGAAGCCGTCGCGGGAGCGGCACCGCGTCTCCGGCTCATCGCCCGGGACATCGTCTCGCACTTCGAGCAACGGCTCGAAGCCATGGATGGCAAGGCGATGATCGTCTGCATGAGCCGACGCATCTGCATCGACCTTTACGGCGAACTGACCCGCCTCCGTCCCGACTGGCACCGCGAGGACGACGGAGAGGGCGGCATCAAGGTCGTGATGACCGGCAGCGCGTCGGATCCACCTCACTGGCAGCCGCACTTCCGCAACAAGTCGCGCCGCGAGGCGCTGGCGAAACGGTTCCGCGATCCCGGCGATCCCCTACGGGTCGTGCTCGTGCGGGACATGTGGCTGACCGGCTTCGACGCGCCGAGCCTGCATACGATGTACGTGGACAAGCCGATGCGCGGCCACGGGCTGATGCAGGCGGTCGCGCGGGTGAACCGGGTCTTCCGGGACAAGCCGGGCGGGTTGGTCGTGGACTACCTCGGGCTCGCGCACGAACTCAAGCGCGCGCTCGCGACCTACACCGAGAGCGGGGGTACGGGCCGGACCACCGTGGACCAGTCCGAGGCGGTGGCGGTGATGCTGGAGAAGTACGAAGTGTGCCGGGGCCTGTTCCACGGGTTCGACCACTCGGGGTGGATCGACGGCACGTCCGCCGAGCGCGTGGAACTGCTGCCGGGGGCGCAGGAACACATCCTCGCTCAGGAGAACGGCAAGGAGCGCTGTGTGCGCGCCGTGCGCGAACTCTCGCAGGCGTTCGCGCTCGCTGTTCCCCACGACGAGTCGATCCGCATCCGGGACGACGTGGCGTTCTTCCAAGCCGTCCGCTCGGTGCTGGCCAAGCGGGCCGCGCGGGAGGCGCGTCCCGCGGAGGAGTTGGACCATGCCATCCGCCAGATCGTCTCGCGGTCCGTGGCCTCCGAGGGCGTGATCGACATCTTCGAGGCGGCGGGCCTCGACAAACCGGACATCTCGGTGCTGTCGGACGAGTTCCTGGCCGAAGTGCGGGGCATGAAGCGGCGGAACCTCGCGGTCGAACTTCTGCGGAAGCTGCTCAAGGGAGAACTCGCAGTCCGCAGACGCAGGAACATCGTCCAGGCGCGGTCCTTCGCCGAGATGCTTGAGCGGACCGTCCATCGCTACGCGAACCGGGCCGTCGAGGCCGCACAGGTTATCGAGGAACTGATCCAGCTTGCCCGCGACATGCGGGAGGCGAACGCACGGGGCGAGGCCTTGGGACTCACCGAGGACGAACTGGCGTTCTACGATGCGCTTGAGACGAACGACAGCGCCGTGAAGGTGCTGGGCGACGAGACGCTGCGCGACATCGCCCGCGAGTTGGTCGAGACCGTGCGAAACAACGTCCGAATCGACTGGACGCTTCGGGCAAACATACGCGCCAAGCTGCGTGTGCTGGTCAAGCGCGTACTCCGAAAGCATGGCTACCCGCCCGAAAAGCAGGATAAGGCCACGCGGACAGTGCTCGAACAGGCCGAAGTGCTCTCGACGGAGTGGGCGGTGTGACCGAGTCGTCGCGCGGAATCCGGTGGACTGTGGCGAACTCCTCCATCAGCGGTCGTTTGCCACATCTTGTCGATGCCGACTCGCTCGATACAGTCGGTGCGCTTGGCTTCTGGTAACCCACCTTCTGATCCTACGGTGCGGCGAAAACTTGGTGGCAGCCCACCTCCTCAGTCCGGCCAGACCGTGGATGCGCACGAAGCAAAGCACCTCCATCCCCAGCCGCATGGCGCGCCACCGTACGCGCGCCACTGGACCGCCAAGCATCCTCGTGTTGGCGTCGCGTCCCTCCAACGCCTGCTTCAGAGCATTCACCAGCGGCGGGAGTTGTAGCCCGGTCTCGTCGCCTCGCTTCTTCGGGACGGATACGGGCAGGCACAACCTAATCCCTCCCCCTTTTCCGCCCCGCCACCGAGCCTCCTCGATCATGCTCACAAAATCCAGCTGGAAGGGCAGAAGCGATTCAAGTTTGATCGGCAGGTTGCTCATCCGGCGGTTTGCGGGATCGTCGTAGACATCGAACTTGGCCTTTCCACGCATTTCGCGCAGGCTCTCCAGCGAAGCCATCCAAACGACCACGATCCGCCAGAACGGACAGCTCTTCCTCTTGAGTTGACGGGCGTAGGGCTTGAGACCGGCATTCACGCGGGTCATGAAGTCGTCGATGACGTTCTCCACCCTCGACGGGTCCGCCGGGGGCGTCGCGAACCATAGGGGGAGACCAACGATCAGCGTGCCGTATCCGTACTTGGGCCACATACCTTCGTACGACGCCTTGTTCATCTTCTTCTCAATCGCGTCGGTTACGCGGTCAGCGGCTCGCCGTTGAGCGGCGCGGCGCGGTCTTCCCATGTCCAGCCCCTTCAAGAATCTGTCGGGGTCAAAACTCGGATCGGCCGTTCCTCCGTTGTTGACCCGCATGAACGCCTCGATATCCTTCGGTTCCACTCCCTCGAACACCTCCGTCACCTCGAACCACTCGCTGCGGCTTCCAATTCCGTCGGTTCCCGCACGATAGATGTACCGGAAGCCATCGCCAGGCTGGTTTCTGTTCCTGCCAAGCTGATGACGTTCGATCCTGAGCGGCGTGCTGATCGCCAAGGTCAACCACCTGGCTCCGCCACCGGCGTTCTCCGCTTTTTCTATCCAGTACCTTTCCCTCAACTCACTCGGGACATCCCGATCCGGAACACCATCAAGTCCGTCCCCAGGTTCGCGCTTGGCGAAGAGGATCTCCAAACCGGCTTTGGTACGGGCCTCCCGCATGAACTTGGTTTCGCTGTCGTCGAACACTACGGTTCTCTCTCGTATGGGGAAGCTTTGCGAGTGTACGTAGTGTAGCGCAGGTTCCCCGGTTCGTGCCGCCCTCGGAGTTGCAGAAGCGGCCCGGAAGATCCGGCACTTCGACATATGGGTGAGGCAACCTTCCGGGACTATTGGCCACGAGGACGGCGTGGACGGGGAGTCCCGCCATTCCGGTCCGGTTTTCCCGCTTTCGCGGCACGGTCCAGCAAGATCCAGTCCAATGGCAGGAAACGCAGATCGTGCAATCCTGTATGTAGTTAGAAGATTTCCTGCCGTGATTCGAGCCACCAGCGATCCGCTGGGCCAACACCAGACGGAGGAGCAACTGGTGGCGGATGGGCGGGTGTCCGAAGCGTTCGCGGAATTACGCCAAGCCATGATCGCAGAGGGCATGGTGGAGCCGTGGGAGAATCCACGGGAGGGATGGTGCCCCTAGCCTCGGGGCTTCTTGCTCGCCAGCCTCAAGGACGGCGAAGACGTACCGCCGGCGCTCTTGCCGCGCGGTCGCATTTCGCCCTACCCCATACCCCTCGAACACCGGCGATCGTCGCCCTCAGGCGATTCTGCGGCCCGTAGGTTTCCCGAAGCGCCCCCGGTCCGCCCGAAAAATGGTCCCTGGCTCGGTCGCCGGGTCAGGTCAGGTCTCGGTGCCCGCTTTCCGGTCCGCGAGACCGCCCAGTCGTCCATGAGCCGATGGCGGCGCTTGAATAGGTCGGAGCGCATGCAGGCGCGGCCTCGACGGGGTTCGCACTTCCAAGCACCGACCTAGTTCCTCTTGCGCCGACTACCGGAAGTGCAACCGTCTCTTCACGCGCGCCGCAATGGTAGTGGACTCGTCTGTATGCTGAGTGAAGGCTCTCTCCGCCTCCAGCAGCGCGTTACGCTCACTCTCCCCTACTCCGTTGCTGGCTTCCGCCACGTCGTTCAGAAACGCGAGGACGTTCCGTGAAATAGCTTGTGCATCGCAGTCTGGGCTTGACCGCGTGAATGCCACGAGATTCCTGACGAGATCGTCGAACGTGTATTCGCGTTCGCTCACCATGTCGATCGCTACCTGCACGAATTCCTCGTCGTATCCCCAAGTTCTGACGAAGTACCGAGCAATCGCGGCTCGTTCCTGCTCGTGAATCTCGCCGTCCACAGCGGCGAGCTTCACCGCCAGCGGGCAAATCAGGTCGAAGATGCTGACTGCCAGCAAATCGAGGGGGGTGTTGATGAATCTCGGTATCTGGTCCACGCGTTTCGAGGACAAGCCATCCAGCATTCTAGCGATGCCCGCCCAAGCGGTTCCGGACAACACAGCGGTCGCGATAACCCACCCTATGGGTGTGGCCGCGGTCGAGATTCCGAACCAACCAAGAACACCACCAAGAATGCCGCCCCCGGGAAAGAAGGTCGTCGCCACTACCGGTGAACTGGCGACGGCGGCGCCAGCGCCGGCTGCGCCGAGGGGCCCCAACACCTTCAGAGATCGTCTCTTGATCGTGAGAGACTTGTAGGCGTCCTCTCCGATGTGCAGTGCTTTCTTGAAGTTGTCAGGATGCGACAACGGTGCATCGATGCCTAGCTCGGAAAACCGAGGTTGCCAACTCCGCAGTCTGTCCAAGTCGTCTCGGCTCATGCTTACTCCGTCTTGAGCGCGGTGAACTGGCTGCAGAGTTCCACTGTGCGGCGCCCGATGTGCTTCTCTCTGAGATCCTGAGCCATCCCTTGGACAAAACCGAACGCCGTCAGGATGAAACCCACCAAGGGTCCGATGAGGAATCCAATAACCGGGACAAGACCAATCAGGTGGCCAACGACGAGGCCGAAGACCACCCCGAACGTCGCGTTCGGGAACTCGCGTAAGAGCCACAGGATGACATCCAAGATCTTGCGTCCGATCCGGATGACGACCTTACCCGCGACTGTCACCGCCTCGATCGTCTGCTCCTGAATCGAATGAAGCCGGACCTTTACGTCGGCCGAGACATCCAGGTTGTCAATCAGCCTCCTCACTTGTTCCCGTGTGAACTCGAATGTGTTGAAGTCCGCGATCGCGTCGTCGTCCAAGTGGCGCGCGTCGCCGAAGAAGTCGGCACCCGTGCCATCACTCGCGGTGATCCTCATTTCAGGTCTCCGTGCGTTTTTCCGTGCCCACCCCTGGCCCGATGTTCGCCCGACCGCTCCGCAACGCATTCGGAGGGGTCGCCCTTCGGCGCCACCTGGCCGTGCAGCGGGGAGTGGCCTCCGTTCCCGACGACCGCCCCCACGTGTCGCCGGGGTGGGCAGTACACCATGATGACTCGACAGCCCTCGCGTCAACGACTTCCTGAGCGCCTCCTGGACGAACCTGCGCGACACCAGCGCCTCGCCGGTCATGCTCACTTGTCGTTGAACGACACTCCGACTGGCGGAAAACCCCCGCCCACGCGAGCTTTCGTTCGCGCAGATCGTGCAGTCCATCACGAGAGGAATCGAATGATGGGACGCACGAAACGAAGTCGGCGCTCCTACGGCGCCGGTGAATGGGGCCGGAACCGGGTCCGGGTGTTTCCCGACCCGAAGACCGGCATTTTCCAGATCGAGTGGCGCGAGAACGGGCGCAGGCGCACCCGGTCGCTGAAGCACCGCGACTGGAGGCACGCGAAGCGGCAGGCGGACGAGTTCGCCGCAGGCTTCGCCAGCCCGGAGCTGAACGGCAAGGCCGAGCCCGAGCCGCTCACGCTGGAGAGGCTGTTTGACATCTACGGTGAGGAGGTGACGCCCACCAAGGGCGAGCACACCCGGCAGCACGACCGGGCCGCCATGGCGATGTTCCTGGACTGCTTCGGCAGGGACCGGAAGCCGGAAACGCTTTCGCAGCGGGACTGGGACCGGTTCATCCGGGAACGGCGGGCGGGCAGAGTCGGTCCGAGTGGCCGGCCCGTGTCCGACCGGACGGTTGAGCGGGACCTCAGGTTCCTGCGCGCGGTCCTCAATTGGGCCGGTCGGTCGAGGGACGAGGAAGGCAGGCTACTCCTCGAAGCGAATCCCCTGAGGGGCCTCAAGCCGCCGAGGGAGAAGAACCCGAAGCGGGTGCTGCTCACCGCCGCGGAGTACGAGGCACTGCTGGAGGTGTCGAAGGAGATGGACTGGCGCTTTCGCGTTGCGCTGGTCCTCGCGCACGAGACGGGACACCGCATCGGCGCGATCCGCCAACTCCGGTGGGCGGATATTGACTTCGGAGCCGGAGTCATCCAGTGGCGCGGCGAACATGAGAAGACGGGCTACGAGCACCGGACCCCGGCGACCGCCGGGGCGCTTGCCGTCCTCGAAGGGGCGCGGAGGCACAACCCCGGGATCGGGAACACGCCGCTGCTGCCTGCGCCGATGAACCCCACGAGGTGCGTGGACCGCGGGCGGGTCGCCAAATGGTGGAAGAGGGCCGAAGCGCTCGCCGGGCTGGAACCGAAGCGCGGGAGAGGTTGGCACTCGCTGAGGCGGAAGTTCGCTTCCGATCTGTTGGACCAGCCGCTGAAGGTGCTCTGCGAACTCGGAGGCTGGAAGACGGCCCAGACGGTGCTTCAGTGTTACCAGCGCGCGGACGAGGACAAGCTCAGGAAGGCCCTTGCGGAGCGCCGGGGCATGGCCTCCTAGCGCAATCAGCGGGAACCGATTGGCGGGAATCCGGCCAACGAAGCCGGTAAGTTCAATGATCGCACCGGATGCGGATTCACGACCTCATGCCAAAATGGCAGGTTTCGCGGGGTAAGTCTGCCAAAATGGCATGAGATCGCGGTGCGCTCCCGCTCGACCTCAGCCGCCGACAGGGGCGACTGTTGGTGGGAAGGTGATGATCGCCTGCCATGAGCCAGCCCGTCTTGCCCTGCGCAGAGAAGGCCGCAGTACCTATCTTTGGACAAAGCAGACGACGGCACTCTTGGCCGAACGGGGTGATCTCATGAACGCAAGAGAAGTTTTTCGTCTATCCTTCCGTCCCACTTCACCCGTAGCCTCGCTGATTCTCGCAACTCTCGCTGCAACCGGCTCGACCTCGGCCCAGGAACTGCCGGACACGGTCTTCGAGGTCGACGAGATCCAGGTGGTGGTGGGTTCGCGGGCGGGTGTCGCGGATCCCGCAACGCTTCCCGTCCCCGTGGACATCTACGGTGCCGAGGAGATCGCGCGGCTGGGGGAGATCGATCTGGCCGAGGTGCTTGGAAACATCGCGCCGTCGTTCAACTCCACTCGCTTGTCCGTCGGTGATGGCGCGGCGCTTCACGTAGCCACGCTGCGCGGCATGAACGGCGACCAGGTGCTCGTCCTGGTCAACGGCAAGCGGCGGCACGGCGTCGCGTTTGCGAAGGTGCTGTCGACGGCTGGACGGGGGACGACCGGCACGGACCTTCGCGCGATCCCCGTGCAGGCGATCAAGCGCATCGAGGTCCTCCGGGAGGGTGCGGCTTCGCAGTACGGCTCGGACGCCATTGCCGGCGTCATCAACATCGTGCTCAAGGACGACGCGAGCGGTATCAGCGCGTCCACTTTCCTCGGCCGCACGTCGCGCGGGGACGGCACGAGACTGATCACTGCGGCCAACGCCGGGGTTCCGCTTGGGGACGGCTTTCTCAACGTCACGATGGAGGTCGCCAGGCAGGAGGTGACGAACCGGGCGGGTTCGGCACCGACCTGCTTCGGACCCGATCCGTCCTACGGCCCCTGCGCGGACGGAGGGAAGGTGATCCAACTGCAGAGGAACGGTGAGCCCGACTACCGGGGTGCGGGCTTCATGGCCAACGCCGCAGTGCCTTTCGGAGAGGCGGCCGAGTTCTATGCCTTCGGAGGCTACTCGGGGCGCGAAGCGGTGTCCGACGGACTGTATCGCAAGGCGGACTGGGTGCCGCGTTCCGTCAGCTATGTCTACCCGGACGGCTTCTTCCCGATCGAGGAATCGGACCTTGCGGACAAGTCGGCTGTGGCGGGGCTGCGTGGCGACATGGGTGACTGGTCGGGTGATCTCAGTCTCGGGTTCGGACACGGCCGGTTCGCGTTTGGCGCCGCGAATTCGATCAACCCGTCCTTCGCAGCCGAGTTTCTCGCGAAGAACCCCGGGGCCGACGGTGCTTCCATCGCTGCCAACGGCGGACCCCGCAACACCTTCAGCGGAGGTGTGAACGTGCGCCAGTGGACGCTGAACGCCGACGCCACGCGGGAGGTGGAGGTGGGTTCGACCCCGGCGTTCCTGGGAATCGGAGGCGCTTTCCGGCGGGATTCGTACTGGATGGAAGCCGGCGACCGGGCTTCCTGGGCGTGTGGGCCGAGCGATACGCCGGGCAGCTTTCCGGCCGCCCATCACCAGAACGACGGGACCGTCTACGCCAGCTGCGGGATACAGGGGTATCCGGGCTACAGCCCGACCTCCGCCTCGCTGAGCGAACAGGATCGCAACAGCTTCGGTGTGTACGCGGACACGGAGTTGCGCGCGTCGGGGGGGCGGACCCTGAGCGGCGCCCTTCGGTTCGAGCACTATACCGACGCCGGAAGCTCGCTGACCGGCAAGGTGGCGGGCCGGATCGGGTTGGGCGAATCGGGCGCAGCCCTACGCGGGGCCGTCTCCACGGGTTTCCGTGCACCGCGCCTTCCCCAGCGGGGTTTCAACACCATTGGCTTCGTGGGCGGCAGCGAGGGTCTGGTGAGCACCGGCTTCCTGCCCGAAGGCGATCCCATAGCATGCGCCGACTTCGGGGCGTGCTCGCTGAAGCATGAGACATCGCTGAGCTTCACCGGCGGGTTCGTCTATTCCAACGACGCCGGCTTGCTCGTGACCGCAGACTACTATCGGGTCACCGTAGCCGACGCGATCGCCCTGACCCAGAACCTCAATCCGAGTCACGGGCTTGGTCCCGGCGCCCGGTTCCAGGGCCGCCCGGTGGAGGCCGTGGCATTCTGGACCAATGCGATCGACACGCGCACGCAGGGATTCGACCTGGTCGCGAGCTGGCGCTTCCGTGGCATGAGCTGGGGGGCTGCGGACCTGTCGGCAAGCTTTTACCGGAACAGCACCGGGATCACCGCCAATCGGAACGAGGACTTCATCGGTGCCACACAGCAGACCATCATCGAGGAGGCGCAGCCCGGTCGGCGAATCGGTGTCAGCGCGGATCTCCGTTCCGCGCGAGGTCTCGGTGCCAGGTTCGGCCTGAACCATATCGGTTCGGTCACCGCCCCCATCTTCGAGCAGAACGTCACGATCGACGCGGCGGCGATCGCCGACCTGGAAGTCACCTTTCAGGTGGCCGACCGCATCCAGGTCGGAGTCGGGGCCAGCAACGTGCTGGACCGTCTGCCGAACCGGCTCCCGGACGACACCGTGGCCCAGCTCTGGGCCATGGAGTACCCGTTCGTGTCTCCCTACGGAGTCGCGGGACGGATCTGGTACACGCGGTTCAACGTCGTCGGGAACTGATTGCGTCCCCACTATCGCCAGCGTGAGGCGTGGACCGGGGGCGGATCCTCCGGACCTGGCGGCGATTCACTCTGCCCACTCGGCCAGTTCCGCGCCTTCATGGGATCAGGGGTCAACCGGCCACCCCCACCCCCACCGAGACCGACAGCCCGCTGATGTTGTACCGGTAGTCGAGCCTCAGCGAGCCCTGTTCAATGATCCAGTCGAGGTAGGACCGCGAGTAGCGCACGCGGATGTCGACAGGCCACGCTCCCCCCAGGGTGGCGCCGATGCCCACGGTCCAGGGAATTGTGGTTAACCGGTCGCGATCCTCACCGGCCTCCCCGGTTGCGGGATCGACCCCGCCGGTGGCGAACTCGCTCCACGTCCGGCGCGGTCCGCCAAAGACGTAGCCCCGCGAGCCTCCGCTTCCGAACCGGCGGCCCGCCACGAGGCTGAGGCCGATCCCGTACCGGTCTCCGTAGTCCCAGCTGCCGGGCCAGACATCGTGGACGTTGCCGCGCGGAGTCGCCTGGATCGTGCCTTCGATCGCACGCCGGACGAAGATGGTGCCCTCGAATTCGGCCCCCAGCATCCAGTCCCCGGGCAATTCCCGACGGACGCCGGCCGCCAGATTCGCGCCCAGCCTCAGTCCCGAGGCGGATGATGCGCTCGAGCTGGATCCACCGCCGATGGTGACCTTCTTGACGTGTTCGACGGACAACCGGCCCACCTCGGGCGTCACGCGCAGGAAGCCCGTGGACTGGGCGAGCGACGGGAAAGGCGCCAGCAGGATGGCGCACAGCGCAGCGGGAAACAGTGCGGCGGGTTTCCCCATCCTACCGCACCACCCCCAGCGTCACCCGCGACGGATGCTCCGGCGAGCGGTACACCGTCTGCTCGGCCGTGACGTACTGGTCCGGGGTCGCCCGATAGGTGTCCACGAACTGCTGCGGGTTGCGGTCGTAGGCGGGGAACCACGAGCTCTGCACGTGCACCATGATGCGGTGGCCGGCCCGGAAGGTGTGGTAGCGGTCGCGCAGGTCGATGTGGATGGGGGTCACCTCGCCGGGCACCATGGCCTCCGGGTGCTCGAAGCTCTCGCGGAAGCGGCCGCGCATGACCTCGCCCGCCAGGTGCATCTGGTAGCCGCCCATCGGCACCTCGCAGAACGGTGAATCCGGCGCGTCGCCCGGGTATACGTCGATCACCTTCACGATCCAGTCGGAGTCCGTGCCCGTCGTGGACACGAAGATGTCCGCGAGGATGGGCCCGGCGATGGTCATGTCCTCCTCGAGCGGCTCGGACTGGTAAACCAGCACGTCCGGCCGCGCCGACGCGAAGCGCTGGTCCTCCACCTTCCACAGATGGCCGAGCGTCGTCCGCTCCTCCGCGGAGAACGGCACCGGATCGTCCGGGTCGCTGACGTAGCTGTCGGCACCACCGGGCTCCGACGGCGCATCGAACGCGAGCATCCCGTCCTCGCGCAGATACAGAGACACCGGCTCCACCCCGGCGGGCGGCCAACTCTCGTGGCGGCGCCAGACATTGGTGCCGGTCTCGAAGACGACGGCCTCGTGCGGGGTCCAGCCCTCCGCCCCGCGCAGGTGGTGCTCGAAGAACGGGAACTGCACCTCGCGCTGGAAGGTGATCGAGGTCTGGTCATCGAACTCGATGCACCCCAGGTGGTCGCCCAGCATGCGGCGCCATCCACCGTGCAGCCACGGTCCGGCCGCCAGCGTGTTCTCCGTCCCCGGGTTTTCGGCTTCGATGGTCCGGTAGATGGACATCGGGCCGTAGAAGTCCTCGGTGTCGAACCACCCCGCGACGTTCAGGATGGGGTGGCGGATGCCGCCCAGGTGCGCGAGCGCGTTCTGGTTCTGCCAGTAGTCGTCGTAGGTGTCGTGCTCCATGAAGTCGTTCCAGGCCGGGACTTCTCCATGGAAATAGAGGTCGTCGATGTTGGAGGCGGCGCCGGCCTCGAGGAAGAAGTCGTAGCCGGAGTCGGTGCCGTAGTCGAAGGCCTCTCCCCTGGCATCGGTCGGGCCGTCGCGGCGACGCGCGTTTCCGGCGAGCCAGGAGAAGGCGTACATGATCCGGAAGGCGCCGTTGTGATGCCAGTCGTCGCCGATGAACATGTCCGCGGGGGAGGCCTGCGGCGACGAGGCCGCGAGCGCCGGATGCGCGTCGACCATGCCCATCACCGTCTGCCAGCCCGGATAGGAGATGCCCCACTGCCCCACCCTGCCGTTGTGGCCTTCCACGTTGGCCAGCACCCACTCGATGGTGTCGTAGTTGTCGGTGCTCTCGTCGGCGGTCGCCGGCCCCTTCGGCTTGGGCGCCAGCGGCCGGATCACCTCGAAGCCGCCCTCGGACATGAACTGTCCGCGCACATCCTGGAAGACGAAAATGTAGCCGGCGCGGTCGAACTCGGCGGAGGGGCCGAGGGGATTGCGGTACGCCCCGGGTTCGTAGGGTCCGACCGAATAGGGCGTGCGGAAGAGCATGACCGGGAGCGGCCCGGTGATCTCGCGCGGCCTGTAGACGATGGTGAAGAGCTCGATGCCGTCCCGCATGGGCACCATGTGCGAGGTCTTGTCGTAGCTGGCCTCGAGCCACGCGAGGTGCGCGGCGTCGCCCCCGTGCGGGACTTCCCGGGTGCGGTTCGCGAAGCTCTCGCCGGCCGCGCCCCCGTCCACGGGAGCGCCGCAGCCCCCCCAAAGCAGCGCGAGGAGCATGGCTGCGGCGGCCGGCAGGCCCCTCCGAATCATCGCTCCATCCCGAGTCCGCTCCTGTCGCCGCATGCCTGCTCCCGGGTCAGTTGGTTGCTCGCGAACACCGTTCGTGCCAACGTGTTTCCGCACTCCGGCGTGTCCGGTCCCGCCCGTGCGGGCCGGAGCCGGAACCTGATCCTGATTCCGGCATACTTCGGAGACCGTAACACCGCCCGATGGGCGGGACAAACCACGTTTGCGCCGGATCAGACCGTCGTCAGACACCGGATTCCGCCATGAGTCGAAACGCCATCACCATCACGCCGGTGACCCCCGTAATCGGAGCCAACGTCGACGGGATCGATCTCGGCGATCTGTCGGACTCCGAGTTCGCCGTCCTGTACGACGGGCTCATGGCCCATGGGGCGCTCTTCTTCCGCGGCCAGGACATCTCCATCGAGAGTCAGAAACTGCTGGGCGAGCGCTTCGGCAAGCTGGTCGCGCACCCCAACGACCCGGGGGTGGACGGTCATCCCGAGGTCATGCCGATCCACGCGGACGAGAACTCGGTGCGTGCGACCGGCGAGGAGTGGCACTCCGACGTATCGTGCGACCCGCTGCCGCCCATGGGCTCGATCGTGCGCATGCACACCGTACCGGAGACCGGCGGAGACACCCTGTTCGCGTGCATGTACGCCGCGTACGAAGCCCTCTCCGAGCGGATGCGGGCTCTGCTCGACGGGCTGCGGGCGGTGCACGACGGCGCGCCCTACTACCAGCGCGTGAATCGGCTCCTCGACCGCGACGACGGAGGGCGCACCTACCCGCGGGCGGAGCACCCCGTCATCCGCACCCATCCCGTGACCGGCCGCAAGGCGCTCTTCGTCAACAAGCTGTTCACACAGTACATCGTGGGCGTCCCCACCGGCGAAAGCCGGGCTCTTCTCGGCTTCCTGTTCGAACATGTCAGCCGCCCCCACTTTCAGTGCCGGTTCCGCTGGCGCCGCAATTCGGTCGCCATGTGGGACAACCGCTGCACGCAGCATCACGCGATCTGGGACTACTGGCCCGCAACCCGGTCGGGATACCGCGTAACCATCCAGGGAGAAAAGCCAGAATGAAGATCCGGACCGAACACCAGGACCGGGCACTCGTCGTGAGCGTGAGCGGCCGAATCGACTCCGGCAACGCGCGCGACTTTCAGTCCGAGATGGACGGCGTGCTCGACAAGGGAGGCAGGGGGGTGATCCTCGACTGCGAGCAACTCAGCTACGTGAGCAGCGCGGGGCTGCGCGTCCTGCTCCGGGTTACCCGGCACCTCGACCAGAAGCACGTCCCGTTCGTGGTCTGCTCGCTGTCCCCCATGATCTCCGAAGTCTTCCAGATCAGCGGCTTCGACAGAATCATCCCGGTCGCGACCTCCCGGGCCGACGCCCTCGCCACCCTTCCCCGCTAGCAGCCATTCCCGGCCGGGGAGAATCGCGTGCCGCCCCTGAGAATCGCGCTGCCCAACAAGGGCCGCCTGTCGGAGAGCGCCCTGGCGCTCCTGCGCAAGGCCGGGCTGCGCGCCCGCATGCGCAGCAACCGTTCGCTCACGGCGCCGCTCGGCAGCGACCATCAGGCCATCTTCCTGCGCGCGGCCGACATCCCCGAACTGGTGGCGGACGGCGCGGCGGAGGTCGGAGTAACGGGCGCGGACCTGGTCGCCGAGAGCGGCTGTGAGGTGCGGGAACTGGTTGACCTGGAGTTCGGCCGGTGCCGGCTGGTGGTGGCGGTTCAGGACGAGAGCGACATCCGCGGCGTCACCGACATCCCCGCGGGCACGCGCGTGGCCACGGCGTTTCCGCGGCTCACGCGATCGTACTTCGACAGGCTCGGCATCGCGGTCGAGATCGCGACCGTGTCGGGCGCCGCCGAAATCGCGCCCCATCTGGGGGTCGCCGAAATCATCGTGGACCTTACGGCGACCGGCTCCACGCTGCGCGTGAACGGGATGCGCGAGGTGGAAACCATCCTGGAGTCGACGGCCCGCCTGATCGCGAGTGAGACCGTGCTGGACCAGGCCGACTTCGGGGACAGGATCTCGGAACTCTGTCTGGCGCTCGAGTCGGTTCGCCTCGCGCGCGAGAAGCGATACCTGATGGCCAACGTGCCCCGCGACCGGCTGGACGAAGTCAGGAAGGTGATTCCCGGTATTTCCGGACCGACCATCGTGGAAGTGATGGGTGGGGGGCCCTGGGTCGCGGCGCACGCGGTGGTCGACGCGGATTGCCTGTCGAGCACGATTCCGCGGCTCAAGAGGCTCGGGGCGGAGGGCATCCTGGTCACCGCGATCGAGAGGCTGATGCCTTGAAGCTGGCCTTCGATGCGCCTCTGGAGGCGATGAGTGCGGAGGAACGCCGGCTGCTGCTGGAGCGGCGCCCTCCCGTAGCGGAGGGCGTGCGGGAGGCGGTCGCTGCGATCCTCGCCGACGTGCGTGCGCGCGGCGACGACGCCCTGCGCGAATTGGCGCGGAGGCACGACGGGGTCGAGCTGGACGAGCTCGAGATTCCGCGTGCCCGGTGGAGGGAAGCGGCGCGCCGGCTGCCCGCCGACGTGACCGGGGCGCTCGAGCGCGCGGCGACCAACATCGCCGCCTTCCACCGGGCCCAGCTGCCGGCCGACTGGGAGATGGAAACCGAGCCGGGCGTGGTGGTCGGGCGGCGGCGGGTGCCGCTCGCCTCCGCCGGGGTGTACGCTCCGGGCGGCCTGGCCGCCTACCCGTCGAGCGTCCTGATGGGGGTGATCCCCGCACGCGAGGCCGGGGTGGGCGAGGTGGTGGTGTGCTCCCCGCCCGGACCGGACGGCGACCCCCCCGAGGCGGTCATGGCGGCGTGCGTGCTGGCCGGCGCCACCCGGCTGTTCGCGGTGGGCGGGGCGGGGGCGGTGGCGGCCATGGCCTACGGCACCGACTCGGTGCCGGCGGGCGACGCGGTGGTGGGGCCGGGAAACCGCTGGGTCACCGAGGCCAAGCGGCAGGTGGCGGGCGACGTGGTCATCGACGCGCCCGCCGGCCCCTCCGAGATCGCCGTGGTGGCGGACGACACCGCGCCCGCCCGGCTGGTCGCGCTCGAGATGGTGGCCCAGGCCGAACACGACCCCGACGCGTCGGCCGTGCTGATCACGCCCAGCGCCCGCCTCGCTGCGGAGGCGAGGCGGGAACTGGGCGTGATCGTGGCGGGGGCGGAGCGGCGGCGGGTGGCCAGCGAGGCGCTGGCCGCCCGCGGGGCGATCGTGCTGACGCGCTCGCTCGACGAGGCCACCGGATTCGCCCGCGCGTACGCGCCCGAACACCTCGCCCTCTACGTCGCCGACCCGGACGCCGCCATGGAGCAGGTGCCCACCGCGGGCACGGTCTTCCTGGGACCGGCGAGCTCGGTGGCATTCGGAGACTACATGACCGGCGCCAACCACGTCCTTCCCACGGCGGGCCTTTCCCGGTCGTATTCGGGCCTGTCCGCCGACCACTTCGTGCGCTCGTTTACCTGGCAGCGCATTCTGCCCGAGGCGGCCGCGTCGCTGGCGCGTCCGGTGGCTCGCCTCGCCCGGCTGGAAGGACTCCCCGGACACGCCGAGACGGCTCTTGCAAGGATCACCCCATGACCCCGTTCCCCCGCGAAGGCTTTCGCGCTCTCAGGCGCTACACCCCTATCGAGGACCCGGTCGAGATCGAGCTCTCCGACAACACCAACCTCTGGGGCTGCCATCCCGACGCCCTCGCCGTGATGCGAGACGCGGTCTCCGGCGACATCTCCAACTATCCGCAGGCGTACTCGAGCGAGCTGCGCGACGCCGTCGCCGACAGGTTCGACGTCCCGGCCGATTGCGTCATCACCGGATGCGGCTCCGACGACGTCCTGGACTCGACATTCCGGGCGGCGTGCGAACCCGGTGCGCGGGTGGCGTTTCCCGACCCCACCTTCCTGATGATCCCGCACCTCCTGGTCGTCAACAGCCTCCGCGGAGTCCCGCTGGGCGATGCGCGCCGGCCGCCCTCGCCGCGGCAGCTGCTGGACGCCGACGCGGACCTGATCTACGTCTGCACCCCCAACAACCCTACCGGCACCGCCCTCTCGCGGGCCTGGGTCGACGAGCTTCTCGACGGCGTGGGGGCCAACGGTCCGGTGGTCATCCTGGACGAGGCGTACTACGAGTTCAACGTGGCATCCCCCGGCTACGACCCGGGCGACACATCGCTCGTGGAACGCGCGCTCGCGGTTCCGCGCATCATGATCGCGCGCACCTTCTCGAAGGCGTACGGCCTCGCCGGGCTGCGCGCCGGTTTCGGCATCGCCCACCCGGATCTGCTGGGCGAAGTCGAGAAGGCCCGCGGTCCCTTCAAGGTCGGTCTGCTCGCGGAACGGGCAGGGGCAGCGGCACTGCGCGACCGGTCGGACTGGCTCGATCCCACCGTGCGCGAGATCGTCGCCTGCCGCGAACGCCTGGTGGCCGAACTGCGGCGGCGCGGCGGCGACCCGCTGCCCTCTTCCGCGAACTTCATCATGCTGCCGGTGCCGGCTCCCGCGGCCGAAGTGACGCAGGAGATGATCGCCCGGGGCATTGCCGTGCGCCCCTTCCCCAACGTGCCCGGCGTAGGGGAGGCGCTGCGCGTGACGGTGGGACCGCCACCCGTCATCGAGCGGTTCATCGAGGCATGGGAGGACATCTGCCACCCCGCCGCCGGGAATGCCGGCCAGGAAGCCGTCGCGGCCGAGGCCGCCGGATGACGCTGCGCGTCGGCGTCTTCGACTACGGCGCGGGCAACCTGCATTCCCTGGTCAAGGCGATCGAGGTCTCGGGCGCGTCCACGCAGGTCTTCACCGACTGCCGCGAGGCGCTGTCGGCGGACGCGCTGGTTCTCCCCGGGGTCGGTTCCTTCGCGACTGCGGCGCGTGCCCTCGCCGGCGCGGGAGACGAGGTGCGAGAGGCGCTGGAGGAGGGGCTGCCCTGTCTGGGGATCTGCCTCGGCATGCAGATCCTGTTCGAGGAAAGCGACGAGGGCGGCGGCCCGGGCATCGGCTTTCTGCGGGGACGCGTGGAGCGGCTGCAGGGAGAGATCGTGCCCCACATGGGATGGAACGACGTGGCCACGGGCGGCGATCCGCTCTTTGCGGACACGCCGGACCTCATCGCCTACTACGCCAACAGCTACGTCTGTCGCCCCCGGGACGAGAATTGGGTGACGGCCTGGTCCGAGTACGAGGGTGACCGGTTCGCGGCTGCCGTGCGCCGCGGGCGCTGCTGGGGGACCCAGTTCCACCCCGAGAAGAGCTCCCGGCCCGGGCTGCGCATCATCGCCAACTTCCTGACGGAGGCGGCCCGGTGACCGGGAGATCGGCCCGGCGCAACCGGCGGCTCGAAACGACAGCCGGGGCCCCACCGTGATCGCCGTTCCCGCCGTAGATCTCAGCGGTGGCCGCTGCGTCCAGTGGGTTGGCGGGCTCCCCGAAACCGAGCAGGTCTCCCTCCCCGACCCGGCGGCGGTCGCCGCGCGCTGGTGGCGGGAAGGCTTCAGCACCCTGCACGTGGTGGATCTGGACGCCGCGCTGGGCAGGGGCGACAACAGCGCCCTGGTGTGCGAGCTCATCGCCTGCACGGAGGCGGTCACGCAGTTCGGGGGCGGGGTGCGCGACCGCGAGGGCATCGAGCGGGCGCTCGCGGCCGGCGCCGACCGGGTCATCGTGGGCACCCGGGCCGTGGAGGACGCCGCGTGGCTCGCCCGCGCGGCGACGGCATTCCCCGACCGGATCGTGGTCGCGGCCGACATGCGTGACGGGATGGTGCTGCGCCGGGGCTGGACCCACAGCAGTGAAAGCACCGTCGACGACTTTCTGCGGGCGTTGGACGATCTTCCGCTGGCGGGCGTACTGTGCACGGACGTGGCGCGCGAGGGCCGCGTGCAGGGCAGCGACCTGCGTCGGGCCGGGACCGTCATCCGGGCGGCGTCGCATCCCGTATGGATGTCCGGGGGTATCAGTTCAGTGGAAGAGCTGCGGCGCCTGCGCGGGATGGGAGCCGCCGGAGCGGTCCTGGGTATGGCCCTTTACGACGGTACCCTGCCCGTCGAGGCGGTGGCGCGCGAGTTCGGTGGATGAGGCGGCAATCGAAAGGCAAGGAGCGGTGACGATGGGCCAGATCCTGCGCGAGACCGGCGAGACGCGGGTCCGCGTCGCAGTGGACCGCGGAGACGGGCCTCCCCGCATCGACACCGGGGACGGCTTTCTCGATCACATGCTGGTGACCTTCGCTCGCTACGCCGGGCTTGAACTCGAGGTCGAGGCGCGCGGCGACCTGCACCACCATCTCGTGGAGGACGTGGCCATCGGCCTGGGGATGGCGCTGGCCGACATCGTCCCCGGGCACGCGGCGCGCTACGGCTGGGCTCTGGTCCCGATGGACGAGGCGCTGGTCCAAGCCGCGATCGACACCGGTGGGCGCGCGTATTACGTCGGCGATCTTCCCACCAGCCTCGCCGACCATTTCTTCCAGAGCCTGTCCACGCATCTCGCCGCGACCCTGCACATCCGCGTCGTCCGGGGCCGCAACCGCCATCACGTCATCGAGGCCGCAGTGAAGGCGACGGGGCTCGCCCTGCGCCAGGCGCTGGAGGAGGGCGACAGCGTCTTCAGCACCAAGGGCGCGGTGCGGGTGACCCGTGAGCCCGCTCCCGGCAGCTAGGGCCGGTCATGCTTCGCCCGCGCATCGTGGTCTGCCTGGACGTCCGCGACGGACGCGTGGTCAAGGGAACCCGCTTCGTGAACCTGCGCGACGTGGGCGATCCGGTGGAGCTGGCCGGCCGCTACGAAGCGGACGGGGCCGACGAGGTCGTCTTCCTGGACATCACCGCGTCCCACGAGGGTCGCGCCACGCTGCTCGACACCGTGCGCAGGACGGCGGAGGCGCTCTTCATCCCGCTGACCGTGGGGGGCGGGGTAGGAACCGTCGACGACGTGGGCGCGCTGTTGCGGGCGGGCGCCGACAAGGTGAGCGTCAACTCCGCCCTGGCCCGCGAGCCGGAACTCGCCGCCGAGGCCGCGGCGCGCTACGGCAGCCAGTGCCTTGTCGCCAGCATCGACGCGGCCCGCGAGGGGGGTGGATGGCGCGTATACACGCACGGCGGCAGGTTGCCAAAGGACCTGGATGCAGTCGATTGGGCCGCCGAGTGCGCGCGGCGGGGGGCGGGCGAGATCCTGCTCACGAGCATCGACCGGGACGGCTCCCGCATCGGTTACGATCTGGAGCTGACCCGGCAGGTGGCGTCGCGGGTATCGGTACCGGTAGTGGCCTCCGGCGGCGGC
>JAJDVR010000281.1 GCA_022826025.1 Gemmatimonadota bacterium | reverse complement strand
CCTTCCGTCGACCCGGACGAGGTGCTCCTTATCGCCCACACGCTGCTGGAACGGCGCCGCCTCCAGCGGCTGACGGGGATCGTGGGGGAAACCGACGCCATCCGGGAGGCGCTCGAACGCGTCGTGCAGATCGCGCCCGTCGACTCGACGGTGCTCATCACCGGCGAGTCGGGCACCGGCAAGGAGCTCTTCGCGCGGGGGGTGCACGCGCTCTCCCCCCGGCGGCACAAGGCCTTCATTGCCGTCAACGTGGCGGCGCTCTCCCCGACTGTGCTCGAGAGCGAGCTCTTCGGCCACGAGAAGGGCGCCTTCACCGGCGCCATCGACTCGCGCCGGGGGCTCTTCGAGCTGGCCCACCGGGGCACCATCTTCCTGGACGAGATCGGCGAGATTCCGCCCGCCATCCAGACCAAGCTCCTGCGCGTGCTGGAACAGAAGGAGTTCCTGCGCGTGGGGGGCGAGGCGCCCATCCGGGTCGACGCGCGCGTGATCGCCGCGACCAACCAGGATCTGCGCCACGAGGTGGCCGCCGGACGTTTCCGCCGCGATCTCTACTACCGCATCAACGTCCTGCACATCGAGCTGCCCCCGCTGCGCCGCCGGCAGGCCGACATTCCCCGGCTGGTGGAGGCCTTCGTCGCGGAGGTGAGCGCCCGCAACGACCGCCGCTTTGCGGGCATCACCGCCGACGCCATGCGCATTCTATGCGAGTACGCCTGGCCCGGGAACGTCCGCGAGCTGCGCAATCTGGTCGAGAGCATGGTCGTGCTCTCCCCAGGCAGGGAGATCGGGCCCGACGACATCCCGGCTCAGGTGCGCTCCCCGGGCTCGTCGCCGCTCCTGCCGGTCCCTGCTCCGGGCCCCGGGTCCGCTGAAGGGGAAGCCGGCCAGCTTCGCCCGCAGCTCGAGTTCGTCTTCCGCACCCTGGTCGAGCTGCGCGTCGACATGGACGACCTGCGGCGGGAATTCGAGGCCTACCGGCAGGAACACCGCTTTGACGAGGCGCTGCTTCCCGAGGAGACCGGCCGCGTGGAGATCGTCGCCCCCCGCGCCGAAGTCCCCGCCATCGGGCTCGACGAACCTCCTCCCGCCGGGCCCGCAGTCGGCCAACGCCCGGACGGCGCGCCAGCGGCCGAGGAGCTTCCCGCCCCTCCGCCCGCCACCTCGGAGGACACGTCCGAAGACGCCGAACCACCGTCCCGGCCGGAACCCCCGGCCCCGCCCGAGGGCATCGTCCTTCAGCCGGGCATGACCCTGGAGGACATCGAGCGGGAGGCCATCCTGGCCGCGCTCGAGGAGGTCGACGGGAGCCGCCGGCACGCGGCGCGTCTGCTCGGCATCGCCGAACGAACCCTGTACCGGAAGATCCGCCGCTACGGCCTCGAGTGACGCCGCTGCCCGCGTCGCCCCGCCTCCGGCCGCATTGCGCGCACGCTACCTGCCCCCCGCTCGCGCCCGCACCTTCGCGCGCTCGGCTTCCAGCACGGTCAGAATTCGCTGCCAGCCGGCGTTGCGCGCGTCCCTGTACTCGATCTCCAGGTCGAGATCGAGGTTGATGAAGGGGCTGAAGGCGTAGATGGCCATCTGCGTTTCCTGCTGGTCCAGCCGCTGTACGCCCCATCCCGGGGTGATCGCCTGGATGGCCAGCGGCCGCTCGCGAATCCCCTGGTTGACGATGTTGATGTCCTCGGGCTGGTAGGTGACGTCGGGCTGGTAGCTGAACACCGACACCAGGAAGAGTACCGGGTCGGTCGACCGCGTCTGGAATTCGAGCGTCTCGCGGTGCGCGCCGGCAAGCGCCGAGAGCCGGGCGTAGGTGTCCGGCGCCGTGAGCCGCGTCACCGCCTCGGCGAGCGGCGTGGCCTTGATCAGCAGGTCCTCCGACCGGAGCGAGAGCGAGACCTCGTCCTGCAGCAGGGTCCCGAACCCGGCCGGAACCAGGTCCTCCTCATCGAGCTCCTGCGCGGCGGCCGGCGCTGGCACGGCAAGGCACGCCAGCATCAGGATCCAGCGACGGGCGAGGGTTGCCATATCCTGGTCGCGCATGGATGCCTCCTGCCCTGAGCCCACATGGGCGTCCGCCCGGCGCGGGTCTCAGTTCCCGGCCTCCAGCAGACCCCCGATCGCGCCGAGGAGTTCGTCCCGCCCCTCGCCGGTGCGCGCAGAGGACACCACCAACTGGTCCTTCGACACCGCAAGCTGCTCGCGCAGGCGCGCGATCCGCTGCTCCCGGGCGCTCTTTCGCGTCTTGTCGATCTTGGTGACTACGATCAGGGCGGGCAAGCCGACCTCGCCCAGCAACTCGACCGCGGCGAGGTCCGCGGGCGCCGGATCGCGGCGGGCGTCGAGCAGGAGCACCACCCCGGCCAACTCGCGACTTCGCTTCAGGTAGTCGCGTACCAGCCGCTGCCAGCTCTCGCGCAACGTGCGCGACACCTTCGCGTAGCCGAAGCCCGGAAGATCGACCAGCACGAAGCGGCGGTTGACGATGTAGAAGTTGAGGGTCTGGGTCTTCCCCGGGCGCGCCGACACCCGCGCCACCTTGTTGCGTGTGCGCCTCAGCAGGACATTGATGAGCGATGACTTGCCCACGTTGGAACGGCCCCAGAAGGCGACGTGGGGAAGTTCGGGCGCGATCGATACGGCGGGATCGACGTGGCTGCCCGCGAACTCGACGCTGCGAATGATCATGGTTCTCGCGGTTTGGAACGCCGGCCGCCGCCGCGGCCGAACCCGCATGCGCCGGGGTGAGCGCGCGGATCGCCCCGCTCAGGCTTCCTTCTGTTGCTGCTCGGCCTCGAGCACCAGCAGGGGGGGAGTCCCCGAGGCGACCGACTCGACCGTGATCACCACCTCGCGCACGTCGTGCCGCGACGGCACCTCGAACATCACGTCCTGCATCACTGCCTCGAGCACCGCCCTCAGGCCCCGCGCTCCGGTGCCCCGGTCGGCAGCCTTTTTCGCCACCTCGCGCAGCGCCAGGCGATCGAATGTGATCCCCACGCCCTCCAGTTCGAACATCTTTCGGTACTGCTTGACCAGGGCGTTCCTGGGCTCTTCTAGGATGCGCACGAGGTCGTCCTCGTCGAGCTCCGACAGGCCCACGGAGACCGGCAGCCGCCCCACCAGCTCGGGGATGAGCCCGTAGCGCTGCAGGTCCTCGGGCTCGACCAGCCTGACCAGCTCATCGCGGTTCCGGTAGTCGCCGGTGCCTTCCGGGGAGCTCTTGCCGAAGCCGATGCGCCGCTGGCCGATGCGCTGCTCGACGATTTCCTCCAGCCCGTCGAAGGCGCCGCCGCAGATGAAGAGGATGTTGCGGGTATCGACCTGCAGATACTCCTGCTGCGGATGCTTGCGTCCGCCCTGGGGAGGCACGCTGGCAACCGTACCCTCCAGGATCTTGAGCAGCGCCTGCTGCACGCCCTCGCCCGAGACGTCCCGGGTGATCGACGGGTTCTCGGACTTGCGCGCGATCTTGTCCAGTTCGTCGACGTAGACGATCCCGCGCTCGCATGCCGTGATGTTGAAGTCGCTGGCCTGAAGCAGGCGCACCAGGATGTTCTCCACATCCTCCCCCACGTAGCCCGCTTCGGTCAGCGTCGTCGCATCGGCGATGGTGAAGGGCACCTTCAGGATGCGCGCGAGCGTCTGCGCCAGCAGCGTCTTGCCGACGCCCGTCGGCCCGACCAGGAGGATGTTCGCCTTGTCGATCTCGACGTCGTCGATCTGCCCCTGGTGGTTGACCCGCTTGTAGTGGTTGTAGACCGCGACGGACAGCGCCCGCTTGGCCTCCTCCTGCCCGATCACGTACTGGTCCAGGTTCGCCTTGATCTCCGCGGGCACCATGGAGGGGACCACCACGGACACCGCCTCCCGCTCCTCCTCCTCCGCGAGGATCTCGTTACAGAGCGAGACGCACTCGTTGCAGATGTAGACCGAGGGCCCGGAGATGAACTTCTTGACGGAGTCCTTGGTCTTTCCGCAGAAGCTGCAGCGGGGAAACTTGTCGCTGGTCGTGGGCACGGGTCTGCTCGGCGAAGCGGGTGTTCAGGATCCGGTTGGAGTTCTATTCCTCAAGGCGCACGCCCCGGGCGTTTTCTTCTTCCCGGCCAACCAGCACCCGGTCGATCAGGCCGTACTCGCGCGCCTCGTCGGGGCTCATGAAGCGGTCGCGGTCCACGTCCTGCGCGATCTTGTCCATCGCCTGCCCGGTGCAGTCGGCGAGGATGCCGTTCAGCCGCTCGCGGATGTCGAGTACCTCGCGGGCGGCGATCTCGATGTCGGCCGCGGTACCCTGCGCCCCCGTCGACGGCTGGTGAATCATGATGCGCGAGTTGGGCAGGGCGCTGCGTTTGCCGGGCGCGCCCGCGGCCACCAGGATCGCGGCCATCGAAGCCGCCATGCCCACGCAGTAGGTGGAGACCGGCGCGCGCAGGTGCTGCATGGTGTCGAAGATGGCGAGTCCGGCATAGACGCTCCCACCGGGTGAATTGATGTACAGATAGATGTCCCGCTCGGGATCCTCCGCGTCCAGAAAGAGAAGCTGAGCCAGAATGACATTGGCCACATTGTCGTCGATATGCGAGCCCAGGAAGACGATGCGGTCCATCAGCAGACGGCTGAAGATGTCGTAGCTTCGTTCGCCGCGGCTCGTCCGCTCGATGACGTACGGAGGGAAAATAGGCATCGGGTTTTCGTTCTCCCCTGGTCCGGCTCAGCCGGCCTGGATGATCTGGGACTGCTGTTTCAGGAATTCAAACACCTTCCCTTCGGTGATCTCTCGCTCCAGCGACTCCATGCGCCCGTTCCGGCGCAGCCCGGCCTCCACGGTCTCCGGTTGCACGCCGTTCCGGCGCGCGATCTCGTCGACCCGCTCCGACACCTCGAGCGGGCTGGCGGCCAGGTCGTTGGCCCGGGCCAGGCTCTCCACCGCCAGCATGGTGCGAACCGCCCTCTCCGCGCGCGGACGGATGGCGGCCTTCATCTCCTCCACCTTCTCGGGCGGCGTGTCCTCGGGTCCTTCTCCGGCGACCGCCTCCAGGTACCGGTCCACCATGGTGTCCGGCGCTTCGAAGGGGTTCGCCTCCAGCACATACTCCATGAGGCGCGCGCGCACCACCTGTTCGGCCTGGCCCGCGGCGTTCTGCTCCAGGTCTGCCCGGACCTTGTCCTGGAGATCGTCGAGGCTGGCGAGGTCAAGGCTGGCGGCAAAGTCGTCGTCCAGTTCCGGAAGGTCGAGAACCTTGCGGCCGACGAGCCGAATGCGCAGGTGCTCTTCCTCCCCGCGGCGTTCCTCGTTGGGAAAGTCGTCGGGGAACCGGACCACGAAGTCTCCCTCGGTTCCCACTTCCAGCTGCTCGATGGCGCGCTCCACATCGGGAATCGCGTCGCCCTCGCCCAGGATGAACTCGTAGTCCCTCGCTTCGGCGTCCTCCTGGTCCAGCTGCAGGATGCTCACCGAAACCGCGTTGCCCGCTTCCGGGAAACCGTCCTCCAGCGGCCGCCAGGCGCCGTTCTGCTGACGCAGGCGGAGCACGACCGCGTCGATGTCCGTCTGACCGACCTCGACCGCCGGCCTCTCCACCACGAACCCGCCGCTGCGCTCGATCTCGATGCGGGGCTCGACGTCGAACGAGATCTCGAAGAAGAGGTCTTCGCCCGGCTTGCTCCGCACCGCGCCTACCTCGGGGTCGCTGATGGGCCGCAGCTGCTCGCTCCGGATGGCTGCCCGGGTCGCCTGGTTCAGGAGCTTCTCCAGCATCTCCTGCTCGACGGCGGCCCCGTAGCGCTGCTCGAGCACCCTCGCCGGAATCCTGCCCTTGCGGAAGCCCGGCATGCGCACGCGTCCGGAGAGGCCGCTCATGATGCGCGCGCGCTCGCGGCCGACGATATCGGCGGGAACGGTGATGGCGAGGTCCCGCCGCCAGCGTTCTCCTTCGGAGACCGATACGCGCAGGCGCTTTGGATCGATGGTCAAGGGTCGAGGCTCGTCATGGCTGCGACTCCGGTCAGGAGAGGATGCGAAAGGGGGGACTCGAACCCCCACGGCCCGCGGCCACGGGATCCTAAATCCCGCGCGTCTACCAATTCCGCCACTTTCGCGGAAAGCCCGGGTCCGGGCGGAGTTCTCCCCCGCAGCATACCCGAAGCTGGCACAAACTCAAAAAGATAAGCGAGCGGCCGGCGGGACTACAACAGCGCGGGGAGGAGCCCGGGTGCCGGACGGGCGGGAAAGCGGCTTCTGACCGCTTCCACCGCCCGTCCCTGTAGCCGCTTCTCCCCCCGGGAGAGTCACTCCGGCATGCGGATGTTGGTGAAGCGCTGCCGGCCGGTGACCGGGTTGGCGAGGACCAGCGTGACGATTTCCCCAGGCTCCACTTCGGCCAGGAGTTCCGTGACGTCATCCGCGGATTCCACCTGGCGCCGGTTGATGCGTACAAGCAGGTCGCCGGCCTGGACGCCGCGCCGGTCGGCGGGACCCATGCGGGTGACGCCACTGATGAGCACGCCCTCGTCAATGCGGAACTGATAGCGCCGGGCCAGCTCCGGGCTGTTGTCCACGACCTCGATCCCCAGCCTCTCCTCGGCGCGCGTCGTCCGCTCGGGCGCCGCCGCGGTGGCGGCTTCGTTGAGCGGGGACTCGCCCAGCCGGACCTCGGTCTCCTGCCGCTCGCCGTCGCGGTAGTACGCGATACGCACCCGGTCTCCCGGCCGCTTGCGCGCCACCAGCTGCTGCAACTGGTTCGAGTAGTCGACGGGGTCGCCGTCGATGGCGACGATCACGTCCTGCGGCTGCAGCCCCGCGTCCTCGGCCGCCGTGCCCTCGGTGATGTCCTGAACCAGCGCGCCGCTCACTTCGGGCAGCTGGTAGACTTCGGCGTCCTCGGGCCCCACCGGCCCGATCTGCACGCCCAGGAAGGCGCGCCGCACCGCCCGGTATTCGATCAGATCCTCCATCACCCTGCGCGCGAGGCTGATCGGAATTGCGAACCCGTATCCCTGGTAGTAGCCGGACTGGCTGGCGATCGCGGAATTGATGCCGATCACCTG
>JAJDVR010000151.1 GCA_022826025.1 Gemmatimonadota bacterium | reverse complement strand
GCCCCTCCTCGTCTTCAACCAGGTAGTAGTCGCGGGACGGGGCGTCCTCCAGCCACCATTCGCACTCCAGCCGCTCGGGCCCTTCGGCCACGCGCACCCGGTGCCTCCGTCCGCGCCAGCGAAAGAACACCGGCGCGCCCGCAGGCTCCACCCCGCCGGGTTCGCGGGCGACGGCCTCCACCCGCTCCGGGGGAGACAGCAGGCGGAGCGGCCGGCGGCGTCCCTCCGGCCAGCCCGGACCGTGCCTCCGGTGTGCGGCCAGGGGCTCACGGAGCTCGACCGCGCGCTCGGGCAGCCAGCTCTGGCGCGGAACCGGGCATGCGATGTTTCCGAAACCGAAGCGGTTCCCCAGCCGGTCGAGGAGGGCGGCCAGCTCTTCGCGGCCGCCCGCTCCGTCCCTCCCTCCGATCCATCCGTCGCGTCCCGCCGTTGCCGTTCCGGTCCGCGCAAACCATTCCTCCTGCTCCTCCTCGACGACCTCGACCACCTCGGCGGACAACACCATCTCCTCGATGCCGAAACCCGGGTCGATCCGCTCCAGCTTACCCGCGAGCAGGTTCATGAGAAGCCTTGAGCGGCGCAGGGGTCGGCTGGTACCCGCCACCAGAACGGAACGTGCTCCATCCCCTCGATGGCAGATGAGCCGCATGCGCCGCACGCCCTCGCCTGCCCGGCTCAGGTTCCGGCACAGATCTCCCAGCAGGGCTTCCACCGCCGCGTGGATGGCGTCCACTGTCGAGATCGGCTCGGCAAAGGCACGGCGGGCCTCGCGCGGAAGCGGAGGCGGAAGAGAGATGACCGGTTCCTGAGCGAAGCCGAGGGCCTGCTCCAGGCGGCGGCGCGGCGCGGGACCGAACCTCTTCGCCAGCGCTCCGGGGTCGAAGGGGTAGAGGGCTCCGATCCTGTCCAGACCGAAGGAAACCAGGGCTTCCACGACATCGGCTTCGAGCCGCAGGGCAGCGACGGGGAGCCGGGACAGCGCCTCCTTCACCTCGTCCGGACCCGCGGACCGGGGCACGATGGCCGGAGACTCCTCGCCGTGGCGGGCCAACGCCCAGGCCGCCCCGGGCGTGCCGGCGAGCGCCAGCCGAGAGGTGAGCCCAAGCCCCCCCAACCCCGCTCCCAGCGCCGCCAGCAGTGCCTCCTCGCCGCCATGGAGATGCGTGCACCCCCCGACATCGAGGAAGAGCCCTTCCGCGCCGGCCGGCATGACCCGGGGGGTGAAGCTGTCCGCCCACCGGGCCAGCCGCCTCAGCGCATGGGCGTCGGCGACGGGATCGGCAGGATGGACGATCACGTCGGGCACGATAGCCCGTCCGTCGGCCAGGGGCATGCCCGGCGCCAGTCCCGCCCCCGCCGCGCGCGGGTTGACCGCCTCGATCACCAGCCGCCCCCGCTGCTCGCCGCTGGTCACGAAGGGCCGGGTGCGCGCCTCGGGACAGCGCCAGGCCAGCCTCTCCACCGGCCACCAGGGAAACCAGGCGGCAAGGATGCGGCGGGGGGTGGAAAGGACGCCCATGGTTTCCGGTCGGGTCAGCCGGCGCGGCGCGACAGATCACGGGCAGCCATTCCCCGCGAGGCTCGCGTGGAGCAATACGGTCGGCCGTGAGCAGCCATCCCCACCACCCAACACCCCGGTCTCCCTCCCCGGCAGTGCACCAACTCCACGCGCCACCGGGTCATCCCGGTCCCCGGAACGGTGGTGACCCGCCACCGGCTGTCGGCCGTGGGAACCCTGACCCGTCCCGGCTGCTCCCCTTCCGCCCTGGGCCACAGCACCAGCCCGGGCACCCCCGAGCCTTCGGCCGCAAGCATCAGGCGCCGGGAGGCTGCCCGGTCGAGAGTGTCCACCTCCGCCACGACTCCCCTCAGGACCCGGCAGCGCAGCGCCTCCTCCATGGCCCACAGCATGTCGGCCCGCCGCCGCAGCCCCGAAGCAACCAGCAACCGCCCCGGTTCGATCCCGTGTCGGACCAGTCCCGGCAGATAGAGGTCATTCCCGCGCGCCAGCCACATGAGCGGCCCCGGGACCCTGCCGGCACGGGCCAGGAGGGCGGCACAGAAACCGGTCGCGGCCTCGTCCCCCCCGATCTCATGGACGCACCCTGCTCGCAGCCCGCCTCCGGGCAGGGCGCCATCTATTTCCGGGGTGCCCAGCGACAGGCACGCCGCCCCGGCTTCGGCCGGAATCTCGATCCGGCGGATCTCCCGGCGTAGCGCCTCCAGCGCTCGCCGCTTCGTCTTCGGCACATGAGACATGGGCCGACAAGATACCGAACAAAACCCGTAAGTGTCAATCCGGCTGTCGGCATAAAGTGTGCATCAGATGCCGCCTGAGACCCCACAACCCCGGAAGCGAGGGACCGAATCATCCCGATCCGCAAAGGGTAGGATGACGTGCGCGGGTTCCCTTCTTCGCCTCTCGGACCTGCAACCCAAGGGGACGCCGCCAACCCGATCCCAGGAGCTATTGACCATGTTTCCAAAGCTGAATCATCATCCGATATCCCTGAAACTCCTCCTCGTCCTGCTGCTCGTCCCGACCACCTTCACGCTGACAGCCTGCGAAAGCTCTACAGAGCCGGACGGGGACCAGATGACCCAGAACGAAGCCAACGCCCTCGTGCAGGGGCTGTACGGTGGAAGCCTTCTGTCCT
>JAJDVR010000259.1 GCA_022826025.1 Gemmatimonadota bacterium | reverse complement strand
CTTGCCTCTTCGACCGCGGTCAACACCGAACTCGGCACATTGAACTCGCCCGTGCTGTCGCCGAAGCTGGACATGTCGTCGAAGCCGAGCTTGTGCATCACGTTCAGGAAGACGTTGGCCATCGGGGTTCCATCCGGCGCCTTCAGGTGCGTGTTGCCCGCGAGCTGGCCGTTCGCGCCGCCCAGCAGCAACAGTGGGCACCGGCGGTGGTTGTGGATGTTGGGGTCTCCCATGGGCGACCCGTAGATGATCATGGTCTGGTCGAGCAGGCTCGAGTCGCCGTCCTGGCTGTCGTGCAGCTTCTCCAGGAGGTAGGGGAGCAGGCCCACGTAGAACCGGTTGATGGTGTTGAAGTCGAGGATGGTCTCCTCGTTGTTGCCGTGGTGCGACGTCGGGTGGAACGGGCTGTCGGTGCCGCTCTCCGGATAGATCCGGTTGGACGCATCGCGGCCTGTCTTGAAGGAGAAGACGCGCGTCATGTCGGACTGCAGCGCCAGCACCTGCAGGTCGAACATCATCTGCATGTGCTCGGTGAAGGAGTCCGGGACGCCGGCGGGGGCTTCGGGAAGCTCGCGCTGCTCTCCGCTCGAGTTCTGAGCTTCGACCATCTGAATACGGCGCTCGATCTCGCGCACGTTGTCCAGGTACTGGTCCATGCGTCGGCGGTCGGTTGCGCCCAGTTCGCGCCTCAGGTAGGCGACCTCACCGACGATCCAGTCGAGGATGCTTGCGTTCTCGCGGCGGCGCGCCTGGCGCTCCTCCGGGGTGCCGCCGGCACCGAAGAGCAGGTCGAAGGCGGTGCGCGGGTCGCGGATCATCGGCAGCGGCTCACTCGGCGAGGCCCAGCTGATCGAGTCCGTGTACGCGCACGAGTAGTTGTACGTGCAGCCGCCGGCCTGGTCGAGATCCTCGATGCAGAGCTGCATGGAGGGGAGCGGGGTGTCCTGTCCGAAGCGATTGGCGAACATCTGGTCGAGCGAGGTGCCGACGTAGAGGTCGGAGCTCTGGGTCTGCTTCGGGTGCGCCTGGGTCAGGAAGGTGGCGCTGGAGCGGAAGTGGTCGCCGCCGATCTCGGGGCCGGTGAAGGCCTCGGCCATGCGCACATCCGTGTTGCTGACGATCGTCAGGTACCGGCGCCAGTCCTCGAGCGGCGTCAGCGCGCTCTGGGCTGCGAGCTGGAAGTCGCGCCCGGTCTTCTCGGGCTCCCAGAGGAACTGCTTGGCGCCCCATTCGACGCTGCCGGCCGCCCCGTGCACGACCTCGATCGCGAGGAGGCGCGTCTTTCCTTCCGCCAGCTTCCGGGTCGCCCACGGGTTCGCAGCGGGGAGCATGGAATCGAGCAGCGGGAGTGCCACTGTTGCGCCCATCCCGCGCAGGAAGGTGCGGCGGGGGATGTGCTTGCCGGTGATGAATTGCATGTCAGATCTCCTGAAGCAAGTTGTGCAACCCGGTTTCCATCATGCGCTGATCCGTCGAGAAAAGCGCTTCCGTTATCGTTCGGTCTCCATCTCTTCTTCGGCGACCACGTCCGCCATCCTCATCCGGAACGGGTCGCTCTTGACCACGTTGATGATGAAGGACGAGATGCGGTAGTCATCCTCTTCGCCCTCCCGCGCGATCGCGCGCACGGTGGGTTGATCATGGTATTCTACGCGCCGACCCAGGGCATACGCCAGAAGGTTGGTGGTGAATGTCCGCACCAGCGGGATGGGCCGCTGCATGAGCGCTTCCCTGAGGTCCTCGGGCGCCGTCAAAGGCGTGCCGTCGTAAAGGTTGCCGCGCGTGTCGAGCGCCATGTTGTTCTCACGGATGCGCCACTTTCCGGTCACGTCGAAGTTGTCGAGCGCGAGCCCGATCGGGTCCATGAACTGATGGCAGGCGTGACAGGTGGGATTGGCCCGGTGGATCTCCATGCGTTCCCGCGTGGTCAGGAAGCGTCCGTCCGTGGCGCCCTCGGTCTCCTCGAGCGCCGGGACATCGGGCGGAGGCGGCGGAGGAGGCGTACCCAGCAGCACCTCCATCACCCACTTCCCGCGCAGTACCGGAGAGGTGCGCGTGCCCATCGAGGTGAGGACCAGGATGGATCCCTGTCCCATGACGCCGCCGCGACGGCTGTCGGGGTACTCCACACGTCGGAACTCGTCGCCGAGCACGCCCGGGATGCCGTAGTGCCTGGCCAGCCGTTCGTTCACGTACGTGTAATCGGCGGTATAGAGGTCCAGAACGCTGCGGTCGTCGCGCACGAGGCTGTTGAAGAACATCTCGGTCTCGGTGCGCATGGCGTCCGCCAACTGCTGGCTGTAGTTCGGGAACCAGTAGGAGTCCGGGTGCACCTTGTCGAGGTCCTGCAGCCGGAACCACTGGGCGGCAAAGCGCGGTCCGAGCGCCTCGGCCTTGGGATCGGCGAGCATCCGCCGGGTCTGTCTCTCCAGCTCCCTGTCGTTCTGGAGCTTTCCGCGCTCGGCGAGGTCGATCAGCTCGGCGTCGGGCTGGGTGCCCCAGAGGAACGCGGCCATGCGGGTCGCCAGAGCCAGGTCGCTGATTTCGTAGCGCTCGCCCGCCTTGATGCCCTCGGGCTGCCTCTCGATGCGGAAGATGAAGTGCGGGCTCGCCAGGATGGCCTGGAGCGCGCGACGCACGCCCGTCTCGAAGCCCGATTCAGCGGCGCCATCGTCGTAGAACGCCATCAGCCCGGCCATGTCGCGCTCGTCCAGGGGACGCCTGTAGGCGGCGCTTCCGATCTGGTCGATGATCTGCTCGGCGCAGGGGCGCTCTCCCTCGGGGGTGGTGGGCCGGCAGGTGAAGATGCGGCGGCGCGCCTCCGTCTCGGAAACGCTGGTGACGTTGTAGGGGCCGCTGATGATGAGGCTCTTCAGGTGCGGCAGGGTGGTCTGTCCCGGGCTTCCTCCGGCTCCTCCGGCCAGCGACCACTCCGGCGGCTTGATGAGGTCGTCGTAGGGGCCGTCGATGCGGCGCACGAACGCCGCAGACACCGTGCGTTGCCCGGCGCGGATGAAGGTCGGGTTGGTCTTGATGGGCGAACCGCCGCGGAAGTCCGCGCCTCCGCGCGGGAAGGGGCCGGCCGCCAGCAGGGCGATGGGCTCGCCGTCGATGGAGATGTCGACGTCCTCGTAGCGGGCGCTGCGCCCGCCCTCGATCACCGGGGTGACGATGTATTCGCCGTCGGCCGGGAAATCGTGGGTGACCACGATGCCGCCGCGGGTGCCGTAGGGCGCGCCCTCCACGTACTCCCAGGCGTGCTGGGAGCCGTAGGGCGAGGTGTTGTAGGTGGCGTCGGTGGGGTCGACGTTGGGGCTTCCGACCGCCAGGCGGCTGACATCACTGGCGGCGTTCAGGTAGGCGTCGAGGTGGGTCGGTGTGAGCGCCTGGACATCGGCGATATTGTCGAAGTTCTCGCTCATCTGATCGAGGGGAAGCCAGACGGCCGCATCGACTTCGATTCCCAGCAGTTCGCGGATGGCCGCCGAGTACTCGGCACGGTTGAGGCGCTGGAAGGTCCGGACACCCGGATTGGGATGGCGCCGGTAGGCGTCGTCCACGTTCTTCTCGAGCGTCTCGACAAGTGAAAGCAGGACCTCGGGTTCCGGCCTTGGCATGCCCGGAGGCGGCATCATGCCTGCCCGCAGCTTGCGGATCATGCGTTCCGCGAGCTGGGCATTGTCGGAAGCGCCCTCGACGGTGAATTCGGCGAACGAGACGTTGCCTGTCAGCAGCGCGTCGTTGTGGCAGACCTGGCAATACGTGCGCACGACGGTGGTCAGTTCCTCCGTGGGTACGGAGGGAGCGTGCACGGCGTCCGGCAGTGGAACCGCTTCCCCGTTTGGTGCCGTGGGGCCGGAACTTGTGCCGATCCCGGCTCCCGTGAGAAGGAGGCCACCGATCAGTACAGCGCCAGGATTGAGGATCTTCATATCCCTTGCTCCCGTCCTTGTCCTGCGAACGAAACTGTGAACACCTGAGACAGCCTTCGCGAGTAAGGCATCCGGGGCGGCGCCGAGCACCCCGGCGTGACGCACCGGACCCCTCCCGCGTCATTACATGACCCCCAGCCCCCGGAAAACGTTGACCTGAGCCTCGGTTTCCGTGAGCCCCGGAGACACTTCCACCAGTCCATCAGACTAACCCGGACGGGCGGTCGTCGCAAGCACCGTTCGCGGTGCGTGAGGGGCTTCGGTGAGGCTCGCTTGCGAGGCGAAAGGCGCGGACTCTATGGTGCGGATCGCAGCCTCGTCTCGGGACAACCTGACGAGGCTTCCCGGCACTGGCGAGGTGGGCCTCCCGCAGTGGTTCCCCGGTCCACGGGAATCGGCTCCCTCCGGAATCGAGGAGATGACCATGAACACGTTCCCCGACATGACGCGGAACTCACTCTTCCTCGTGGCGGCCATGCTCGGTCTCGCGAGCGCGACCGCCGCGCAGCAGATCGCGCCCGAAGCCTACCAGCAGCTCCGGTATCGACACATCGGACCGGTGGGCAACCGTCTCGCGGCGGTAGCGGGAGTTTCCGGAGATCCCCTGACCTACTACGCGGGCGCTGCCTCCGGCGGCATCTGGAAGACCACCGACGGCGGCGAGTACTGGGAGCCCGTCTTCGACGACCAGACGGATCATTCGGTCGGGGCGCTCGCGGTGGCGCCGTCGGACCCGTCGATCGTATGGGCGGGCACCGGCGAACCACACATTCGGTCGAACGTCTCGCTCGGTACCGGCGTCTACAAGTCCACGGACGCGGGCAGGACCTGGCGCCACATGGGGCTCGGCGAGGGAGGACCGACGCGCATGTCGCGCATCGTCGTCCATCCGCACGATCCGGACATCGTGTACGTGGGAGCGCTGGGCCACGCCCACGGGCCGCAGCAGGCGCGCGGCGTCTTCCGCACCACGGACGGTGGCGAGAGCTGGGAGCATGTCCTCTTCGTCGATGAGAACACGGGCGCTTCCAGCATCGAGATGGACGCCTCCAACCCACGCCGGCTCTTCGTCGGGATGTGGACCGTTGAGGTGCATACCTGGGGACGGGAGAGCGGGGGAGAGGGCAGCGGCATCTACCTCTCG
>JAJDVR010000236.1 GCA_022826025.1 Gemmatimonadota bacterium | reverse complement strand
GACCCCGCGGGCCTCCCCCGTGTGGACCCCGCCGGGCTGGTCTTAATGGGGGGGGTGGAATACACCTACGGCGACGACGTCCGGCTGATTTCCGCACGCCCCGCAACCCGCAGAGAGAGGCAAGCCTATGCGCAAGGAATATGATCTCGCCGACGCCGCCCGAGGCGCGGCCCTGATGCAGCCCGGCAAGACGCGCATCACGATCATGCTTGACCGTGACGTCCTGGCCGCGTTCCGCGCGCGCACTGCCGACACCGGCCGTGGCTACCAGACCGCCATCAACCAGGCGCTACGCGAGTATCTCGCCAAGGACGAACTCGAGGACACGCTGCGCCGCGTCGTCCGCGAAGAGCTCCGCAAGGCGGGCTGAGTTCGTATTGCGTCTCCTTCTCGATTGCTGGATGTCCCCTTCGGCGTGAGCAGCTCACTGCCACCGCCGTCCTGGTGATCGCCGCGGCGCACTCGGCCCCAGTCTACGGCCGCATGGTCCGCCGTGCCGACAGGCCCAGCAGGATCGCCCTGGCGCATACCGCGCCGTAGCTTCGCCCGAGCTCGGCCGCGGCACGTTTGAGCGGAGAGGGCGCCGCTGGACGTAGCTGAGGACGTGGGGCCGGGGTGGCCGCACGAGAGGGCCGGGGCTGCAGGGCGGGCAGCCGGTGAGGCAACCCCGGGGACCAGGTCGGTGGAGAAGGAGACGCGGAGGGGAGCTGTGGGGTGGCGCTGGAGAGGGGGAGAGAGTTCGAAAGAACGGGAGGCTAAGGCGGAGCGGAAGCGCGGAAGGAAGCGAGAAAGCCGAGCCCTGGAGGGCGGAGTGCGGGGGTCTCACCCCTTGCCGTTTCGGCCTGCTCCCGGTGCCTCCACCCGGGGCGCATGCGATCAGAGCCCCCTCAGCCTCCCTGCTGCTTCGGGAGCCAGAGGTCCCCGAGGTTGATGGTGATCGCATCGAAGGGGCGGATGCTCACCGGCTCGTCGTCCTTCGCGGTCGCGATCAGCACCCACTGCCCGTCACGCAGCTCGAAGGCCTCCAGGGTGCGGTCCATCGGGTCGACGAGCCACAGGTACCCCACCCCTTCGCGGGCGTAGGCCGGGCGTTTCTCGTGCAGGTCGAACCGGCGCGTGGAAGCCGAGAGCACCTCGCACACCCAGTCCGGCGCGAGGGTGAAGTACGCGGTATCGATCAGTTCCGCCAGCCGCTCCCGGCGCCAGCCCGCGAGATCCGGCACAAGGATTTCCTCGCCGAGGTGCAGCTCCGGCTCGTCGATGATCCACCACCCGCCCGGACCGCCGCGGCCGAACTGAAAGGGATTCAGAAGGTCGCCTCCGAGCGCTGAGCTCGCCAACGCATGAGGCACAGCCGGCCGCGGGTGGGTGTGGAGCGTTCCGTTGACGATCTCGGCGACCAGGTGCGCCGGCGCATCGAGCACGTCCTGGTAGGTGGCCCGGCGGGCCGATTTGTGTGTCTGGGCGGAGGGCTGGGCCATCGAAGTCTCCTCGAGTCAGGACGTGGCGGGCGCTCTCGCGCATTCTGCGGGTGTTCCCCCGCGAGACCGGCTCAGCATGCGCCACAGCGCTCGCTCCGGCAGGCTCCGGGGCCTCGATACCTGTAGCGGTCTTACCGGGTCCCAGTCACTTCGTCCACGGGCGGGACGATGCGCACCGGCTTGTAGCCGAAGAAAATCAACCCCGTGAGCAAGTCGCTCCGAGTGAGCTCTCCGTTGCTCGACATCGTCTTGCCGTCGTCGCATTCGACCCACCAGTGAGGGGCGTCCTTGGAGGGCGGTTCAATCACCAGGCCCCTGAGAGCGGGCGAGACGAATGTCGAGCGGTCAGAGGTGGTCGCGGTCATGGATTCGTCGTGGCGCTGGTCCTGTTCGCGAGCACGGCGATCACCGGCCCGCCGCATGGCCCGGATGCCGTACCACACAATCGCGATCTGGCCAAGGCCGGTGGCGATGGTGGCGGCGACCTCGCCGGTGGCGATCTTCCTTCTGTCTCGCCCTTGCCCTGCGTGTGTCTTCGCGCGCGATCGATACCAACGAAGTATCTCCGGCCGTCTCACGGCCTCTATCGGGACACATTGTGGAGCGCGCCGTCGCGGTTCGAGACGAGCCCGAGCACGAAGATGGCGCGCTGGTCGGCCGATTCCGCGCGCACGCGCCACTTGCCCGTGCCGTCGCCGAAGCGGCCCTGGAAGACATCGGCGTTGCCCGCCTCAAGGTCCTGGGCGGAGAGATTCACCGTCGCGTGGGGTTCGATAATCACCGTGACTTCACTCTCTGCCGGTTCTCCGAGGTCGTCCCAGGCCTTGAGCGTCACGGTGTTCGGCTCGGTACTCGGGTTGGTGATGCGCAGGTAGCCCCGACTGCCGAGGTTGGATCCCGGGTTGAGGAACGGCACGTGGTAGGCCCGGGGCTCGCTGTCGGCGATGAGGGCTGCGCGCAGGTGGGTTGGGGAGGCGAATCCGGACTCGTTGGTACGGGTGTAGGCGCGCACCTCGATGGGGGTGGCGGAGCGTACCAGCAGCCGCCAGTGCCCCTGTCCGTCGTGGAGGGTACCCTCGAGGTTCGCATGGTCGCGCTTGCCTTCGAGGTGATAGGAGTCGTACCCCTGGGTGCGTCCCGGGAGGACGGTGGTACGCAGTGGTCCGGAGCGCCGGCCGCTTTCGTCGTAGCCGTAGATTTCTATTTCGGCTGTCTCGGCGGTCGGGTTGTGCAGCCGGATGAACCCGCGCAGCGCGCCGCCGTTCGCCTGGGGGAGCAGTGGCAGGTGCCACCTGTGCACCGGGCGCGGAGGCGCACTTTCACGATAGGCGGCAACTATCGGCGCGAAGCGCGCGATCTGGAGCACATTCGACCAACTATAGAACGGGAGAGAGAGAGGACATTGCGGACTCGGATGAGCCATGATGGAGCGTCGATCGCTGTAGTTCCTGCCAGAAAACAGGATGTTGCCGCACTCTGCATTCTCATGTGTCGCACCAAGCAGGTGTCCCGCCTCATGTGCGAAGCAGTCGTTGTTCGGGTCGAGCGCGCGCAGCCAGTGCACCACCGCGAAGGCCGCCTGCGCGGCGTTGGTGCCGTCCGCGACCGCGCCCGCCTGGCCGCACTCGTTGTGCAGGCGCCGCGCCGAGTAGACGAGCGCCACCACGTCCGCGCCCAAGCGCTCGCGCTCGGCTTGAACATCGTCGAACGCCCCGTCGGCCGGGTTGACTAGTTGCCGGACGTGGTGCTCCGAACCCCGCTCGGTCTCTCTGCCGGTGGTGTATATGCCGGCGAGCGCGAGTTTGTCGGAAACCCCGCTCGCGGCGAACGCGGTATTGGTTCGCCCAATCGCCCGGCGGGCGAAGGTCTCGGCATCGGCCGTACCTACGATATTCACGCTCCTCCCTGACTCCTGGATTCGGGACATCGCGTCCGCGGTGAACGCAACCAGGACATCGACCGTCGCGGCCGGTGCCGGGCCAACGGCGAGTAGCGCCGCGAGAAGAGCAATCAGTCGCATCCGTCGTAGCCTCCGCTTTTTTTGCCTTTGCCTTCCGGGCCCCCTCAGCCTCCCTGCCGCCTCGGGGGCCAGAGGTCGCCGAGACTGAAGGTGATCGCGTCGAAGGGGCGGATGCTCACCGGCTCGTCGTCCTTCGCAGTCGCGATCAGCACCCACCGCCCTTCGTGCAGCTCGAACGCCTCCAGGGTGCGGTCCATCGGGTCGACGAGCCACAGGTACCCCACCCCTTCGCGGGCGTAGGCCGGGCGCTTCTCGTGCAGATCGAGCCGGCGCGTGGAGGCCGAGAGCACCTCGCACACCCAGTCCGGCGCGAGGGTCGCATAGGCCGTCTCGGGATATTCCGGCATCCGCTCCCGGCGCCAGCCTGCGAGGTCCGGTACCAGGACTTCCTCGCCGAGGTGCAGCTCCGGCTCGAAGAGGATCCACCACCCACCCGGACCGCCGCGGCCGAACTGAAAGGGATTCAGAAGGTCGCCTCCGAGCGCCGAGCTTGCCAACGCATGGGGCATGGCCGGCCTCGGGTGGGTGTAGAGCGTCCCGTTGACGATCTCGGCGACCAGGTGCGCCGGCGCGTCGAGCACGTCCTGGTAGGTGGCCCGGCGGGCCGATTTGTGCGTCTGGGCGGCAGGCTGGGCCATCGCGGTCTCCTCGAGTCAGAACGTGACGGGCGCTCTCGCACATTCTGCGGGTGCTCCCCCGAGAAACCGGCTCAGAATGCGCCACAGCGTGCGATTTGAGCCTGTGGGGTTTTCGTAACGAGAGGGCCTCTGCCGGTGGATTGTGTGGCGCCGAGTGCGCCGCTTGGCTCGACGGATCGACCAGCTCGAAACGGCGCTCGATCCTGTCGAGCCGACTGCCCTGGTGATCCAGGCGCAGGCGACCCCCGCTTGCAAGTTCGCCAGATCGCGTTCCATGGAGGACGTGCGCTGGCGCACGTCGCCGAGCTCGCGCTCGCTGTTGCCGAGCGTGGCACGGATGGCGCGCAGACGCTCGATGACCGGGCTGTCTACCATGCCCCAGCCTAGCACGCCGCCTCGACCGCCTCACGGCTCGTCCGCTCGCGGACTGCCTCCGCTTCGGCGCCTGGCCCCGCTCCACTGGCCGCCAGGCTCTCGGCAGATCAGAATGCGGGACCGATGGACCTGTGGCGGCAATGGGTGCAAAGTTGCGAGGGTGCTCGCCGCATGCGATGGCGCCGAGGGGACGTTTTCTGAAAACAGCCGACGCCGGTCGGCGTCGAACCGCACCCTGCCCAATCGAGAAACTTCACAGGAGAAGCAAATGCGCAAGAAATGGCTCTATCTGAGCGCTGCGGTGCTCGCATCCGGCGTGCTCGCGGGCGGCGTGGCCCAGGCCGCAACCGTAATCCGGGTCCAGTCGGTCATTCCCGCCAAGGCCGACGAAGTCCAGATGCTGAACGACTTCGGCGCCAACGTGAGCGCGCTCACCAACGGCGAGGTGGAGATACAGGTGCTGCCCGCCGGTGCGGTGGTCGGAGTCAAGGAAACCCTGGAGGCGGTGGACAAGGGCCTCGTCGAGGGAGGTTTCGCCTGGACGCACTACTGGTCGGGCTATCACCCCGCCGCCATGCTCTTCGGCTCCCCGGTCGCGGGCGCCGGCGTGGGCATCGACAACATCGCGTTCATCTCCTGGTTCATGTACGGGGGCGGCAAGGAGCTCTACGACCAGCTCTGGACGGAAATGGGCATGAACGTGAAGGGGCTGATGCTGCAGCCGGTGGGTCCGGAAGCGCTCGGCTGGTTCAAGGAGCCCATCGAGAGCATGGACGATTTCCGAAAGTACCGCTTCCGTACCCCGCCCGGAATCCCGGGCCAGACCTACAAGGACATCGGCGTGGCCGCGGTCGCGATGGGCGGCGGCGATATTCTGCCTGCGCTGGAGAAGGGCGTGATCGACGCCGCCGAGTGGTGCTGCCCGAAGCCCGACAGCGTGTTCGGATTCCAGAAGGTGCTCAAGCACTACTACCTGCAGGGTCTGCACCAGGTCGTGGTCAACGCCGACATCTACATCAACGGCGACGTGTGGAACTCCCTCACACCGCACCAGCAGAAGGCGATGGAGGTCGCGGCCGATGCGTCCCTGATCCGCTCTCTCGGATACCGCATCTACGAGAACGGCAAGGCGCTGAAGGACCTCACGGAGAATCACGGCGTGCAGCTTCATGACACCCCGGCGGACTACTTCGTCGAGTACATGAACGCGGCGCGGGCGACGCTCGAGAAGAACGCGGAAGAGAACGCCTTCTTCAAGCAGGTGTGGGACTCGCAGCGGGCCTTCGCCGATGTCGCGGTTCCCTTCTGGGCCGGAGCCCAGATGTCGAACGCCAGTCTCGGCATGGCCTACGCGAAGTCCAAGTAGCGGCGGCCTGCCCGCATGCGCGAGCGGAAGTGAGGAGGCGGGCCCGGCGGCCCGCCTCGCGTCCGGCCCGCGGCCGCGACCGTGCCCTCGATGAGTGATCGCCCCGAAGACGACTCGGTCGACCCTTCCGAGCTCGAGGTCACCGACGAGCTGATCGCGGAACGGCGCTCGCGCGGTCCCGGCGACCTTCCCGATGACATGCCCCGCTGGATGGCGCGTGTCATCACCGGCATAGACTGGTTCAGCCAGTGGGTGGGCTGGATCGTGTGCTGGCTCACGGTGCCGTTGTTCCTCGCCATGGTCTACGAGGTGGTCGCCCGCTACGCGTTCACCGCGCCGACCATGTGGGCCTACGACATCAGCCGCATGCTCTACGGCGCGCTGTTCATGCTGGGCGCCGGCTACGCGCTCTCCAAAGGCGTGCACATCCGCGCCGACTTCCTCTATCGCAACTGGTCGGTGCGCGCCCAGGGGCGCGTCGACTCGGCGCTCTACCTGCTGCTCTACTTTCCCGGCCTCGCGGTGTTTCTCTGGACCTCGTCCGACTTCGCGTGGCTCGCCTGGCTGCGCGGTGAGCGTGGCATGGACACCGCGTGGATGCCGTACATGGCGCCGATCAAGACGGTGCTGCCCATCGGCATCATTCTCCTGATGGTTC
>JAJDVR010000080.1 GCA_022826025.1 Gemmatimonadota bacterium | reverse complement strand
ACCTCGGCACCGAGGAGTTCCACCAGCGAGGCGTCGTCGGTGCCCTCGACCCCGTTCTGGCGCGCCCGGCGACAGGCGCGTTCCAGAAGAGGCCGCGGGAAGGCCTGGGGGGTCTGGGCGTGCCAGTAGCGGCCGCGCGGGGGCGTGCGGACCACCCGTCCGCGCGCGTCGACCTCCTTCAGGGTGTCCACCGCGGGCACGCCGGCCACCACCGCCTTTCCGGCGAAGGCCGCGCGCAGGCAGCGTTCCACCAGGCCGCGGGTCACCAGCGGCCGGGCGCCGTCGTGCACCAGCACCACGTCCACCCCGGGCGGGAGGGCGGCCACCGCCGCCGCCACCGAGTCGCCCCGGGTGGCCCCTCCCGCCACGACCCGCACGCGGGGGTCGGCGCCGGCCAGCCAGGCCGGGGGGTGCGCGGCCTGGTCGGGGGGGAGGGCCACGACCACGCATTCCACGCCGGGCGTCTCCAGAAAGGGGCGGATGGCGCGCAGCAGGATGGGTTGCCCGTCGAGCTCCAGAAAGGCCTTGCGGACCCCTCCCATGCGCCGGCCCGCCCCCGCCGCCGGCACGGCGACTCCGGCCCGGCAGGGAGACCGCCGGTCGCCCGGGGTCACCCCGCGTATCCGCCCGGCGCGCCGCTGCGTCCGCCGGGGGGGGGAGGGGTGGCGCTGGTTCCCTCCGGCGCGAGCGGCAGAAAGCGCGCGTGGGCACTGTCGAAGTGGAGCGGGACAACCCCGGTGGGGCCGTTGCGCTGCTTGCTCACGATCAGCTCCGCCTTGCCTTCCAGCGAGTTGCCGTCGCGGTCGGTCTCCGCGTAGTACTCCGGCCGGTACAGGAACATGACCAGGTCGGCGTCCTGTTCGATGCTCCCGCTCTCGCGCAGATCGGACAGTTGCGGCCGATGGTCGGCGCGCTGCTCGGGGGCCCGGCTGAGCTGGCTCAGCGCCACGATCGGCACATCCAGTTCCTTGGCCAGCGCCTTGAGCCCGCGCGAGATCTCGCTCACCTCCTGCTGCCGGTTCTCGCTGTTCCGGGATCCGGCCATCAGCTGCAGATAGTCGATCACCAGCAGCCCGAGCTGGCTCTCGGCCTTGAGGCGGCGGGCCTTGGCGCGCACCTCGAGCACGGTGTTGCCCGGGGAGTCATCGATCCAGATGGGAGCGGTGTTGAGGTGTCCGGCGGCGACAGCCAGTCTCTGCATCTCCCTGGTGGTGAGCTCGCCCCGCCGAAGTCTCTGCGCGTCCACCGGCCCGTCGGAGCACAGCAGCCGCTGTACCAGTTCCTCGTTCGACATCTCCAGGGAGAACACCCCCACCGGCACCGCTTCACCCGCCGCGTGCCTGGCCACGTTCAGCGCCCAGGAGGTCTTCCCCATGGACGGGCGTCCCGCGACGATGGCCAGGTTGCCTCTCTGCAGGCCGCCGGTGAGATAGTCCAGCAAGGCGAACCCGGTTGGCACCCCCGTGAGTTCGCCCTTGGCTTCCTGCAGTCGCTCGATGTGCTCGAAGGCGGGCCAGAGCAGTTCCTTGATGCGGACGAACCCCTCGCGGTCGTGCCCGGAGGCTACCTGAAAGATGCGCTGCTCGGCTTCGTCCACGATCTGCTCGACGGAGCGCTCGCCCTGATCGTAGACATCCCGGATGATGTGCGAGGAGGCGTCGATGAGACGGCGCAACAGCGCCTTGTCGCGCACGATGCGCGCATGGTGCTCGATGTTCGCGGCGGTGGGGACCGCGTCCAGCAGTTCGGCGAGGTAGTCGTAGCCTCCGGCCGCCTCCAGCTCTTCGGTCTTGCTCAGCTCGTCGCTGACGACGATCACATCGACCGCGTCGCCGCGCTCGAACAGGCGCAGGACGGCGCGGTAGATGCGCCGGTTGGCCTCCGAGGCGAACATCGTGTCCGAGACCACTTCGACGGCGCGCGCCACCGCGTCGCGGTCGATGAGCATTCCCCCCAGCACCGCCACTTCGGCCTCCAGCGAAACCGGCGGCTGGCGGTCGTACGCGGGGGTCTGCTCCTGCGCGACGGGAAGTGCGGTGGTACTCAGGGTGCCTCGGCGGTTGAATGTGAACGGTCGAAGGACCGGGGGCGCGCCTGTCCGCCGCCGGACCGGCCGGTGCGGTCCATCGTGTTTCGCAGCAGTTGCAGGTCTTCCCACACGGGCTGCGTCCAGTTGCGGTTTCGGAGCAGCGCCGCCGGGTGATAGGTGACCACCGCGGGCACACCCCTGTAATCGTATATCTCGCCCCGGAGCTTGCCCAGAGCAACCTGGCGTCCGGTGATGAACTGCGCGGCGAACCCGCCCACCGCCAGAATGACCTCCGGAGCCACCAGCTCGATCTGCCGCTCGAGGTAGGGGGTGCAGGCCTCGATTTCATCCGGCATCGGATTCCGGTTCCCCGGGGGCCGGCACTTGAGAACGTTGCAGATGTAGACCGAGTCCTCGCGCGAGAGGCCGATCGACGCCAGCAGGAGATCGAGCAGCTTGCCCGCGCGGCCCACGAAGGGAAACCCGGTGCGATCCTCGTGCGCCCCGGGAGCCTCGCCGATGACGACCAGTCTGCCCCGCGGGTTCCCGTCGGAGAAGACCACTTGCGTGCGGCCCCGGGCGAGTCGGCAGCGCTCGCAGGCGAGCGCCGTGCGGCGAACCTCCTCGTAGTCTGCGGACAGAGGAACCGACGTTTCGCCGGCCGGAGGGTCGGGACGGGCGCGGGCCAGCCTGAGCGCCTCGTCCCCGCTCAGACGGCTGAACACGATTTCGCCCTCTCCCAGCTCTCTCCGCTGGCTCAGGTAGCGGGCCAGGGCCTCCCTATCCACGCGCTGCGGCGGGGCTCACGACGAGACCTGCGAGAACCTGGGCGCGCGGGCGCCGTCCAGCCGGTCGAGCACCGCCTCCGCGATCTCGTCCTTGGGCATCAGCGGAAGCGCCTCGGGCGGGCTGTCGGGAGCGAGCAGGGTCACCGCGTTCCGTTCGCCGAAGGGGCCGCCCCCGGGGCCGCGCGCGTGGTTGGCGACGATCAGGTCGAAGGCCTTGCGCTCCATCTTGCTGCGCGCGCGAGCGAGGAGGTCGTCGGTCTCCAGCGCGAAGCCCACCACCCTCGCCCCCGGTTTCCGCAGCGGAATGGTGTCCAGCGCCACGTCCGGGTTGGCGGTCATCTCCACCGACAGAGAGGCACCCTCGCGGTCGCGCTTGATCTTGCCGGAGCGGGCGCGGGCGGGACGGTAGTCGGCCACGGCGGCCGCGAAGATCACCACGTCCGCGCGCGGGATCGCCTCGGCCACGGCGTCCAGCATCTCGCGCGCGGTGCCCACGCGGGTGCGCCGCACCCCGGGCGGCCGGGCCAGGTGGGTGGGACCGGACACCAGCGTCACCCGGGCGCCCCGCCGCCAGGCCGCGCGGGCGAGCGCGTGCCCCATTCTCCCCGACGAGCGGTTGCCGACGAAGCGCACCGGGTCGACGGGCTCCCGGGTCGGCCCGGTCGTGATCAGCACCTGCTTGCCGGCCAGGAAGGCGTCGTGCTCGAGCGCTCGCCCCACATGCTCGACGATGTCGTGAGGCTCCAGCATGCGCCCCGGCCCCTCCCCCTCACCGAACGCCAGCGGTCCGGTCGCGGGCCCGGCGACCACGTAGTCCAGTGCGTCCTGCAGGTACGCGAGGTTGCGGGCGGTCCGGGGGTGCGCGTACATGCGGTCGTTCATCGCCGGGCAGATCACCACCGGCGCGCGCGTCGCCAGGAGGGTGGTGGCGAGCAGATCGTCCGCCCGGCCGGCGGCCGCCCGTGCGATGAGGTCGGCGGTGGCGGGGGCCACGCAGACGGCATCGGCCTCCGCGCCCAGACGGATGTGCATGGCCGCCCCGTCCGCCGAGAAGAGTTCGGTCAGGACCTTGCGCCCGGTGAGCGCTTCGAAGCTGAGCGGGGCGACGAACCGGCTCGCGCCCCTGGTGAGCACGACATCCACCTGCGCGCCCAGCCGGGTGAGGTCGCGCGCGAGCTGGACGGACTTGTAGGCGGCGATCCCACCGGCAACCCCCAGGACGATCCGGCGATCGCGCCAGGGGCGCCGCGGAACGAGCGCGCCGGACACGGACGAGGCCCCGGCGCGGCTAGTCCGCGCCGTGTCCGCGAATGTGCAGCCGGTACTCGATGTGGTCGGAGGTCAGCGCCTCGAGCGCCTTGGTGGTCAGCTTCTTCTCGTCCATGGGCATCGCCTCGCGCGGCATCGCGTTGAGCTCGCGGGCATACTTCGCCGCGATCAGGACGCCCAGGTACTTGCTCATGGCGGGTTCGGCGACTTCCTGGGGTGTAAACACGCGCATCTGTTCTTCTCCGGAGATGTGGCTATTCCGATAAGATATCGAAATCGCGGGCGAGAAGTGTACTGATCCCGCGGCGGAGCGCCTCCGCCTCCTCCCTCGCGGCGCCGGGCGACCCGGCCGCGCTCCCGTCTCCGCGCGCGATCGCCCGCACCGCCGCGACGGTCGCGTCCAGGTCGTCGTTGACCAGCACATGATCGAATTCCGGCACCCGGGCCAACTCGTCGCGGGCGACTCCCAGCCGGCGGGCGATCTCGTTGCGAGGCTCGGTTCCGCGCCCGGACAGCCGCGTCAGCAGCGTCCCGAGCGACGGCGGCAGCAGGAAGACGAACACCGCCGAAGGGACGTTCCCGCGCACCTGGGCGGCCCCCTGGACGTCGATGTCCAGCAGCACGCGACGCCCGTCGTCCCCTGCCAGATTGCGCAGCGGGGTCCCGTACAGCTGGTCGTGCACCCGCGCCCACTCCGCAAACTCACCCGCGCCTACCATGCGCTCGAACTCCTCCCGGGACACGAACTCGTAGTCCGCGCCGTCGCGCTCGCCCGGCCGGGGCCGGCGGGTGGTCGCGGAAACCGAAAAGACGAAGCGGTCCCGGTCCGCGGCCAGCGCGCGGGCCACGGTGGTCTTGCCCACCCCGGTGGGACCCGCCAGCACGATGGGGCCGTCGTCGTGCGTCTCCCACGTCACTGGACGTTCTCCAACTGCTCGCGAATGCGCTCCACCCCGCCCTTGAGCGACAGGACCTGCTCCGCCATGCGGGCGTCGTTGGCCTTGGCGCCGATGGTGTTGGCCTCCCGGTGCATCTCCTGCATGATGAAGCCCAGCCGCTTGCCGACCGGCGCTCCGCCGGCTCCCTCGAGCGTCTCCTCGAAGAGCCGCAGGTGCGAACGCAGGCGCACGATCTCCTCGTTGATGTCCCATCTCTCGGCCAGGTGGGCGATCTCGCGGGCGATCCGGTCCGGATCCGCGGGCACGTCGCCGAGCAGTTCCTGAATGGCCGCGCTCAGGCGGTCGCGCTCCTCGGCGAGACGCGCCGGAGCCCGTTCCTCCACGCGGTCGAGTTCTTCGCGCATGCCGGCCAGCACGCCCAGGAGATCCGCCTCCAGGCGCTCCCCTTCCGCCCGACGCATCCGGACCGCCGCGTTCGCCGCGTCCTCCGTCACCTCACGGAGGTCGTCCTCCTCGATGTAGACCTGGCGACGCGCGGGTTCCCTGCTCCGGACGACGCCCTTCAGCCGCAGCAGCGCATCCAGCCCGATCCGGTTCTCCAGCCCCAGCTCCGCGGCGAGACGCTCGAGCGATCCCGCCCAGGCGCGGGCGCGCTCCACGTCCACGAGCAGCTCCGGCTCGGCCTCCTCACCGGGATCCAGCGTCAGCGAGTAGCTGACGTGCCCCCGGGGCAGCGACTTCTTCAGCCAGCGCTCGATCCGCGCATGATGACGTTCGCATCCCGGAGGCGTCCTCAGATGGGCGTTGAAGAAGCGGTGGTTGACCGTGCGGATCTCCGCCCGCAGGAGGCCGTGCTCGGTCTCGCGCGCCGCTTCGCCGTATCCCGTCATGCTGTGAATCACGTGCGTCGCCTTTGCAGTCGGTGGATGAATCCGCCCGAGCACCGAGAGCGGCGAGGCGCCGCCCTGGCAAGGCGCCTTGAAGGCCGAATAGCAGGGCTATTGGGCCAAGAGGCAACGCAGAGCAGCGCGATCCAGCGCGGATGCATCGCCGCTCGAATGCCGGGGGGAGTTCGTCCGCGGGCTGCTAGTTCCACAGCGTCCACTTGATCCCGTAGATGGAGCGTCCACCGGGGAGAAACCGCTCCGGGAAGTCCTGCAGCTCCCGCTCCGCGGTGAAGTTCTCGGTCAGCACGAA
>JAJDVR010000095.1 GCA_022826025.1 Gemmatimonadota bacterium | reverse complement strand
GCGACCCGTCCCGGCCCGCCTTGCGCGCGATCAGGTTGCCGGCCAGGTCGATGCCGACCTGGAAGCCGGCCGCGCCCAGATGGCCCGCCACCCAGTCGAGCGCCTCGATGTTCGCGTCGCTGAAGGCCACCCGGTCGATTCCGCCGGCGTCGTTTCGGCCGAAGGCCTCGAGCGCGCGCATGCGTTCGATCAGGCGGGTCTCGTCGACCCGGAGTTCCTGGCGGCCAAACTGGCGCAATCCGCGCGCGAGAGCGTCCGAGCCGTTGGGGAGTGCGAGGCCGCCCACGGCCATCGCGCCCATCCGGCTGAAGTGTCTTCGGTTCATGATGCGATCTCCGCGCCCTTTGCACATCCAGCGAGCCTGACCATGCCTGGGAGGTTGCCCGGTCCGGCTTCCCGCCGCAAGCGACCGCGACGCAGACACGGCGTCACGGGCGCGACCCGAACCCCTGCCGGACGAACGGTGTACTCCCGCGCCATGAGCGACTTCGACCCCACCCCGAAAAAGCCCGCCGACTCGGTCACGGTCATTACCGAGCTGATGATGCCGAATCAGGTGAACAACCTGGGGAACGTCTCCGGCGGTGAAGTCCTCGCCATGGTCGACCGCGCGGCCGCGGTCGCCGCCATCCGCCATGCGGGACGGCCCTGCGTCACCGTGGCCATCGACCGGGTCGACTTCAGGGAGCCCATCCGCTCCGGTGAACTCGTTACCTGCTCGGCACGCGTGAACCATGTGGGCACGACCTCCGTCGAGGTCGGCGTGCGGGTCGACGCGGAAAACCCGCTCACCGGGGTGAAGCGGCACACCAACACCTGTCTCCTCACCTTCGTCGCCATCGACGATGCCCACCGCCCCACCCGGGTGCCCCCACTCGACCTCAGCCACCCCGAAGACCGCCGGCGCTACGAGGAAGGCCGGGAGCGGAGGAGGAGACGGCTGGAGCTGACGTAGCGGAGGGACTCGCCGCATACGACGGCCCGCGTTTTTTACGTAGATTCCGCCAGTTGCACCGGCGGTCGGTCGGTGGGCGGCCCTCGCTCTTGTCCCTCGCGCGGGTCGCAACCTATTATCGCATGTCGCGCTCGGGTTATGTCCGGGTATTGTCCGGGTCTTGTCCGGCGCATGTTCACAACGCGACTCGGGAAAGGAGGAGACCCGTGAGACGCAACACCTTGTTCGCCCTCATCGCTCTCGCGATGGCATCGCCGGCGCTCTTGCAGGCGCAGACGGTGACGGGCACCGTTCGGGACCAGGCCACGGGGAATCCGGTCAACGCGGCCCAGGTCTTCATCGAGGGGCTCGACATCGGCTCGCTCAGCCAGGCCGACGGCCAGTACCTCATCATCAACGTGCCGGCCGGCACGCACACGCTCACCGTACAGTCCATCGGCTATCGAACCGAGTCGGTCGAGGTGACCGTCACGGCAGATGCCTCGACCGTCCAGAACTTCTTCCTTTCCTCCCAGGCCCTGCAGTTGGACGAGCTGGTCGTGACCGGCACGGCGGCGGCAAGCCGCGTGCGCGAGATCGGCAACTCGGTGGCGGTCCTCGACGCGTCCGTGGCAGAGGTCGCACCGCTCCAGAACGTCTCCGACCTGCTGCGCGGCCGTCTGGCCGGCGTCGTGATCCAGCAGGGCTCGGGCGATGCCGGCGGCGCCTCCACCATCAAGATCCGCGGCAGCTCGACCATGCGCGAGGTCAACGACGGACCGCTCGTCTACATCGACGGCGTGCGGGTGAGCAACCGCATGGAGAGCGGCTCGCGCGACGTCTCCCGCATCGATGATCTCGATCCGGCGATGATCGAGAGCATCGAGGTTATCAAGGGACCGGCGGCGGCCACCCTTTACGGCACCGAGGCGGCCAACGGGGTCATCAACATCAAGACCAAGATGGGGGCCGTCGGCGACGCCCAGTGGAACTTCACCTTCCGGCAGGGCGCGCAGTGGTTCCGGGATCCGGCCGGCCGCACACCCACCAACTACGGCGTGAGCAACATCTCGGGGCAGCTCGAGGAGATCAACATGTTCCGGGACTACCCGGCCGAGCTGGATCTCATGTTCAACACGGGCCACACCCAGTACTACGGCATCGACCTCTCCGGAGGCAGCGACCTCTTCCAGTACTTCGTGGCCGGATCCGCTTCGTCGGACCGGGGCGTGACCGAGGACAGCTGGGCCAACAAGTACAACGGCCGGGTCAACGTCCAGGCTCAGCCCAACGAGGACCTCACGATCTCGGCCAACGCCGGTATAGCGCTTACCCGCATCGGGCTGGGCGGCGACCAGCCTTACGAAGAGGCGATCCGCGCCACCCCGACGACCCTCGGAACTCCGCGCAGGGGATATCGGCGTTACACGCCGGAGGCGATGTATGAGAGGAACATCAGATCCATCGACGCGAACCGCATGACTGCCGGCCTCACGGCCGCCCATACGCCCTTCGACTGGCTCACCCACAGGTTCACCTTCGGGCTGGACGTGACCGACCAGATCGAAGACTATCTCAACCCCTTCCTGACCCCGGAATCGGCGCAGTTCTGGTCCACCAGCGCGGCGGCGGGCGGCCGCTACGCCGGTCGGGAGTCGGTCGTCTACACCACCTTCGACTACGCTGCCTCCGGTACCCGTGACCTGACGGAGGACATCCTCTCCACGACCTCGGTCGGGTTCCAGGTCTACACCAGAACCATCGAGGACGTGATCGCGGACGGGAACCGCTTCCCGGCACTGGGGCTCTCGAGCGTGAACGCCACCGCAGAACGGCAGGGCTTCGACGGCTTCGTCGAAAACAACACCGTGGGCGTCTACCTGCAGCAGCAGTTCGGGTGGCAGGACCGGTTCTTCATTACCGGTGCGGTGCGCGCCGACGACAACAGCGCGTTCGGTGAGGACTTCGACCTCATCGTCTATCCCAAGGTGAGCGGCTCCTGGGTCGTCTCCGACGGCGGCTCGGGCTTCGTCAACTCCTTCCGCCTGCGCGCCGCCTACGGCGAGTCGGGCCAGCAGCCCGACGCCTTCGCCGCGCTGCGCAGCTACGCCACGCGCGCGTCTCCCGCGGGGACGGCGACGGTTCGGCCGAACGCCCCCGGGAACTCGGAACTGGGTCCCGAGCGGGGCGTGGAGCTCGAGGCCGGCTTTGACGCGAGCTTCTTCAACAACCGCGTCTCAATCGACTTTACCTTCTACAACCAGAGCACCAAGGACGCCATCGTCGCACGCCAGGTTCCGCCCTCGACCGGCTTCCTCGCGGACCAGTTCGTCAACATCGGCGAGATCAACAACCGGGGCATCGAGCTCGGGCTGAATGCTCGCCTCATGGAGACGGACGCGCTCGACTGGGACTTCATCGTCAACGCCAGCACCAACCGCAACCGGATCGTGAGCCTGGGTCTGCCCTGCAGCGGCAAGCCCGAACTCAGGGACACCTGCTTCCTTCAGCTGGGCTGGACCACGCGTCACCACGAAGGCTACCCGCTGGGTTCGCTCTTCGCGCCGAGCGTCGCATTCGCGGAGTTCCTCCCGGGATCCGACCAGATCAACCGCGAAACTCTCCTCTGCCATTCGGTCGACGAGGACGACAACGCCCCCTACATTCCGTGCAACGAGGAGGCGTGGATCTACCAGGGCCATCCGGACCCGAATCTGGAGATCTCCGTCGGGTCGTCGTTCACGATCGGCGAGCGGCTGACCGTCGACGCCCTGGTTCAAGGCAAGATCGGCCAGACCAAGTACGATCTGCAGGGCTGGTGGAGGTACGGCGCCATCCAGCAGAGCGAGCTCACCGCCTACCCGTTCGACCACGACATCCGCCATGTCGCCGAAGCACAGTTCGGTTCGACGGGCGAGTACGACCTGTGGGTCAACGAGGCGTCGTTCGTGCGCTTCCGCGAGCTCTCGCTCACCTACCAGATGCCGCAGGATTGGCTCGGGATGGTGCGGTCGACGCGCGGGAGCCTCAGCCTGTCGGCCCGCAACCTGGCCATGCTCTGGACCAACTGGACGGAGTGGCCGCACCACGATCCCGAGGTCGTGGACCCGAGCAACACCTTCTCGGGCAACCGCGAGCCGCAGGAGGACTCCGCGGTTCCACCGCTGACCTCCATCACCCTCACCGTCCGCCTGGGCATGTAAAGGAGGCTTGTCATGACCAAGCAACTGATCAAGGCTTCCGCCCTGGTTCTCGCGCCCATCGCGCTGCTGGCTTCGTGTGACGCGCTCGACGAGCTGCTGAGCGTGCCGGCCCCCTCCCAGGTGGTGGCGAGCGACCTCGAGGACCCGAATTCGGCGCAGCTTCTCGTGGCCAGCGTCGCCAACGAGTTCCGCTGCACCCATACCTACCACGCGACCGCGAGCGCCCTCACCGGCAACGAGTGGCGCGACGCTTCCAACAACACCATCTCCAACATCTGGGACGCCCGCATCCACGACACCAGCGGCTACGGCTCCCAGTACGCGCAACGCGACTGCGGAGACACGTTCAGCCCGGCGCTTTACCGCCCTCTCTCCAGGACGCGCTGGCTGGCAGACTATGTACTGGGGCTGCTGAACGAGTGGACGGACGCGGACGTCCCCGACAGGACGGCCATGATCGCCGAAGTGTCGATGTACGCCGGCTACACCTACACGCTGTTTTCCGAGGCGATGTGCGAGTTGGTGCTGGTCGACAACGGGCCCGTCGTCACCCCCGCCGACGGCTTCAACACGGCGATCGAGCGTTTCGACCAGGCGGCGGCGGCAGGAGCCTCGGGCGACCTCCTCAACGCTGTGCGCGTCGGCAAGGCCCGGGCCCAGCTCAATCTGGGACAGGCCTCCGCCGCGGCCGGCACGGCCAGCGCGGTACCCGAGGGCTTCGAGTGGCTGCTCGAGTACTCAGGTGCCGAATCGGTCACCAAGAACAAGCAGTGGGAGTTCAACGTCGACAACAACATGGTCACGGTGGCGGAGCCCTACCGGAACTTTCCCTGCAACTTCCCCTGGCCCGACGACATGATGTCGGAGTGCATGGAGGAACTCGATCCACGCGTCGCGGTGACCGACCAGGAGCGGGGCCACACCAACACGGGCATCGCCCTCTGGTTCGCCGAGAAGTATCCCAGCGCGGGTTCTCCGGTGCAGCTGGCCAGTTGGGAGGAGGCGCAGCTGATCATCGCCGAGGCTGCCATCGATGCGGGCAACTACGACCAGGCATCGTCGATCTTCAACACACTGCGTACCAACGTCGGCCTGTCGCCCCATATGGCCTCGATGGACATGAACGGCATGATGGACCAGCTCATCGAGGAGCGCGCCGCGGAACTGTTCCTGGAGGGACACCACCTGTGGGATTTGAGGCGGCTCGGAGTCCGGCCCTATCCGCCGATCGGACAGGACGACGGTTTCGGCGCCGTGTACGGCAACCAGCTGTGCTTCGACCTGCCGGCCACGGAGTTCCAGAACAACACGAGCATCACGGGCGGCTGATGATCCGCTTGTGACCAGCAGCTTTCGCAATGGGAGGAGGGTCCTGAGGACCTGACTTCCTGCGGAAGAAAGAACCGGAGGCGGGCCGCGATGGCCTCGCCTCCGGTTTCTTTTTGCCGCGCGGGACGCGGTCAGGTTGACGGTCAGCGACCGGTCACGATCAGGATCACCCCGGATTGATGGCCGGTGCCCCAGCGTGTGGTGGCGTCGCCGGGGCCGATGAACTCCATCTGCCGAATCTCGCTCAGGGGAACCTGGAAGAGCGCGCTGAGGCCGCCCGGCCGGCGGATGTTGTCGATGTATACCACGGGATACATGGCGCCGGCAGAGGTAAGGGAGTTGGAGCCGCGCGACCGCAGCCACGCCGGCCGTACGCGGCGGAGAAACTGCATCGCGGTGTGGGCGTTCGCCCCCCGTTCGTCGATCTCTGCGCGTGAGATCCGGTTGGGGGGATAGGAGCGGACTTCCGCTTCATCGGCGGCGGGCGCGTCCGGTGAGTTCGCGGGAGCGCTCCCGGCGCCGCCGCCGCACGCGGTGGCCAGGACCGTCAACAGCAGCCCGAAGGCCACCATGGGGGTCGGCTTCGGGGTGGAAGAGCGGGATGTCAGTCGTGGATGTCGGATGGCGCGCCGGGGCTGAAAGGAGGTCGGGAGGTTCATGGTCACCCCAGGCAGTTGGAAGCGGCACAGCGTAGTGCTACAGGTACCCCCGTGAGACTACCTGAGTTCAACCGCCGGTAACGACCTGAATCACCCCGCCAGTGTGCCCCGTCCCCCAGCGCGTTGTGGCGTCGGCGGCACTGATGAACTCCAACAGCCGGATCTGACCGATCGGAACGTTGAAGAGCGCGTCCACCCCACCCGGCCGACGGACGCTGTCGACGTACACCACCGGGTCGGCGCCGCGCGCCAGCAGCCAAGCCGGCCGCAGACGTCGAACCACTTCCATCGCGGTGCTCGCATTGTCGCCGCGCTCCATGATCTCGGCGCGCGAGATCCGGTTGCGGGGATAGGAGCGGGTTTCCGCCTCGGCGTCCGCGGGCGCGTCCGGCGAGTTCGCGGGCCCGCTACCGGCACCCCCGCCACACGCGGCGATCAGGAGCACGAGCATGCTGCCGGAGGCTACCGAAAGGGCCGTCCTGGCGCCGGAAACGAAGCGGGAATCCCGGCGGGCCGAGACCGTGGCAGGGTGGCGCGGCCGCGATTGCGTCGGAAAGGTCATGGTCACCTCGGGGCAACGAAAGGTTGGCTTGGTGTAGTCTGGAGGTACACAACCGCCTCGCATATGTTCTGAACCACGGCAGCGAACAGGAGGTGCACCAGCCATGAAGACCGGTGGTTTCCGGGTGCGCGCGATCGCGACCGCGCCCATCCTCGTCCTCGCATTGCTATCGGGATGCAAGAGCTGGCAGCCGGTCATGGAAACCCCGGCGAACTGGATCGCCCGCGAGAGTCCCCCGGAAGTGCGCCTGACGGCCGCGACCGGGGATCAGGTAACGATCCGGCGCCCGGTCGTGGTGAACGACTCGATCGTGTCGGCATCTGCCCGGGTGGCGGTCGGGCCGTTCGCGCCCCCCCGGCGAGGCGTGCGGTTGTCAGACGTGCACGGGTTCGAGGTCCCGCAATTCGACCCGGTCAAGACGGCCGGCCTGGGGGCGGCTTTTCTGGCGGTCTCGATCAGTTGGGCGCAGCTCGCCGGCGGTGGAGGGGGAGGACAACAACTCCCCGAGGAGCACGTACCGAAGCTCGCGCCCGGTCTCTCGCTCATCTGGAGGGTGTTTCCGTGACGAAACCGAGTCACGCGCCGAAGAAGCGACCGACACACGTCCTCCTGGAGGGAATCACGCGCGTCGCGGTTGACGGATGCGCGCATCGCCGGCCTGGGAGAAGGGCGCGCGCCTGGGCGGCGGCCGTGCTCGCCCTGTGCGCGTGCGGGGACGCGACCGGACCGACCCTGAGCCCCGGCGAACGCTGCGGGTCGGACTCGAGCGCGGTACCGGCGTTCTCCGATCCGGCGCTGGAAGCCGGGGTGCGCGCGGCGCTCGAACTCGGCCCGGAGGAATCGCTTACCTGCGGGCGCGTGGCTTCACTCGAATCGCTGGGCGTCAACGCCACGGGCATCAGGGACCTTTCCGGAATCGAGAATCTGACCGGACTCAGCGAACTACTGGTGGCCCTGAACGCGATCGAGGACCTCGGCCCTCTCGCCGCGCTCACCGGCCTCGAGTACCTCGACGTGCGCGAGAACGCGATCAGCGACCTGAGCCCGCTTGCCGGGCTGACCAGCATGTTGTGGCTCAGCTTCGGCGAGAACCAGGTCTCCGACCTTTCGCCTGTTCGCAACATGAGGCAGCTCGAACAGCTCGGGGGGTCGAACAACCGGATCAGCGACCTGACGCCGCTCTCAGGGCTTGAAGGACTCCTGCGGCTCGAACTCTTCAACAACGACATCACCGACCTGAGCCCCATCGCCGGCTTGTGGACGCTGCAGACGCTGGATGTGGGCCGCAACACCGTCCCCGACCTGTCGGCGCTGACTGAACTCGACAACCTCCTGATCATCGGCCTCGAGAGCACGACGGTCACCGACCTCAACCCGCTCATCGACATGATCCTGCTGTCCCTGGTAAAGCTCAACGACAACCGGGAGCTGAGCGACATCCAGCCGCTCATCGACAACCCTGGAGTCGGCCGGGACGACACCGTGTGGCTGGAGCGAACCGCAGTTGCCTGCGAGGCCATCGAGGCGCTCAGGGAGAAGCGCGCCACGGTGACGTCGAACTGCCCGTAGGGAAATGCCGGAGGGGTGATCGGCCGTAGCCGGTACTGGAGTGCGCGGCAGTCGCGACGCTACCGCTAACGCAGGAAACACGGCTCTGCTTCGGCTGCCTCCGCCGGGTGCACGATCCGCTGCACCAGCCCGCCAACACCATCGTCCTGCCATTGCACCTGCAATCCGGACAGCGCGAGTTGAGCGCCCGCCTGTTCGTCGCCGAGCGGAGCCACCGCAAACGGACCGAGCACGCTCCGGGACGACATGGCGAAAAGGTGATCCCGCATCGTCGCGCGGTCGATCTCGCCAACTGCGGTAAGCGTGGCTTCCATCGCTTCGGAGATCAGTTCCACCGCGCCGAATCCGGCGGCCCCCGTGTCGTCCGGGAGAGCGTCGTACGCCGACCGGTAACGCTGGATGAAGGTTTCGCTGTCGGCGATGAATCCGGCTGTGCGGATCCCGGGCAGCCACGGAGTGTTGCCGACAACGCACCTCGCCGAACCGCCCGCATCATGAGCGAACTGCGCAGCATCCGGACCGAGGTTCAAGCTGACCAGCATGGGCACATAGCCGGATTCGGCCACGGCCTTTGCGAGTGCCACCGCCTCCGGATAATAGGCGGCCCCCGCGAACACATCCGCATTGGTGTCCCTCGCCGCCGACACCAACTCGACGGGGTCCGCCTTGCCGATTTCGTAGGACCGATCGAGCAGGATCTCCAGGCCATGGGTCGTCGCTACGTCCCGTACCCCTCTCGCCATGCCGGCGGGAAAGAGGGTGTTCTCGTACACGAGCGCAACGGTCCGGGCCCCGTGTGCCGCGGCGAGCGCCAATGCTCCCTGATGTTGCGACGACGATGGATTCAGGAGTTGGAGGCTCCACCGTCGCTCGCGTCCCCGCCACAGCTCCGGCGCGGAGGCCAGGGGCGCGATCATGGGCCAGCCGGCAGCCTCCGTCACCGCCATCACGGCCTCGGTGATCGGGCTGCCGTACGGCCCGAGGATCGCGTCGACGGTATCGCTGGTGACGAAGTCGAAGTAATGCCGCGCGGCCGCCACGGGGTCGCTCGCGTCGTCCCGAAGCACCAGGCGGACTTCTCTGCCGCGGATTCCCCCCTTCTCGTTCAGCATTTCCACGGCCAGGCGGTAGCCCATCGCCAGCTCGGTGGCCGACTTCTGGTGCCGCCCCGTCTCGGAATACGTGGCCGCGACGATGATGGGACCAGGCTCCGGGGCCACCGGACTCCCGCGGCAGCCCACAGCCAGCGCGATCAACGGGCCAATCGCGACGGCTAGTCGGAGCGGACGCGAGTCAATCATGCTCGCCGACGTTCTCCATGCCCGAGAAAGGAGGCGGCCAGGTCCACCAGTTCCCGCGTTCCCGCGAAGAGCGGGGTGCGCTGGTGAATGTCCCGGGGACGGATGTCGAGGATGTCCTCGGTGCCGTTGGTGGCCCTTCCTCCCGCCTGCTCCATGATCAGGGCCATGGGCGCCGCCTCGTACATCAGGCGCAGCTTGCCCTCCGGCTTCCCCCGGAAGGCGGGATACATGAAGAGTCCGCCCACCAGCAGGGTCCGGTGGATATCCGCCACCAGCGAGCCGATGTAGCGCGCCGAGAAGCCCTTGGCTCCCCCTGGCGGAGGCTTCTTGAAGTGTCGCACGAGTTCGTGTTGGCGCGGATCCCACCGCCGCGTGTAGGCCTCGTTGGTCGAGTAGTGCCGGGCGGACGGTGAGGGAACGCGGATGTCGCGCCGGTTGAGGAGGAACTCGCCGCTTTCGGGGTCGCGGATAAATCCGTGCACGCCGCGCCCGCTGGTGTAGACCAGCGTGGTGGCTGCCCCGTAGAGGATGTAGCCCGCGGCGATCTGGTCGCGGCCGGGACGGAGAATATCGGAGAGCGTGAGGCCGGCACCGGTCGCATCGTCGGACGGGGAGTGCGGCAGCAGGGAGAAGATGGTGCCCACGGGCACGTTCACCCCCAGGTTGGACGATCCGTCGAGCGGGTCCACCGCGAGGATGCAGCCACCGTCGGGGTGACCTGAGGGGAGGGGCATGAGGTCCTCGGCCTCCTCGGAGATGATGCTGCACAGCATTTCGGCATCGGCGACCTCCTCTACGATCGCGTTGTGGGCGTACTTGTCGATGCGGGTGGCCGCTTCGCCGTGGACGTTGCGGTCGCCCGTGCGCGGCAAGGTCCCGGTCAGCCCCGTGCGCGCCACCACCCGGGCGATGCGGGTGCCCGCGCGGGCGAGGCCGGTGAGCACATGCACCCAGTCCGGAGGTTCAGATGAAGGAGCGGCCTCCTCGCTTTCGAGGAATGCCTCAAGGGTGGGCACAAGCGTGCGAGCGCGCATGGATGGGGGGACGGGCGTGAGGGTGTCTGGTATGCGGGCTGGCAATGTCGCACGACCGGGGGCTCAGGGGTAGAGCCGGGATGCACAGCGATGGCTAACACGCCGGGAGCACCGGGCAGCGTTCCACCGAGAGCGTGAAGTCCCCCGTGGGGAAGGCGCGGACGCGCACGACGCCCTGGAGGTCGGTGCGCGCAACGTCGGATCCGGCGCGTTCAATGCGGTCGAGCACCACCCGGTGCGGATGCCCGTAGCGGTTGCGGGCGCCCGCCGAAACGACGGACACCTCGGGCTGCGTGAACTCGAGGAGCTTCCAGGAGGTCGAGGTGCGGCTGCCGTGGTGACCGGCCTTCAGCAGGTCGAGGTGCGGGATGTGGCCGGCGGCCAGGAGCGCCTCCTCCACCGCCGCGGGGGCGTCCCCGGGGAGCAGCGCGCTGAAGTCGCCGTAGCGCAGCAGCAGGACGACGGACTGGTCGTTGGCCTCGTCGCTGGCCACGGAGTCGGCAGCGCCTCCCGGATGCAGCACCTCCAGGGTGACGCCGTCCGCGGAGACGCGGTCCCCGGCGCGCGCGGCGAACCAGGTGGCGCCCCGGGCCTGGGCCCGCTCCAGGGCCGCCACGTAGGCGGGCCGTGCAGCGGGGGCTCCGGGGTCGAGGACGCGCATCACGTTGAGTTCGGACAGGACCGTGTTGGCGCCCCCGATGTGGTCCAGGTCCGGGTGGGTGAGGATGAGCGCCTCCAGGCGCGCGGCGCCTCGCCTTCTCAGGTAGGGGACGACGATACGTTCGCCGGCATCGAAGGTGCGCGAGCGTGGACCGGTGTCCACCAGGATCCAGCGGCTGCCCGGGGTGCGGATGGCTACCGCGTCCCCCTGGCCCACGTCCAGGAAGACCAGCTCCATGGCCCCTCCGCTTCCGACGAGCGCGGGAATGGGCCAGGCCACCAGCGCGGCCGCGAGGGACGCGACCAACACGGCTGCGCGCACCCGGGGACGCAGGCGCAGGGCAAGGCCTCGGACGACGAGCCAATAGACGGCGAGAGCGGCGGTGGCAGCCACGATCCACCAGCGCGGCGTCCAGACGGCAGCGCCGGGGATGTTCACCACCAGCGCGACGATGGCGCCGGCGAGCTGGAGAAACAGGTCGACGCCTCCCGCGAAGATGCCCGCCAGGGGGAGCGAGATGAAGGAGAGAAGGATGGATAGGAGCATCCCCGGGATGGCCGCGGCGACCAGCGGCCCGGCCACCAGGGTCACCGGAATGCCGGCAGTCGCGAAGTACCCGAAGTGCCAGGCGACCAGCGGGAAGGTGGCGGCCGTCGCGGCGATCCCCGAGGCGAGGCCGGTGCGCAGCGCCGATGGAAGGCGGGCAAGCCGGCGCGTACGCAGGACCCGGCTCACCGGGGGAGCGAGCAGGACCAGACCCGCCGCGCCCGCGAAGGAGAGCTGGAATGCCACCGAGACGATCGCGTCCGGGCGGGCTGCCAGCAGGGCGATGAAGGCCGTGGCGAGCGCGCCCAGCGACGAGACCCGGCGCCCGAGCAGGCGACCCGCCGCCAGCGCAGCCAGGATGAAGGCCGCGCGGGTGGCCGCCACCGGTGAGCCGATGGCGAGCACGTAGGCCCAGCTGCCGCCCGCGGCCGCCATGGGCGCGCGGCCGGGACCGAGCCCGATGCGGCGCGCGATCAGGTAGAGGATGGCGGCGATCACCCCCACGTGGAAGCCGGAGATGGCGAGCAGGTGGGCGATGCCGGCGCGCGCCCACTGGTCGCGGACCTCGCGGGGCAGACGCTCGCGGCGGGCCAGGATGAGCGCCTCGCCCAGGCCGGCGCGGGCCGGGTAGAGCACGTCGAGGCGTTCGCGCACGATGGCCCGCAAGCGCACGGCAAGCGGGACCGCCGGAGCCCCGGCGTCCACTTCGAGGGCCCGTACGACCAGAGTGCCCGCGTACTCGGGGGGCATGCCCCGGCGCAGGGGGCGCGCCAGCCACTGGCCGCGAATCACCAGCGACGCGGCGGCGGGCGGCACGGTCACATCGTCGCGGACGACGGCGCGCACCCGGGCACGGCATCCCCCGGGCAGCCCTGAGCGGGCGATAAAGGGCGCCGCGCCCTCCCCGGGCGCGCCCTCGAAGTAACCGCGCAACTCCAGGGTGGCGCCGTCCTGGATCGCGAGCTGGCAACTGCGGGCGCGCGCGCCGGCCGAGGCCGTGCCGTGGAGCAGTCCGCCGCACAGGGCGAGCAGGAGACCGGTCGGGAGGGGCCGCGGGCGGAGGCGGGCTGTGCGGGCCAGCCGGCCCGGCCGCGCGTCAGCGTCGGGCCCGGGGCGCTCCCATGCGAATATGAGCCAGGCGAGCACCGATCCGCCCAGCACCGCCGGCGTGAGCCACGCCGGCAGGTGAACCAAGGCCGTCCCCAGCCCGAAGGCCAGGGCCAGCCAGGCTACCGGCGGAATCCAGGTGTTCGGCTGCCCTCCTCGGCCGGATTACGCGCTCTGCACAGTTTACGTATTCTCGCTGCCCTCCGCGTCCTCCGCATCGAAAAGGTCGCGCTGGGTCAGGTCCGTAGCGCCCTCGGCGCGCGCCTCCTCGATGAGCCGGTCACGGAGGATCTTGCGTACGCGGAGATCGGTGTGGAGACCGGCCAGGAGCATCACCAGCATGCCGACCAGGAGCGCCGCGAAAGCCACCATCGTGACCGGGAACCGGTAGAACTGGATGAACCCGAGGTCGAGCGTGATGCGCTGGTCTCCGTTGTGCGCGGTAAACCAGATCACCAGCCCGACAAAGGCCGCCACCCCGGTCAACGCCAGCCATCTGCTCAAGTCGGCTCCGGAGGCCGGGATCCATTGGCCAGCCGGCGGCCGGTGAATGTGGCGCCGCTGGTGGCGGTGAGCTCAACGGTCGCGTACGCTCCCTCGAGGCTCGTGGGCGCGGCGAAAGCGACCACCTTGCCGCGCCGGGTGCGGCCCAGCATCTGCCCCGGACCCCGGGCCTCCTTTTCCACCAGCACCTCCTCGACCCGCCCCACCTCCGAGCGGTTGATCGCGCTCTGGATGGAACGAGCCACCTCGATCAGCTCGCGCAGGCGGGCCGCCGCCTCGCCGTCCTCGATGAACCAGTCCGCCGGCATGCGGGTCGCGGGCGTGCCCTCGCGGGGCGAATAGCGGTAGGTGTAGACATCGTCGAAGCGAACCGTGCGCAGCAGATCGAGAGTGTCCTCGAAGTCCCTCCGGGTCTCGCCCGGGAAGGCGCAGATGATGTCGGTGGACAGGGCGATGTCGGGGATCGCCTTGCGCACCATCTCCACCCGCTCGAGGAAGCTCTCCACCGAGTAGCGGCGCAGCATGCGCTTCAGGGTGCGGTTGTTCCCGGACTGCGCGGGCAGGTGCAGCTGCTCGCACACAGCGGGCTCGGAGGCCATGACCTCCACCAGATCCGGAGTGACGTCGTTCGGGTGCGGCGAGGTGAAGCGCACACGGCGGATGCCGGGGATGCGGGCCACGCCCTCGAGCAGGCGGGCGAAGCTCCAGTCCCCCCGGGCATAGGAGTTCACGGTCTGTCCCAGCAGGGTTACCTCCGTTACGCCGGTGGCGACGATGCCCCGGATCTCCGCCAGGACCTCCTCGGGACGGCGGTTCTTCTCGGGTCCGCGGACGTAGGGGACGATGCAGAAGGTGCAGCGGTGATCGCACCCGCGCTGGATCGGAACCCACGCCGAGATGCGCGAGGTGCGGCGCTGCTCGAGGCCTTCGTAGTTCTCGGCCGGGTCCAGGGAAAGGACCGAAAGGCGCCGGCCGGGCTCGGAGAGGGCGTCGAGCCGCTCGGGCAGTTCGCGGTATCCGTCGGGGCCCATCACCAGGTCGACGTAGGGGGCCTGTTCCAGAAGTGTGTCGCCCATGCGCTGGGCCATGCAGCCGGTGACGCCGATCACGAGATCCGGGTTGTCGCGCTTCAGGCCGTTCAGCTGCGACACCCGCCCGAGGACGCGCCGTTCCGCGTGTTCGCGGATGGCGCAGGTGTTCACCAGAACCACGTCGGCCTGCCCCGGGGTCTCGGCCACGGCATAGCCCCTCTGCTCGAGGACTCCGGCCATCAGCTCGCCGTCGCTGATGTTCATCTGACAGCCGAGGTCTCGATGTAGACGCGTTTGGGGGCGGCCACCGGCAGCCGGACGGCGGAACCGGATCCCGCCGGGGCGGTCTGGGCCCTGGCACCCACTAGAAACTCGATGCCCGGAAGGAAAACGTGTAGCGCGAGAAGGACTCCGAGATCGAGTCCGTCGCGCGGGTGCCCCTCTCGTACGAGAAGTCGAAGGCGGCGATGATGAGGTCTTCGGTCTCGAGCAGGTTCCAGCCGAAGCCGGCCGCGAATCCGCTCTCGGTCGGGGTCGAGACGTCGATGGAAAAGGGCAGCCCGGCGCGGCGGTAGCCGACCCGGACGGGGAGGCTGCGCCCGAACAGGCCCATCCCCGACCACTCGAACCCGCCTCCGAAGGAGGTGACGGCACCGCGCGCAGCCGCGCCCGCGCCCGATTCGGCCGGCGTCCAGTTGGAGCGCCCGAAGCCGACGGTGGCGGCCACGACGGGCGTGAGCATCGCGCTCGCTCCGATGCGGATTTCCGTGGGCAGCTCGAAGCGGGCTTCCCCGCCCTCGGTCTGGCCCACGGGGGTCGCTCGCAGGTCGCCGGACCAGGTCAGGCTGCCGGAGATGCGCAGGAAGTCCCGGAAATCCCACATGGCTCCGAGCCCGAAGGTTGTGCCTGTCATCTCCCAGCGTCCGCGCTCCCGAAATCGGTCGCCGGTCTCCTGTTCCTCGTCCTCGACGACGCCGATGGTGCGCGAAAAGCTCCGCACCTGGGTCCCCGTATGGAAGCCGAGGGTGGCCGCGACCGAAAAACCTCCGGACAGGGCGCGCGCGAAGCCGATGCGGGCCGCACCCACGCTGCCATCGGACTCGTAGGTGTCGGCTACATCGATCGAGTCCTGCTCCCGGGCAACGCGAAGGGTTCGTTCGGCCTTCCAGTTCTGTTCCAGGAGGCCCCCGTAGGACAGGGTGGCGACCCCGTAGTTGCGCACCGGATAGGACAACGCCAGCAGGGGAAAGCGCGTGCCTTCGATCGGGACGCTCTGGTCGCCGACGGCCGCCGCGCCGCGGCTGGGCTGGATGGTGACGGAGATGCTGGGGACGGTGATCCGGCTGGCGCGGGCCGGGTCTGTGGGGAGCACGGCGCCGCCGAAGAGACCGACCCCGACCGAGCCGAGCGCGCGTGAACGCCCGTCGAGCGCCTCCAGGGGAATGCCCAGGCCCTGGCTGCCGATGAGCGACTGGGCGGCGAGCGGCCGGGGCACGGCGAAGGCGAGGAGCGCGAGGGTGACGGCCATGAAGAGGCCGGTGGCAGCTACACGGGCGGCGACGCGCGAACGGGCGCGGGCGTTCATCTCATGCTCATCCCGGAGAGCTGGCTCACGAGGATGCGAAGCAGCGGCGGCGAACTCGAGTCGGGTCCCAGGAATCGCATCAGTTCGAAGCTCTGGGGTTCGATGGCGGCCAGCAGCGCCAGCGTATTGGGCGCCGGAACGCTGTCTTCGGTGACACCCCGTGCCAGGTCCTTGACGAAGTTGGTGATCGGTATCTCCAGCACGCGCCCCTCATCGCCCGCGAAGATCTCCGGAGGCACCTGCAGGACCGGGACCTGGATCGAGTTGCCCAGAGGCGCGCGCGGCAGGTACTCGGGCGAGGGGATCGGGCGGGCGTCGACGTATAGCGTGTCGGTGGGGCGCAGCGCCGCGTCGGTCTGCCTCGGGGTCAGGACCAGCGCCGCCTGAGTGATGCCGTCGGCGGTGAGCGGAAGGGTACACTCGCCCGAAGGGCAGGTCTCGCCGCGAATGGGAAACGAAGCCGGCAGCTGCACTTCGAAGACGGTGCGCCAGGCGGGGGCGCCGCCGATCTGGAGCACCCCCTCGGGCAGGGAGGGAACCGGGTTGTAGATGAAGGTCAGGTATTCGGAAAAGGTGTCGGTGGTGACCATCGTGTCCGATCGGATCGACGGCAGCGCGTCCATGACCAGATTGGCCGAACGCACCTTCACGCGCGCTCCGGGAGTGACCATCCGCACCAGCATGCCGCGGGCTTCGTCCTCGGTGTCCCACGCCCTGATGGTGAGGGTATCGATCGGGAAGAACGCGGAGTCGGATTCCGCCGGATCCCACACCGCCGTGGCGATCGGCGTGGCGTCCCCGCCGCCAGGGTGAGCCCAGGGAACCTGTTCCCCGAGAGTGTCCACGGCGTGGACGAAGGTGGCGGAGCGCGGATGCCACCGCTCCCCGATGAGCGATGCGGACAAGGTCACGGGTTCGGAGGGGGCCGCCAGGGTATCGAAGCGGAGGACCGCACGCCCGCCGATCAGCGTGAGATTCGGGTCGGTGACCGTGGTGCCGGCGGTGTCGCGAATGCTGGCGGAGCGCGGGATGGGACCGAATCGCACCAGGGTGCGCGCCTCCAGGCCGTCTTCGCCGAACTCGGTGGCGACCAGCGGGACGGCCACGTCCGAGGCCCGGCCGAAGCCACCGAACACCTGAACGCCGCGGGCGAACTGCTCGTGGGAAAGATGGACCTCCGAAGTCACCACAGTGACGGGGAACGTCAGCCCTTCCACCGCGGTGGGGGTCTCGTACCCGCAGGCGCCGGCGAGGAGCACGGCCACCGCGGCGAGCGCGCCGGCCGCGCGGGCCAGCCGGAAGGGCGCGGGCAGCAGCGTTGCCAAGCTCCAGTCCGCGGTCCCCTCGGGTGATTCGGAGCGGACGGAGAGCCCGGGCGCGAACTCGGCGAGGGCCTGCCGGCACAGTCCGCAGGGCGACGCCGGCGGTCCGGCGGAGGTGCTGACGGCGATGCGGCTGAACGACCGGTGGCCGCCGGCCACCGCCGCAGCCAGAGCCGCGCGCTCGGCGCACAGGGTGAGGCCGTAGGAGGCGTTCTCCACGTTGCATCCCGAGAACACGGCGCCATCCGCCGTCTCCAGCGCCGCGCCGACCTGGAACCCGGAATAGGGAGCGTACGCGCGCTCACGTGCGGCGCGCGCATGGCTCAGAAGTCGCTCGAAGGCATCCGTCATGCTTGCCAGATCCGCGGAAGTCGGCCGGTCAGACCGGTGAGGACTTCGTAGTTGATGGTGCCGGCCCGGTCCGCCACCTCCTCGACCGTGATCTCCTCATCCCGGTCGCAACCGATAAAGGTAACGATATCGCCGGGGCGCGCGGCGGAGACGCGCGAGATCTCTACCACCGTCACGTCCATGGAGATCCTTCCGACCAGGGGAACCCGCCGCCCGTGCACGAGGGCGTGCCCGCGGTTTCCCAGAGCGCGGGGCAGGCCGTCGCCGTATCCGATCGCGACGGTGGCCCAGCGCTCGCGCCCGCGCGCGATGTGGGTGGCGCCGTAGCCGACGGAACTGCCTGCAGGCACATCGCGCACCAGGGTGATGCGGGCGCGCACGGCCGCCACCGGGGCGGGTCGCGGCAGGTCCGGGGCGGATGCCCCGCCGTACAGGAAGATACCGGGTCGTACCGCGCTGGCCGCGTACTGCGGGCGGCGCAGGACGGCGGCGGAGTTACAGGCGTGAACCCACGCGTCCGCGGGGAGGGGCAGGTGGCCGACGGCCTCCTGCAGTCGCGCCCACTGCCGGTCGATGGTGCCGGCGGCCTCGTCGGCCGAGTGGAAGTGGGTGTAGCACCCGCCCCAGCCGAGCGGAGGCACCCCGAGCGCCGCCACCTCCTTCCCCCACGCCGACGCCGAGCGCCAGTCGAGACCGGCCCTGCCCATCCCCGTGTCCACTTCCATGTGGAAGGTGGCGCGGCGCCCGCGGCGGGTGGCTTCCGCAGCCAGGATGCGCAGGTTGGCCAGGTCGGAGAAACACAGGGTCAGGCCGCCATCCACGGCCGCGGGGAGGGAGGAAGCGGGGGGCGGCGTCATCACCAGCACCGGGCGCCCCACCCCGAGCGCCCGCACCTCGAGCCCCTCCTCCACCGTCGCCACGCCGTAGCCGTCGGGCTCATCGGTCTCCAGGACCGCTACCGTCTCGCGCACACCCAGGCCGTACGCGTTCGCCTTCACCATCGGGATGACGGCGGCGGAGTCGCCGGCGGCTTCACGGATGTGCGCCAGGTTTGCGCGCAACGCCGCGGCGTCGACCTCGACCCAGGCGCGCGCCCGGGGATCATCGGGCCTGACCATGGCCGAAAAGGTGCCGACGCCACGGTCGAGGGGCAACAATCCGGGATGCGGCGGTCCACGGCTTCTGGACTTCTCCCCGAAGGTCCGGAATACTACTCCCGGCGGCATCGCCCGCGCTCGCCAGCGGCGGGCGCGCGAATCCCGGGCGCCGCAACGCGCAGACGGCCATCCGCAATCGCCGCACCCCAATGTCCACGCCCGAACGACACTGCCCGATATCGTGACCGCCAGCGACGATCGTATCGCGTCCTCCTCCGAAACCACGGCACCCGACGCCATCGCCCCTTCGGAAGGCGTTCTCGACCGCGCGCTCGCCATTGTCGAGTTCCTGCGCGCGAACTGTCCCTGGGACCGGACGCAGACCGCGGAGTCGCTCATCCCCTACCTCATCGAGGAAAGCCGGGAAGTGGTGGACGCGATCCGCTCCGGGAACGCCGGGGAACTGGAGGGGGAACTCGGCGATCTGCTTCTGAACGTGGCCTTTCAGATCGTGCTGGGCGAGGAGGCAGGCGCCTTTGACCGGGAATCGGTGGTGGACCGGCTGGAGACGAAGATGAAGCGCCGCCATCCGCACCTCTTCGGCGAGGGCGAGCGGGAGGACTGGGAGGCGCTGAAGGCAAGGGAACTGTCGGGCGACGAGAGCGTGCTTTCGGGGCTTCCCGGCGGACTGGAACCGCTCCTGCGCGCGCATCGCATTCAGGAGAAGCTGAGCGGCGTCGGCTTCGACTGGGATGACGCCGAGGGAGCCCGCCTCAAGGTGGCCGAGGAACTCGAAGAGATACGGGCGGCGCTCGACCGGGGGGATCCCCGGGAGGTGATGGACGAGGCCGGCGATCTCCTCTTCACCGCGGTCAACCTCGCGCGCCTCGCCGGCGTGCATGCGACCAACGCCCTCGCGCGCACCAACCGCAAGGTGGAAGCGCGCTTCCGGCGGGTCGAGGAACTCGCCCGCGACGGCGGCAGGCGGGTGGCGGAGATGTCGCTGGAAGAACTGGACGGGCTCTGGGACGCGGTGAAGGCGGAGGCGCGGGACCCGGTAGCGAAACCTGCGGGCCGACGCGGGAGGGCGGAACCGGCGATCAGGGCGTCAGGCGATTCATCAGGCGCGGGAAGGGGATGAGCTCGCGGATATGCGGGCGCCCGGTCATCCACGCCGTGAAGCGCTCGATCCCGAGACCGAACCCCGAGTGCGGAAAGGTGCCGTAGCGGCGCAGGTCCAGATACCAGCCGTAGGCCTCCGCGGGCAGCTCTTCCTCGTCGATGCGTGCCGTCAGCCGGTCGAGGTCGTCCTCGCGCTGGCTGCCGCCGATGATCTCGCCGTACCCCTCCGGGGCGATGAGGTCGTTGCACAGCACGGTGCGGGGATCGTCCGGGTTCTCCTTCATGTAGAAGGCCTTCGCGCCCTTGGGATAGTTGTAGACGAAGACCGGGCGGTCGAAGTGCTCCGCGATGCGCGTCTCGTCGGCGCCGGCCAGGTCCGCGCCCCATTGTGTGTCGCTGCCGGCCGCGCGCACGATCTCCACGGCCTCCGTGTAGCTGACCCGTGGGAAGGGCGCCCGGATGCGCTCGAGGGCCGAGAGGTCGCGGCCGAGCACCTCCAGGTCAGCCGAGCACCGCTCAAGCGTCCGGCCGACCAGGTAGACCACCAGCTCCTCCTGAAGACGCATGTTGTCGTCGGAGTCCGCGAAGGCGACCTCGGGCTCGAGCATCCAGAACTCGGTCAGATGGCGCCGCGTCTTGGATTTCTCGGCGCGGAAGGTGGGTCCGAAGCAGTAAACCTTGCGGAAGGCGGGGCACGCCGCCTCGACGTACAGCTGTCCGGTCTGCGCCAGGAAGGCGCGGTCGCCGAAGTACTCGGTCTCGAACAGGGTGCCCGCGGATTCGCCGATCGCGCCGGTCAGGATGGGGGTGTCGATGCGGACGAAGTCGCGCTCGTGGAGGAAGTCGTGGATGCCCTTCTCCACCTCCGAGCGGATGCGCAGGCCGGCGCGCTGGGCGGAGGAGCGCAGCCAGAGGTGCCGGTAGTCGAGGAGGAACTCGACGCCGTGCTCCTTGGGCTGGATGGGGAAGTCCACGGACGCGCCGAGCAGCCGGACGTCCTCCACCAGAAGCTCGTAGCCACCCGGGGAACGCGCGTCCTCCTGGACCGACCCCGTCACGGCCACGCATGACTCGTGCGTGAGCGCGCAGCCGAGCTCCCAGGCTTCGGGGGCGAGCTGCTTGCGCAGCAGGACGCCCTGCACCAGGCCGGTGCCGTCGCGCACCACCAGGAAGGCGACCCGGCCGTGGACGCGCACGTGCTCCACCCAGCCGCGTATCGTGACGCTCCGGCCGACGCTGGCGCCGAGTTCGCGTACGACGGTCTCGGGGAAAGCCATGGCGGTCTCCTGGGGTGGAATCGGCTGGAGATGGACGGTCCCCGGGCGTGGACCGTCGGTAGCTAGTCTGTCACGGCGGGGGCGTCAAGTCCAACCCGCGGGCCCGGCCCCGCGTGCCCGATGATGTCCGCCCCTGGCCAGGTGGAAACGACCTGGGCCGGGGCCCTGGCGCACGTCTATCCCACCGAGCGAAGCTGCAGGCGGTCGCCGAACCGACCCGTGAGCAGATGACGCCTCATCGCGTTCCCGGGGGCGAGCAGGTCGGGGTCTCGGTCGATGGTGGCGCGGGCGTGTTCGCGGGCGGCGCGCATGAGGTCCTGGTCGAGGGTGAGATCGGCGAAACGCAGGACGGGCTGCCCGTGCTGCTGGGAGCCGAAGAAGTCCCCTTCCCCGCGCATGGCCAGATCGGCCCGCGCGATCGCAAACCCGTCGTGCGTGCTACGGAAGACCTTCAGGCGTTCGCCGGCGGCCTCCTCCGCGTCGGCGATGGCGACGCAGTAGCTGCGGTCGGCCCCGCGCCCGACCCGGCCGCGGAGCTGGTGCAGCTGGGAGAGGCCGAAGCGCTCGGCGTTCTCGATGAGCATCACGGTGGCGTTGGACACGTCGATGCCCACCTCCACGACCGAGGTGGCCACCAGCACGTCCAGGTCGCCGGCCAGGAAGGCGCGCATCACCGCATCCCTTTCCTCGCCGGGGAGCTGGCCGTGCAGGAGGCCGACCCGGAAATCCGGAAACTCCTCCGCGCGCAGGCGTTCCCATTCCTCGGTGGCCGAACGCAACTCCAGCTTGTCGGACTCGCCCACCAGGGGGTAGACGACGTAGACCTGGCGCCCGCACGCCAACTCGTCCCGGACCAGCCGGTACGCCTCGGCGCGGCGGGACGGCCGCAGCCAGCGCGTTTCCACCGGCTTGCGCCCGGGGGGAAGCTCGTCCACCACGCTCAGGTCGAGGTCGCCGTAGAGAGCGAGCGCCAGAGAGCGCGGGATCGGAGTCGCCGACATGATCAGGGTGTCGGGGACAGGGTCGCGCTGGCTCAGGACCATCCGCTGACGCACCCCGAAACGGTGCTGTTCGTCCACCACCACCAGTCCCAGGCGGGCGAACTCCACAGTCTCCTGGATGAGCGCGTGGGTGCCGGTCACCACGAGGCCGCCGCCGTCGGCCAGGGCGGCGAGCACGCGGGTGCGCTCGCCGGCGTCGGTGCGCCCGGTGAGCAGCAGGGTCTCGACCCCGAGCGGGCCGAGCAGGCGCTGCAGGCTGCGGGCGTGCTGCTCCGCGAGCAGTTCGGTGGGGGCCATGAGGGCGGCCTGGTGCCCGCCCTCCACCGCGAGCATCATGGCGAAGACGGCGACGATGGTCTTCCCCGCCCCCACATCGCCCTGGAGCATGCGGTTCATGCGGCGGTCCGTGGTCATGTCCGCGTAGATCTCCCGCAACACCCGGGCCTGGGCATCGGTCAGGCGAAACTCGAGCGACTCGTGCAGGGGACGGATCAGCCGGTTGGTGCGGCCGAACCGGATGCCGTTGACGGCAGTGGTGCTTCGGTAGCGGGCGTGGGCGTGCATGAGCTGCAGGAAGTAGAGCTCGTCCCAGGCGAGACGCCTTCGGCCCCGCTCGGCCTCGTCGAGGCTCTTCGGCGCATGCAGGCTGGAGAGCGCCTCGGCCAGGCCCGGCACGCCGATCTCGCGGCGCTCTCCGGGGGAAAGGTACTCCTCCTCCTCCACCTGCCGCAGGAGCGTGGACAGGTTGCGCTCCAGCAGCTGGCGCAGCACCCACTGCGGTACGGCCTCGGACGCCGGATAGACGACGAAGATGGTGCCACGAGCTCCGCCCTCGTCTCCCCCGGAGACACTGGGGGCACGCGCGGACTCGAGAATGGCGAACTCGCGGGGCTGGATCTGGCGGCCGTGAAAGAAGCGCACCGTCCCGGCGGCCAGCAGGAGGTCCCCCTTGCGGATCCTGCGATCAAGCCAGGGTTGGCCCGGCCAGGCGCAGGTGATGTGGCCGGTCTCGTCCTCGATCACGGCCTGGAAGATGCGCAGACCCTTGCGCGTGGGGATGACCCCGGAGCTGCGCACCCGCCCGACGACGACCGCGGAGTCCCCCACTTCGAGTTCGGCCACCGGCTGAACGGTGGAAGCGTCCTCATAGCGCCGGGGCACGTGATAGAGCAGGTCGCGCGCCTTGCGGATGTCCAGTCCGGCAAGGTTCTCCGCGCGCCGCGGACCGACACCCTTGAGGTACTGGACGGGGGAGTCGAGCCTCGAGAAGCTCATGCCGGAGATCCGAAGACGCCCTCCAGAAACGCGTTCGCGTCGAAGGGCTCGAGGTCTCCGGGGCCTTCTCCCACCCCGACCAGCTTGACCGGCAACCCGAATTCCTGCCTGAGAGCCACGACGATGCCGCCGCGCGCACTGGAATCCATCTTGGCGAGGAGAATCCCGCTCGGATTCACCGCTTCCCGGAAGGCCCGCACCTGGGCGAGCGCGTTCTGGCCCACGGTTGCGTCGAGCACGATCAGGGTCTCGTGGGGCGCCCCCGGAAGTTTGCGGGCGATGACCCGCCGCACCTTGGCGAGTTCCTCCATCAACCCGGTCCGGGTGTGGAGGCGCCCGGCGGTGTCGACGATCACGACGTCAACGCCGCGCGCGCGGGCCGCGTCGATGGCATCGAAGGCGACTGCGGCGGGGTCTCCGCCGGGCTGTCCGGCCACGAGGTCGGCGCCGGTGCGGTCCGCCCAGATGCGCAGCTGGGAGATCGCGCCCGCCCGGTAGGTGTCCGCCGCGGCGAGCAGGACCTTGTTCCCCCGGCCGGCCAGGACGTGGGCCAGCTTTCCGGCGGAGGTGGTCTTCCCCACACCGTTGACCCCCACCATGAGGTAGAGGGCGATCCCCTGCACGGAGTCGGGGAGGGCGAAGGCGGTTTCCGCTGCCGAAGCCGCCGGAGCCCCTTCGGCCGATGTTCCGCGAAGCAGGATCTTCGCTACTTCCTCGCGCAGGGCGACACGAAGCGCCTCCGGGCCGCGGATCCGTCCGCGCCGTTCGAGTGCTTCCACGCGGTCCACGAGACGCAGCGCGGCCTCCACGCCGAAGTCGGCGGCCAGCAGGCGGTCCTCGAGGTCCTCGAGTGTCTCGGTGCCCAGGCCGCGCGCGGACGGCCGGAGGTCTGGGAGGGCGAAGCCCACGACCCTCCGCCACAGCGATCCGCGCGTACCGCTCCCCTTGCGGGTCAGTCGGCCCAGCGGCGTCACAGACGCTACCGGAGGCCCCGGCGCCGGCGGCCGATCCACTCGCCGCACAGAACCGCCAGGACGAGGATGAAGGGCGCCGGGTGCGTGCGCAGCGGACGGCCGGCGGCCGCGCGGGCACCGCCTTCCGCCGCGTCCCCGCTCACCGCGTCGACGACGGGCGGAAACCGCAGTTCGCCGGTGTAGCGCTCGACGTCGAAACGGCCGATCGTCTCCTCGCCGCCTGCCCTCGGAGACAGCACGAA
>JAJDVR010000130.1 GCA_022826025.1 Gemmatimonadota bacterium | reverse complement strand
GATTCGCAGGATATCTTCGACGACCTGATGGAGTACAAGGAGCGCGCGCTGATCGTCTTCATGCTGCAGCTCCTGCCCGCGTTCACGCTGAAGACGCCGGGAATGAAGCGTCGCGCGAAGGCGATCGACACGCTCCTCAGCCGTGTCCAGAGCGTCCATACGCCCGCCCAGCGGGCCGGTTGCCCGCGGAACCTCGCGGATGACCTGCTGAGCATCAACGCCAGCGACCCGCAACTGGTGCCGGAGTCGAATCTGCGTTTCGCGCTGTCGGCGGCGCTGATCGCCAGCGTCTACCTTGGCGACGCGTTCAGCTTCGTGTTGTACGCCATGGCCTCCCAGCCCGAGTTCCATTCGAGGATCCGGGCGGAAGCCGACGCACTGTTCGGCAACGGCGATCCCGGTGGCGACGCCTTCACGAAGGAAGCGGTCGACGTGACCCAGCGCTTCGTGGCCGAGTGTCTGCGCATGTACCCGATCGTGCCGGTATCCGTGCGCAACGTGATGAATTCTTGCGTGGTGGAGGGCTACGAGCTACCGGTGGGTGCGCGCATCAACATCGCCCAGACGGCCCCGCACTACATGGAGGACGTCTTCCCCGACCCCTTCAAGTTCGATATCGACCGCTACCAGTCGCCGCTTTTTGCGCACCGTGGTCCAGGATACGCGCCGTACGGAGTGGGAACACACAGATGTCTCGGGTTCCGGTGGATGGAACTGCAGCTCATGGTGAACGTATTGATGATCGCGCATCACTTTACGCTCGAGGTGGCGCCGAAGAACTACGAGCACCGTGTCAGCCCGTTCCCGTCGATGAAGCCGAGCAAGAAGCTGCAGTTCCGCATCGCCGAGAAGGTGTGCGAGGTACCGGTCTGAGACGCGGATTCATCCACGGACGACGATGATCGGCCGGCCGTCGCTCCGAGTCGGTTCGGGAGAGGGTTTGGAAGTTCCCACTGCCTACGTCGCGGGATACGAGGCCGCCCGCCAGCACGATCCCGAGCTTGCGGAGGCCTACGTCCGCCACACGATGGTCGGCGATCCGCTGGCAGATGCCGTCGTCCGGGATCTTTCGGCTCTGGATCCGGGGGAGATGCACCGGACGCTGGCGCAGGCGCTGGACAATCCCCACGCGCCGAACCCGGGCGCCCCCGATTCCCTCATCGAGTTCCTCGAGTACTCCACCGCCGTGCCCGACTGGTTCGACGCCGGCATCGCCCGGATGGCCTCGCGTGCCTTTCTGCGCAACTCGGACATCGTTCTGGCGGCCCTGGTGGGCGGCAGCATCGTCGAGGGGTTCTCCACCCTGATCAGCAAGTCGTTCCGGATCCGGGGACGGGTCACCAACTCGGGTGTGCGGCGCCTCAAGCAGAACGGGATGCAGCTGGTCGAGCAGTACCTCCCGGGTGGCATGGAGCCCGGGGGGGACGGATGGAGGCTCACGCTCCGCGTTCGGCTGGTGCATGCGCAGTCCCGATACCTGATCAACCAGTCGGATGAATGGGACCATGAACGGTTGGGAGAACCGATCAGCGCCGCGCACATGCTCCTGGCCGGTGCGGCCTTTTCCGGTCGCCTCATGCAGCATGTCGGCACGCTGGGGGGTGATTTCAGCGACGAGGAGCGGGAAGCGTACATCCACGTCTGGCGCTACACCGGACTGCTCATCGGCATCCCCGAGGAGATCGTCTTCCACGACTTCGCCTCGGCATGCCGGGCGTTCGAGATCGGCTCCATGTGCGAACCTCCCGCCGACCTGGACGCGATCATCATGGCAAACAGCATCGTGAACAGCGCGCCCGTCATCATCGGTGTCGAGGAGCCCGCCGAGCGCAGAAAGATGGCCCGCGTCGTGACCCAGGCGTCGCGGGAACTGATCGGCGCCGAGCTCGCGGATTCATTCATGTTTCCGAGTCGCAGGCGGAAGGTGATTCCCTGGATGCGGATCCAGCACCGCGCCCGGCGCATCGTCCGAAAGGCGCTGCCCGGCATCGGGGCGAAACAGGATCGGGCCCGGTTCGACGCCCTGATGAACTTCGCCGGCTTCGAGGAGCTGAGGTATTCGTACCGGCTGCCGACCGCCCTCCACGACGAGCGATCGTCGGACTGGTAGCTCGCGCCCCGGCTAGACGGCCGCCGGTTCAGGCACCGCCGCGGTACGGAAATCGAGATGGCCCCGGCGCGTGATCAGGCGCAGGCGGATCGACGACAGCGCGGGCACCAGGAACATCAGGATGGCCGTGGTGAAGAGGATGCCGCAGCCGATCGACGCCGAGAAGGGGACGAAGAACTGCGCCTGGATGGCGTCTTCCAGAATGAGCGGCGTGAAGCCGAGGAAGGTCGTCAGCGAGGTGAGCATGATCGGACGAAACCGCCCCTTGGCGCCCTCGATGATCGCGGCTCGCGCCGGCAGCCCGTCCTCCAGTTCCTGGTCGATGAAGTCCATCATGACCAGGGAGTCGTTCACCACCACGCCGGCCAGGCCGAAGATCCCGATGAAGGACTCCGAACTCAGCGTGACCCCCAGGATCCAGTGGCCCAGGATCACCCCGATGAATCCGAACGGGATGACGGCCATGATGATGAACGGCTTGGTGTAGGAGCGCAGCGGGATCGCCAGCAGCGAGAAGATCAGGATCATGGCGACTCCGAACCCGGGGCCCAGCGCGTTCATGGATTCCAGCTGCTGCTGCTGTTCACCGCCGAAGGTGTAGGTCAGGTCCGGGTCCTGGGCGACAAGCCCCGCGAGGATGTTGTCCTCCAGAATGGCATTGGCCTGCCCGCCGGAGATGACCGCGGGATCCACATCCGCCGAGACCCTGACGACGCGCTGGCCGTCCTGGCGATGGATGGCGGTCGGCGACCTGCCCGAGCTCAGGGAGGCCACCCGGCTCACCGGGACTTCGGCGCCGGTCGGCGTCCGGACCAGGGAGTTCTCGATGTCGGTGATCGAGTTGCGCTGCTCCTCGGGCAGCCGCACGTACACGCGAACCTCTTCCGGGCCCCGCTGTACGCGCAGGGCCTCCGCGCCGAAGAACGCGGCTCGCGTCTGCCCGGCGAGGTCGTCGAGGGTGAGACCCAGGGTGCGCGCCTCGGGCAGGAGGCCGAGCTGGATCTCCGGGATGCCGGGGGTGTGGTCGGAGCGAATGTCGTGGATGCCTCCCACCTGCTGGAGGCCACCTACGACCGAGGTCGCGATGCCGGGGAGGCGCTCCGGATCGGGATGCGACAGCACGGCCTCGACGGGGTTGCCCAGGTCGTAGATCTTGGCGCTGAGGGTGATCCCGCGCACGTGGGGCAGGTCACCCACTTCCTCGCGCCACACCTGCACGACATCCCCCGTGGGAATCTGCCGGTGCTCGGCGTCCAGGAGCTTGAACGCGATGGTGGCGACATTGGGTTCCGGGTTCAGGTTGGGATTGGGACTGAGTCCCCCTCCCTCAACCCGCGGCCGCTGGCCGACGGTAATCGTGACTCCGGAAAGGAGAGGCGGCGCATCGGCGGGCCGATCCCGGGAAATGCGTTCGATGGCCCGGTGGCCGGCCGCCTCCAGCTCCCGTGCCACCTCGTAGGTCCGCTCGGCCGTGGTCCCGTCCGGCATTTCCAGGGTGGCGGTCGCGAAATCCCCTTCCACCTCCGTGGCCAGGGTGAACGAAACGATGCCGGCGGGCAGCAGGGCCACGCAGAGGATGAGCAGTGCGACCGCGCCCGAGAGCGTCAATCCGGGTCGATCCGTGGCGAAGCTCACCGCGCGATGCAGCGGACCCTGCACGAACCTCCCCAACATCCGGTCGACGCGACCCTGAATCCGGGCCACGCGCTGCTCCAGGCGCGTCCGCGGCGTCCAGTCCGGGCCGTGAAGGTGGTGCGACAGGTGGTTGGGCAGCACCAGCAGCGATTCGATCAGCGAGATCACCAGCATGGCGATGACGATGGTCGGCAGCGCCTTCCAGGTCTGTCCGACGCCGCCGGGAATGAAGAGCAGGGGGGCGAACGCGGCGATCGTGGTCAGCACCGCAAAGATCAGGGGCACCTTGATGCGCCGCGCGCCGCGGATCGCCGCCACGACGCCCGGCGTTCCCTTCATTCGTTCCAGGTGGATGTGCTCGGAGACGACGATCGCATCGTCCACCACGATCCCGATGGCGAGGACGAACGAGAACAGCGAGACCGCGTGGATCGCCAGGTCGAACATCATCATGACGGCCAGGGCGCCGATGCCCGAAACCCCGAGACCGACGGCCACCCAGAACGCGAGCCGGAGTTCGAGGAACAGCCCGAGCGCGATCAGCACCAGCAGGAGCCCGAGAAGGCCGTTCTTGATGAGGATGGCGGCGCGCTCCTCGAAGGCGTCGGATTCATCGTTCCAGATGGTGATGCCCACCCCGTCCGGGAGTGACGGGGCCACCTCGTCCGCGACGTGCTCGCGAACCGCGCCCGCCACGCTCATCACCTTCTCGCCGTCGGCCCTCGACACCTCGACGAAGACGGCCGGCAGCCCCTGGTGCCGGACGATCAGGTCCAGGTCCTGGAATCCATCGCGCACCTCGGCGATATCGCCCAGCCGGACCACCGTGCCGTCACTGCCGCTGAGGAGGACAATCTCCTCGAAGTCCTGCTGATCGTAGCTCTGCCCCAGGGTGCGCACCCGGACCTGCGACTGCTCCGTGTCGATGCTGCCGGCGGAGAGGTCCAGGGAGCTACGGCGAATGGTATTGGCGACATCGGTCAGCGTGAGCCCGAGGGCTCTGAGCCGCTGCAGCGGCACTTCGATCGAGATCTCGTAGTTGCGCACGCCGCTCGTCTCGACCTGCGAGACGGTAGGGAGGGCGGCGAGATCGTCCTCGATGCGGTAGGCGATCTCCTTCAGCGTCCGCTCGGTCGCATCGCCATACACGATCAGGCGCATCACGCTCTGGGCGTTGGTCAGCTCCCGTATCTGGGGCCGCTCGGCCTCGCCCGGGAACGTCTGAATGCGGCCGACCGCCGCCTCGACGTCGGCCAGTGCATCGTTGATGTCCGTGCCCGAATGAACTTCCACCCGGACCGAGCCCATGCCCGGGGCCGCCGCGGACCTGACGGACTTCACGTCGTCCAGCCCGCTGACCTCGTCCTCGATCTTGACGACGATGCCCTCTTCCACCTCCTCGGGCGTGGCGCCCGGATAGGCGACCGACACCTCGACCTGGTTGAAGGGCACGGTGGGCCATGCTTCCAGCTCGAGTCCGGCCAGCGACACCAGGCCCGCGGCGAGGATTCCGAACATGAGCAGGTTGGCGGCAACGCTGTTGCTCGCCATGTAGGCGATGGGGCCCGGCTTTTCTCCGTGGCTGCTCTGGTTCCGAGTCATGACGTCGGGTCAGCTGGGGTCTGAGGGCGTGGCCGCATCCGCGCCGGTAGAATACTCACTGCGGCCCCGATCTGCACCCGAGCTGTCGCCGGGGGGGCGGTCCTTCGATATCCTCTGGCGGGACCCTCCGCAGGGTGTTGCAAATCGCAAGATGCAAGAAAACGTTGCATATCCGAGAAGACAACGACACGGTGCATATCTGAGTAGGCAACAGATTGTTGCATCGGCCAGAATGCAACGCTGCGCAGAGGGGGTGTGGACCGCGATGAAGACGCTCGCCCGGGATCGGCTGAGCGCAGAACGCGGAGGATGCGGCTAAACCCCTGATGCGGCTGCCCCCCCAAGCCGCTAACGCTCGATGCGGCTAACCTCCGACTCGCGTGAACGTGAACGTGCCGATCGGGGCGTTCGAGAAGGGCGACTCGCCGCGCAGGCTGCGGATGGGCTGTTTGGGCGAGGAGTCGGCGTTGGCGGAGGTGTAGGTGGTCCCGTCGTCGGTACCCGAGTCGTACGGGTAGAGGGTGACCTCGAGCTCCTCCACCCACTGCCCGAACTCGTCCATCAGCGCCAGCCCGGACACGCCCACGAACCAGTCGGGGCTCGGGGCGATCATGGTGACCAGGGTGACGAGGGGGTAGTCAGTCCGGACGACGACGCGGGGGATGGTGGTGCGGGCCGGGCTGGTGCCGAGGCCGGACCCGCTTATGACGGAGAGCGCGCTGGCCGGCATCCGGGCGCGGATTTCCGACCTGAGCGTGCTTGTCCCGCCCGTCTCGGCCATGCTCTCGATGCCGGGGGTCGCGGTCTCGCCGCTCGCCCAGAAGCGGACGCCGTCGTCGTGCACCGCCCCGATGAGCGGCGAGAAGTGCGCGCCGCGCGGGTAGTCGGTCGGGTGGGTGGCGATGCTCCAGGTGGCGTCGAAGACGACGCTGTAGGCGGCCGAGTCGGGCGGGGAGGGAAGCTCCCCGGCGGCCGCGCGGATGTCGGTCGACACTCCCTCGGCCACCGACGCCGTGAGGGTCTGGGCGCCGGCCGCGTTGCCTAGCGTCCAGGTCGTGCTGGCCAGGCCGGCCGCGTCGGTGGCCGCGGCGGCCGGGTCGGCGGACCCATGCCCGGCGGCCGCCGAGAAGGTCACGGTGGCGCCCGCGACCGGCGAGCCGCCCGCGTCGTCCACCCGCACCACCACGGCCTCGGCGAGCGTGCTGCCCGCCATCCCCTCCTGCCCGCCCCCCGACACCACCACGATGGCCGCGGGGGCCTGCGCCACCACCACCTGGGCGGTCGCGCTCAGCGCCTCGTGCGACGCGGTCAGGGTACCCGACCCGTTCGCGACGGCGCTGACCACTCCGGTGGGGGTCACGGTAAACACGGCCGGATCGCTGCTCGACCACCCGACCGTGCCGGAGAAGGCCGCGCCGAGCTGGTCGGTCAGGGTCGCGTTGAAGGTGGCCGTCTCGCCCAGCGACGAGAGCGTCGCCGACCCGGGCGAGATGGCGAGCGCGGCGGCACGGCGCGCCGGGGATCCCGAGGGCGGTTCGGTGGCGGAGTCGCCGCAGGCGGCCAGGGCGGCGACCCAGAGGAAGCTTCGGAGGAGGTGCGGAAGGCCACGGCTTTGGACGGATGCCCCGATGACGTTGTTCATGCCCAAAACTAGCGGGAGTCGCGGTAAGCAGGAAAAGCGAACGCGCCGTTACCTTATGGATGCCATGGCAACTCGACTGGTTTTCCGGGGTCTGCTCGCCGCCCTGGCGGGTGGAGCGTTACTCGCGCACCCGGCGGACGGATCCGCACAGGAGCCCGCCGGGGCACCGGCTGCCTCCTCGGTGTCCCGTCCCCTGGCCGCCGACCGCCCCGACTTCACGGAGGCGGCATCCACCGTGGGCCGGGGGGTTCTCCAGATCGAGTTCGGTTACACGTTCGCCGGAGACTGGTCCGGCGGCCATTCGGTCCAGACGCATACGCTGGGCGAACTGCTGCTGCGCGGGGGGGTGGCCGCGGACTGGCTCGAACTCCGGGTGGCGGCCAGCCCGGTGACCCGCGTGGACTCCGAGGGAAGCGGAGCCAGCGACACCGGAATCGAAGACCTCTACCTGGGCGCAAAGGTCGAGCTCACCCGGCAGGCGGGTCGCCTTCCCGCGCTCGCGCTTCTGCCGCAGATGACCCTGCCCACGGGCAGTACGCTGTTCTCGGGCGGACGCGTGCTGCCCGGCGTGAACCTCGCCTACAGCTGGGATGTGCCCGGAGGACTCTCCCTGGCGGGGAGCACGCAGGTCAACCTGGCGGTCGCGGATGGCGACGACAGCTACCGCGAGTGGGCCCAGTCGGCGGTCGCGGGCGCCGGTGTCGGAACGCGCGGGGGCGTGTACGGCGAATGGTATGCGTTTCTGCCCATGGGAGCGGATGCTCCGAAGGAGCACTACCTCAACGCGGGCCTCACCTGGCTCACCGCCGACGATTCGCAATGGGACATCCGGTTCGGCGTCGGGCTGAACGATGCCGCCGAGGACTTCTTCGCGGGCGTTGGGGCGACCGTCAGGATGCGCTGAGCGGGCGTAAGCTCCACCCGTCCCGAGCGACGACTACGCCCCGGCCCGGGCCGGATCGACCCGCACGGTCACGATGTCGGCATCCTGGTACTTGTGGTGATGGACCGATGTCGCGAGGTGGCGCAGGAGCCGCAGCGAGATCTCGTGCTCTCCGGGCTCCTCCGCGGCGCGACCGCCGAGCACGGCCATGCGGTCCTCGATGTTGCCCTCGCCGCTGGCGGCCAGGAACTCCATCTCGACCCCGCCCGAATCGGTGCGCGCGGTCAGGCGCAGGCGCCGCTGTCCGGCCGACGCCTTGCCCTCGCCCTGCTCGATGAGCAGCAGCAGGGTCTCCTCGGCCGCGTGCCCCAGCCGGAGCCCGGTCTCGGCCCCGAGGCGCTTGCGGCTGGCGAAGCTCTCCAGGAACTCCTGGATCTTCGGCAGCGACTGCACATCGAGCGTCGTCTGCATGCGCACACGCCTCGGTCCGGTCAACTCCATGAACGCCGTCAGCACGAGCGCCGTCAGGCCGCCGGACGTCATGCCGTTGCCGAGCAGCTGCTGCAGGAAGGGGTTCAGCGCCGCCGTGGAGATCTCGCCGCTCTGGCACCCGACCCCGACCCAGAACGAGACCCCCACGATCGTGGCCTTGCGGTAGTCCATGCCGTCCTGGAGGACGATCCGGGTCCCCAGCACGAACAGCACGGCAATGATCACCATGGCGTACGCGCCGATCACGGGGTCGGGGATGATGAGCAGCAGCGCCGTCAGCTTCGGAAGGAAGGCCAGCGCGCAGAAGATCAATCCGATGCAGAGGCCCACCCGCCGTGCCGCGATTCCCGTGATCTCGACGATGGAGACGCTGCTCGAGTAGGTCGTGTTGGGGACGGTGGCGAAGAGTCCCGAGAGCAGGTTGCCCAGGCCATCGGCGGCGACCGCTCCCTGGACCGCGCGGTAGTCCGTGGCTTGCGGCTCCCGCCATGACACCCGCTGGATCGCCACCGCGTCGCCGACGGTCTCGATCGCCCCCACGAGGGTGACGAAGGTGTAGCCGGGAAGAATCGCCCAGAAGGCGGCGCTGAAATCGAGGCCCAGCCCCGGCCAGCCGGCTGCGGGCACGCCCACCCACGCGGCCTGAGCGAGCGCGGTGGTGTCGATCAGATCGAACCAGGCGGCGGCCGCACACCCGGCCGCGATGCCGATGATCGGCCCCCAGAGGCGCACCGGCCCCGTGAACCTGAGCATCACCGCGAGGGTCACGGCGAGCGTGGAAAGAACTGTGACGGGCGCCGCCATGGGCGAGGCGCCGGGCGGGGCGTTGTCCTGAAAATCGAACAGGAAAGGCATCACGTTGACGGCGATCAGCATGATCACGGTCCCGGCGACCGTCGGCGTGATGATCCGCCGCAGCAGCGAGAGGCGCCCGGCGAGGAGGAACTGGAAGAGGGACGAGGCGATCACGAGCGTCGTCAGCAGGGCGGGGCCGCCCTGCACCAGCGCGGCCACCGAGACGGCGATGAAGGCGCCTGAAGTGCCCATGATGAGGACGTATCCCGACCCCAGACGACCCAGCCGCACGACCTGGACGATGCTGGTCAGACCGCTCACCATCAGCGCGCCGAACGCGCCCCAGGCGAGGTACGCATCGCTGGTCTCCGCGCTCCGAAGCACGATGGCGACGGTGAGAACGACGCCCCCGAGCGCCAGGACGCTGTACTGGAGCGCCAGCCCTGCCGCCAGCGGCCACGGCGGCCTCTCGTCGGGCTGGTAGCGAACGGTCGACCCGGACCCGCCTTCGTGCGATGCCATGCCGTTTCTCCCTCCTCCCGGGATGCGGCTAGCGCGTCGATCCTCCTTCCGACACCGGCCGCGCGTCCGCTCCCTCGCCTTTCACGTACGTGTCGAACCAGTCGACCCAGCGCGCCCACATGTCGAGGTTGTTCTCGATGGCGCGCGGGGTGTGCGACTCGAAGGGGTACTCGAAGAGCGCCGCCGTCTTCCCCAGCCCGGTGAGCGCCTGGATCAACCGCCTCGACTGGATGGGATAGGTGCCCGAGTTGTTGTCGTCGGCGCCGTGGTAGAGGAGCAGCGGCGTGTTGATCTGGTCCGCCTTGAAGAAGGGGGACATCTCGATGTAGACGTGGGGCGCTTCCCAGATGTCGCGCGGCTCGGCCTGGAAGCCCATCGGAGTGAGCGAGCGGTTGTAGGCGCCGTCGCCGGCGATGCCCGCCTTGAAGAAGGGCGTGTGGGCCAGGAAGTTGGCGGTCGCGAAGGCCCCGTAGCTGTGGCCGCCGTGCCCGATCCGGTCCATGTCGATCACCCCGAGGCCATCGACCGCGCGAATCGCGGCGTACATCCCGTCTACCATATTTGAAATATAGTAGTCGTTATAGTTCTCCCCGACGATGGGAATATCCGGATATACAAGCGCGTATCCCTGGGTCAGCCATATGTCGGACCAGCGGAGCCAGGTCAGACGGGTGTATGCGTTGTGGTTGCGCGCCCGGATGGTGGCGTTGTTGAAGGCCTCCTCGCTTCTGTACTCCCGCGGATAGGTCCAGAAGATGGCCGGCACCCTGGTGCCCTCGACATAGTCGATGGGGAGCGAAACCCGGCCCTGGATCTCGAGGCCGTCGCGGCGCGTGAAGTCGAAGTCGATGCGGCGAGCAGCGGTCAGTTGGGGGAAGGGGTCCACGTTGCGCGTCAGATTCTCCATCTCGCCGCCCCCCGTCCAGAGATAGCTGTCGGGGAAGGTGTTCCTGCCCTCGCGGCTCACGATCATGCGCTCGAGGTCGGCGTCCAGCGGAACCAGCGGCCGGTCGAAGCTGTCGCGCGACCCCTCGAAGAGCCGCTCGGTCGATCCGTCGGACAGGGCAACCCGGTCGACGAAGGGCTGTGGACGGAAGTCCCCGTTCAACCCGCCGCCGCTCAGGTAGGCGCTCCCGCCATCGGATGACACCCAGGCATGGTCAAGCCCGTTGGCGGTGCGCGCCGTGAGCAGATCGCCGGGGAGCGAGACCGCGTCGGCAGGGTCGTGGAAGGGCACGATGATGTTGCCTTCGGCCCCGTCGTCCAGCGCGAAGTGGGCGAGCGCGTTCTCTCCGTCCCGGCGCACCGAGGCGAAGGCGTGGCTGCCGTCCAGCGAGTACGTCACCCCGGTGATCGGATCGTCGCTCGACGCCACCTCTTCCTCGTCCCCGTCGCCGAAGGGCGCGCGCAGAAGCATGATGCGGTCGGGGCGCGGCGCGTCCGAGCCGGCGTCATCGTCGGGGGCGGCTCGATGCAGGTACGCGACACCGGACCCGTCCGGGCGCCACTGCCAGTCGCGCGGGCCGCCGCCCTGGCCGCCGCCCCGGCCTTCGCGCAGCTCCCGCTCTTCGAGCGTCGCCAGCACGTTGCCGCTCTCGACATCCAGCACCTCCGTCACGCGCGGGAAGCCGGTGTAGCTGGCGATGAAGGAGAAGGGCCGCTCGATGCGGGTGGCGATCAGGTGGCGTCCGTCTGGGCTGAGCGAGACCGATTGGTACATCCCCGCGTCCCCGATGGGGCGGGGAGTCCGTCCGGGCGCCACCTCGACGATCTGACTGCGCGTGTAGTACTCGAACAGGTCGGAGTCGTGGTCGCCCTCGAGCAGGAACGGCATCGTGCGCGTGGGCGTGGCCGCCGAGCGGGTGTGCCGTATGGTGGGCCCGTCGGGCAGGGCGGGCGTGGGGGGTGCGGCGCCACGGTCCGCCGGCTCCGCCAGGGTGATGATCGACCCCGCGGGCGTCCACTGGAGCATCCGGGACGGCGCCGATCCCTGCCCCCCCGACGAGGTGCCCAGGCTGGCGATCACGCGCGCGTCGCCCGCTGCGGTCACGCTGCCGTCCTCGGCCGACGCGATCCACACTTCGGTCCGTTCCTCCAGGTGCGCGAGGAACGCCAGCCGCGCGCCGTCCGGAGACCACATCAGGTCGCTCACGTAGATCCCGTCCGGCAGCTCCACATCCGTAAACGAGCGCTCGCTCAGCGAATAGAAGCGGAACCCGTAGAGGCCGTAGATGTCGAGGTGCCAGGGCCGGTCGGTGGCGGCCCGGAGCTCGAGCATGGCCAGGCGCAGGGTCTCCTCTCCGACCTCCTCGAGCGTCGACAGCTCGGTCGAAAGCGGAATGACGAAACGGTCGCGGTCCGGGCTGACGTGATCCAGGGTGGCGTAGTTGGGATCGGTCGCGAAGAGATCCTGGATGGCCTGGTCGGGGAGGATGTACCCCCGGTCGATGTCGAGTCCGTCGCCGGAATCCTGGGCGAACAGCGGCGACACAAGGCAGAACTGCGTCAGGAACAGGCCGATCGCCGGTATCCAGGTCGAAGGTCGGGGGCGGCTGTGCGGGTTCATGGCTGGCTCCTGGGAACGGGCGCCGGTGAGGCGGGATGGCGGATTCGGGTGAAGGTGGCCCACGCGGCGAGGTCGCCGCAAGCCGTTTCAGGAACCCGCAACCCTCCGTGACATATCTTCTGTGGCGGTGTCGCGCCGGGCGCCATGATGCATGATTCCGACAGCGTCGTTCGCAACAGGGGAGGTGGCTTGCAGGAGAACTACGATGTGGTGGTGGCCGGGGCCGGCTTTGCCGGTCTCGCCTGCGCGCGCCAGGCGGCCCGGCGCGGCCTCTCGGTCCTGGTGCTGGAGCGGCAGTCCGGACCCGGCGCCCGCGTCCACACCACCGGGATTCTCGTGCACGAGGCGTGGACCGAGTGGAAGGTGCCGGCCCCGCTGGTGCGGAGAATCAACCGGGTCAGGGTCTATACGCCGGCCCACGACCATATCGAGCTGGAGCGGAACGGGTACTTCTTCATGGCCACCGATACGGCCCGGCTCATGCGCCATCTGGCCCGGGAGACGCGGCGCGCGGGTGTCGAGATCCGGTTCGGAGAAGGATACCGGGGCGTGACCCCGGGACGAGGTTCCTTGCTGCTCCAGGGCTCCGGAGTCACCTGCCGGTTCCTCGTCGGAGCCGACGGCGCGCGCTCCGGGGTGGCCGAGAGCTGCGGCCTCGACCGCAACCGCCGCCTCCTGAAGGGGGTCGAATGGGAATTCGAGCCCGTCGACGGCGTCGCCGACTGCCTGCACTGCTTCATCGATCCCGAGTTCGCCCCGGGATACATCGGGTGGGTGGTGCCGGGGGTGGCGACGACGCAGGTGGGGCTGGCGCTGCACCGCGACCGGCAGGCCGACCTGCCCGGGTTCGTCGCGAAGCTCGACTCCCTATTCGGGCTGTCCCGGAACAGGGTGGTGGAGAAGCGGGGCGGCGTCATCCCCTTCGGGGGACTCCTGCGAAACTTCTACGGGGAGCGGGTGATGCTCATCGGGGACGCCGCCGGAATGGTGTCCCCGCTGACGGCCGGGGGCATCCACCACGCCTGGCGGTTCGGCAAGATCGCCGGAGACGCCCTGGCGGACCATCTCGCGGGCGGGGCGCATCCCGGTCCGGTGGTGCGGCGCGCGTACCCGAGACGGGCCTTGAAGCACGCCGCGCGCTGGGGCTACGACCGCTTTCCGGTGGCGCGGGCGCTCGAAGCCGGGCTGCTCACCCGGAGCGTGTTCCGAAAGGTGGCGGCGAAGGTCTTCTTCGGGCTGTGACCTGGAGCCTCGCCCTACTCCCTGACCCGCCTGGCCTGCGCCCGCCCCAGCCCGATGGAGAGCGCGATCCAGATGCCCGCCAGCGGCACGGTCGACGCCGCCACCAGCGCCAGCGTCATCCCCAGAGCGGCGAAGGTGGCGTCGATCCCGGCGCCGGTGGCATCCCCCGCGCGATACAGGAACACGTCGACCACGGGCTTCGCCTTGTACTTCTCGGAGGGGGTGACGACGCTGAACAGCGTCTCCCGCGAGGGCCGTGAGATGGCGTAACGGGTCGCCCGGTGCACCGCCTGGAAGATCAGGATGACCCCGTACAGGGGCCACACCGCCAGCACCGCGAACCCGGCGACCGTCACCAGTGGCAGGATGGCGAGCGTCCAGCCTACGCCCAGCTTCCTGATGATGCGCGTCGTGATGAAGATCTGGGTCAGGAGAGTCGCGAACTGGGCCAGGAAGTCGAAGTTGGCGAAGCTCCCCACCCGCTGGCTGAAGGTGTCGGTGGCCTGCTGGATGATGTTGGCCTGGGTGAAGTAGATCATGGTGCTGGAGATGGCCATGAACACCACCCACAGCCCGACCCCCAGCAGGTACGGGGAGGCCACGACCGCCTTGGCGCCCTCCCAGAAGGTGCCGCCGATTCGGGTGCTGCCGTCGGGCGCGGCGGCATCGCGGCGACCCTGCGGGAGCGCCTCCAGGCGGGACGCGCGCGAGCGGATCGCCCTCCGGTCCAGCCACAGCATCGTCGCGATCGCGATGCAGTAGCAGCCGCAGGCGAGCAGCATGAGCCCGGCGGGCAGGTAGGACGACTCCGTCATCCCGCTGATGATGCTGGTGGCTTCGGCCCCGGCCAGCGCGCCCAGGGTGCCGCCGATGCCGATGAAGGCGAACATCCTCTTCCCCTGGTCCACGTCGAAGATGTCGACCATGAAGGCCCAGAAGAGGCTGGTGGTGAAGAGGTTGATCACCGTCAGCCACACGTAGAAGGTGTAGCCCACGCCGCGCGCGAGGGCGGTTTCGGCATCGGTGCCGATGAGCCCGCCGCCGGCCCGCACGTCCTGGATGATCAGCCCCGAGAAGACGAACAGGCAGGCGATCACGAAGAGGAAGGCCACGGGGATGAAGCGGCGCCGGTTCATGCGCGCCACGACCCCGCCGAAGGCCAGCACCGCCAGCAGCGAGACCATCGAGGTAACGACGAAGAGCCAGCGCAGCTCGTCCATTCCGCGGGCCACGCCCATGGCTTCGCGCACCGGCCGCAGGAAGAAGTACCCGCAGAGAACGAAGAAGAAGAAGACCGCGGAGAGGACGGCGAGAGGGAGTTCGCCGCGCTCCATGTTGAGGAGGCGCGCCGCGATGCCCTGATCCTGCGTCGTCGAGTCTGCCATGCGCCCCCCGATCCTCCGCGACGGTGCCGCCTCGCACCGTGCCTCGTCGAGAAAACGAAGCACGCCGGGAGGCGTGGATGGCCGTCCCGGAAGGCCCCGGCGGCGATGTGGGGTTGGATGTAGGGAGCGCGCCGGATCAAGTCAAGCCGATGGGCGAAGGGGCGCCTTCATGGGCGTCCGGGACGACTTCCCAACCTTCCCTTTGCGCGCGCGCCTGCTGCGGCTACCATCAGGACTGCGAGCCTGCCATCGCCCATCCCGGAGGTCACCCGATGAACCTTTCCGCCTCGTCCCTTCTCCATGTCCGGAGCCCGCGATCGCGCGTCCGCGCCGCACCCGTCAGCCCTCTCTCGATCGTCCTGCTGGCCCTTCCGCTCGCGCTCTCGTGCGCGCCCGCGGCCTCCGCGCAGACGCCCCGACTCGTGTTCCTGTCCAACATCACCGGGACCTCGGACGGTGACCGCGCCCTCACCACCATCGAGGAGCAGACCACGGCCACCTTGGATGCCCTGGGGATGGAACTCGACGCGCACGGGCTCGGATACGAGGATGTCGTCGCCGTCAACGTGTTCCTCCGGGACACGCGTCATTTCCAGGGGATGAACGGGGTCTATCGCACCTATTTCGCGGAGAGTGCACCCACGCGCGCCACCGTGGAAGCCGACCTGCCGGACGTGGGCGCACTGATTCAGATCTCGGCGGTGGCCACCCCGGACGACACCGAGGTCATTTCTCCGTCGGGGCTGCAGTCGCCGGCGCTGCCCTACTCGTGGGGAATCCGGGCGGGCGACGTCCTCTTCGTCGCGGGAGCGACCAGCCGCGACCCGGATACCTACCAGCCGGTGCGGGGCGACGTGCAGGTGCAGACCCGTCGCGTGTTCGGCAACATCGGGATGATCCTCGAGTCCGCGGGCATGGACTACGGGGACCTGGTCAGCTGTCAGGTCTTCCTCGACGACGTGCGTCTCTGGGGCGACATGAACGAGGCCTACCGCGAGTTCGTGACCGCGGACGATCCTCCGGCCCGCGCGGCCGTGCGCGGTGGGCTCATGAACTCCGACTTCCTGGTCGAGATCCAGTGCGTCGCGGAGGCTTCCGACGCGCGCGCGGTGGTTCGCCCCGCCGGGCAGGGCCCCGGTCGGGCGCCGCTTTCGCCGGCGATCGATACGGGCGAGCGGCTGTGGCTGTCGGGAATGCTTGCGGCAGGGGAGGACATTCCGGCGGAGACGCGCAATACGCTGGACAGGTTGAATGCAACATTGGAGGCTGCCGGGTTGGATTTTTCCGACGTAGCCAACGTCTGGGTGTACCTCACGGACGTGCGCGACGCGGAAGCGGTGCTGGAGGTGCTGGGCGAAGTGATGCCCGAAGGGGCACCGGAGCCGACCGTGGCGGGCCTTCCGCTGGTGGGCCGCCTCGGCGTGGAGATCCAGATGATGGCGGTCCGCTGACATGGGCATGAAGCCGAAGCCCCTCAGCGTGGCGTTGCTGGGAACCGGGCGCATCTCCGAGACCCAGCTGGCCCCGGCTCTGGCCTCGGCCTCCGGGCTTCGTCTGTGGAGCGTGCTGAGCCGGAACCGCGGGCGGGCTGCCGACTTTGCGCGGCGCCATCGGGCGCGGTCGCGGGAGCCGGGCTACGACCGCCTGGATGAAATGCTGGCCGATCCGGGACTCGACGCCGTGCTGGTCGCCACGCCGGACGCCTTGCACGGCGACCAGGCGCTGGCGGCCATCGCGGCCGGCAAGCACGTCTTCGTGGAGAAGCCGATGGTGACCTCCTCGGCCGACGGGCGCCGGGTGGTGGAGGCCGCCGCGGCCGCGGGCGTCACCGTGGGGGTCGCCTACCATCTGCGCTGGCACGGGGGCCATCGAGCCATGGAGCGTCTCGTCAGGGGAGGGGCGCTCGGGGAACTGCGGCACATGCGCGTGCAGTGGACCTGGCCCGCGCCCGACGACTCCAACTGGCGCGCCGGGTCGGATGTAGGCCGCTGGTGGAGCCTCGCCGGGGTGGGCACCCACTGCCTGGACATGATCCGCTGGTTCATGGTGCCGGGCTGCGGCGAGGTCGTGGAGGTGCGCTCTGCCACGAGCAACGCGGTGTGGGGCGGGCCTCGTGACGAGACCGCCCTGGTGGCGCTCACCTTCGAGTCGGGGGCCACCGCGGAGTTCTGCTCCTCGGTGCAGTTCGAGTCGCCCTCGCGCGTCGAGGTCTACGGCGATCAGGGATACGTCATCGGCAACCACACCCTGGGGCCGCGGGGCGCGGGGACGGTCTTCACCAGGGCCGGGATGGTGCCCTACGTGGTCCAGAATCCCTACGTGGGCGAGCTGGCGGACTTCGCCGCGGCGGTGCGCAACGGGCGCCCCCCGGCGGTGGATGCGCGCGAGGGTCTGCGCAACGTGGAACTGCTGGAGGAGATCAAGTGATGCCTCGACGATCTTACGCTACGGCCGCCGCTCTGGCGGCCGCACTGGCCGCGACCACCTGCGAAGCTCCTGCCCCCGCCCCCATCGACGTGGTGGAAACCACCATCGCGGGGGTGCAGGAGGCGATCTTCTCGGGCGCGACCACCTGCCGCCTGGTGGTGCAGGCGCACCTCGACCGCATCGAAGCCTACGAGGAGCGCATCAACGCGATCACGGTGGTGAACCCCGCCGCCCTCGACCGCGCCGACGAGCTGGACGCGGCGCTGGCCGCCGGCGAGGAGCCGGGCCCCCTCTTCTGCGTGCCGGTCCTGGTGAAGGACAACTTCGACACCCACGACATGGTGACCACGGCCGGCTCGATCGGGCTCGCCGGAAGCGTGCCGCCCGACGACGCCTTCATGGTGCGCCGCATCCGCGAGGAGGGCGCCATCGTGGTGGCAAAGACCAACATGGCCGAGTGGGCCTTCAGCCCGCGCCAGTCGGTGAGCTCGTCGTTCGACACCACCCGCAACGCCTATGCGCTGGACCGCGTTCCGGCGGGGTCGAGCGGGGGCACCGCCTCGGGGGTCGCGGCCAGCTTCGGCCTGATCGGGCTCGGGAGCGATACCGGCAACTCCATCCGCGGCCCCTCCTCACGCCTGGCGCTGGTGGGCATTCGCTCGACCATCGGCCTCACCAGCCGGGACGGCGTTGTGCCGCTCGCCTTCGACCGCGACATCGCCGGTCCCATGGGGCGCACCGTGGAGGACGTGGCCCGGCTCTTCAACGTGGTGGCGGGCTACGACCCGGCCGATCCCTACACGGAGGCGGGGCGGGGGCGCAAGGAGGACGACTACACCGGCTTCCTCGACCCGAACGGTCTCGAGGGCGCGCGCATCGGGGTCCTGCGTGCCCTGGTCGACACCGAAGACGCGGACGAGGAGGTCGTCGCCGTCTTCGAGAACGCGCTGGGGGAGCTGGCCGGGCTCGGCGCCGAGATCGTCGACCCTCTCGGCTTCGACCTGCAGGCGCAGCTGGAGCGCGAGGGCATGTCGTGCCGGCGCTTCCGCTACGACATGCATGTCTATCTGCAGTCGCTGGGAGACGCGGCCCCGTTTACCGACGTGCTGGCGGTGCTCGAGACCGGCGAGTTCGGGGGCGATGCGGAGAGCGGTCTGCGCCGTTCGGAGGGCTTGCCGCTGGACGTCCCGCCGGCCGAGTGGGATCCGCCCTGCCCGGACTACCTCGACAACGAGCAGCGCCAGGGCTACCTGGCCGACCTGACCGAGGCCATGGATGCCGCCGGGGTGGATGCTGTCGTCTATCCCACCTGGCTGAGCCCGCCCGCGCACATCGACCGCGGCAACGAGGAGTACAGCGGCGACAACAGCCAGCGCGTCGCCCCCGCTACCGGGATGCCCGCCATCACGGTGCCCATGGGATTCACCGGGGGCACGCACCCCGCGGGACTGCAGATCCTGGCACGCCCCTACGACGAGGGCCTGCTCTTCCGCCTCGCCTACGCGTACGAGCAGGGGACGCACCATCGGCGCCCGCCCCCGGGGTTCCCGGAGCTCGGCCATCCCTGACCCGGGCCGGTTCCGTTGGTCATGTTGAGGTGAGCGCAGGATGATCCGCCGGGTCCTCGCGCGCACCTTCGGCTACTCCGGTTTCCGGGGACAGCAGGAGGAAGTCATCCGCCACATGGTGGACGGCGGCGACTGCCTGGTGCTCATGCCCACCGGCGGCGGCAAATCGCTCTGCTACCAGATTCCCGGCATCGTGCGCGAGGGCACGGGAGTGGTGGTCTCGCCCCTCATCGCCCTGATGCGCGACCAGGTCGAGGCGCTCCGCCAGCTGGGGGTGCGCGCCGCCTGCCTGAACTCATCCATCTCCTACAGGGAGGTGCTGGACGCGGAAGCCGCCGTGCGCGCGGGGCAGTTGGACCTGCTCTACGTCGCCCCCGAACGCCTGCTCGGCGAGCGCACGCTGAACCTCCTGGCCCAGGCCCGCCTGTCCCTTTTCGCCATCGACGAGGCGCACTGCGTGTCGCAGTGGGGACACGACTTTCGCCCCGAGTACCTCCAGCTCTCCGCCCTGCGCGATCACTTTCCCGACGTGCCCCGCATCGCGCTCACCGCCACCGCCGACGAGCTCACCCGGCGCGAGATCGTCGACCGTCTCGGGCTCCGGGACGCTCCCGTCTTCGTGAGCGGCTTCGACCGCCCCAACATCCGCTACAGCGTGGTCCCGAAGAACAATGCGCGCGCCCAGTTCCGGCGCTTCCTCGACCGGCTTCACCGGGGCGACGCGGGCATCGTCTACTGCCTGTCGCGCAAGAAGGTGGACGCCACCGCCGAATGGCTTCAGGGCGAGGGCGTGAACGCACTCCCGTACCACGCGGGGCTCGGGGCCGGCGAGCGCCGGCGCAACCAGGACCGCTTCCAGCGCGAGGAGGGCGTGGTCATGGTGGCGACCATCGCCTTCGGCATGGGCATCGACAAGTCCAACGTGCGCTTCGTGGCACATCTCGATCTGCCGAAGAGCATCGAGGCCTACTACCAGGAGACGGGACGGGGGGGACGCGACGGGCTCGCCGCCAGCGCGTGGATGGTGTACGGGCTGCAGGAGGTCGTGACCCTGCGCAGCATGGTGGAGGGATCGGACGCGGGCGAGGCGCGCAAGCGACTGGAGGTGCGCAAGCTCGATGCGATGCTGGGCTACTGCGAGCTCACCACCTGCCGCCGCCAGACCCTGCTCGCCTACTTCGGCGAGACCATGCCCGAGCCCTGCGGCAACTGCGACAACTGCCTGACGCCCGTCGATACCTGGGATGCGACCGAGGCATCCCAGAAGGCCATGTCGTGCGTGTATCGCACCGGTCAGCGCTTCGGCGCCGCGTATCTCATCGATGTCCTGCGGGGCAGGGAAACGGACCGCATCCGGAGCTTCGGGCACGACCGCCTTCCGACCCATGGGGTGGGCGCCGATCTGGGTCCGTACGAGTGGCGCTCGGTGTTCCGCCAGCTGGTCGCCCGCGGCCTGCTGTGGGTCGACATGGAGGGATTCGGCTCGATCCGGCTCACGGACGAGAGCTGGCCGGTGCTGCGGGGCGAGACGCCGGTGCACATGCGGCGGGACGTGCGCCCGCCGGCTGCCGCGCGCAAGCGCAAGCCCCGGGCCGAGCAGCCACCCCCCGATCCCGCGACATGGGATGAAGGGCTGTGGGAGGCGCTGCGCGCCCATCGGCTGGAACTCGCGCGGGCGCAGGGCGTGCCGCCGTACGTCATCTTCCACGACGCCACCCTGCGCGAGATGGTCGAGCGCCGGCCGGACACGCTGGAGGAACTGGCTGGCATTACGGGGGTGGGCGAAACCAAGCTGGAGCGTTACGGTGAAGACTTCCTGGGCGTGATCGCGAAGGCCGAACGAGGGGCGGCATGAGATACGACTATCACAGGCTGCGCGGCGACTTCTTCGGTGGGGTCACCTCCGCCATCGTGGCGCTTCCGGTGGCGCTGGCCTTCGGTGTGGCCTCGGGGCTGGGCGCGGCCGCGGGCCTCTACAGCGCGATCGCGGTGGGCTTCTTCGCGGCGGTGTTCGGCGGCACCCGCTCGCAGATCTCGGGGCCCACCGCTCCCATGACCGTCGCCATGGCGGCGATCCTCACCACCCACTCGGCCACGCTCGCGGAGGCCATGGTCGTGGTGATCATGGCGGGGCTGCTGCAGATCGCCATGGGCGCGCTCCGGATCGGACGCTTCGTGGCCTATACGCCGGCGGTGGTGGTGTCCGGCTTCATGTCCGGGATCGGCATCATCATCATGCTGATCCAGAGCATGCCCTTCCTCGGGCTGCCCCCGGCTGCCGGCGGGCCGATGGGCGCGCTGCGGGCCATGCCGGAGGCGCTCGCGACCGCGAACCCGACCGCGGTTGCGATCGGGGTTCTCACGCTGGCAGCCAGCCTGGTGTGGCCGAAGCGCTACGCGAAGCTGATCCCGCCCCCGCTGGTCGCACTGGTCGTGGGAACCACGGCGGGCGTCCTGTGGCTGGGAGGCATCCCGGTCATCGGCGAGATCCCGAGAGGCCTGCCGAGCCTTCAGTTCACCATGCCGTCCCTGGGTTTTCTGGTGAGCGCGGTTCAGCCGGCGCTCATTCTCGCGATCCTGGGCTCGGTGGACAGCCTCCTGACATCGCTGGTCGCCGACTCCATCACCGGCACTCGCCACCAGGCCAACCGGGAACTGGTCGGGCAGGGCATCGGCAACATCGCCTCCGGGCTCATCGGCGGGCTGCCCGGCGCCGGGGCGACCATGGGCACGGTGGTCAACATCCGGGCCGGGGGCAGCACGCCGGTCTCCGGGGCCCTGCGCGCGGCGCTGGTCCTGGGTCTTCTTCTGGGGCTGGGCCAGTTCGTGGAGCCGATTCCCCACGCCGTCCTCGCCGCCATCCTGATCAAGGTCGGATGGGACATCATCGACTGGCGCATGCTCGCGCGCATCCATCACCTCCGCCGCGAGCACATGATCGTCATGCTGGTCACGCTGGGGTTGACGGTGTTCGTGGACCTGATGACCGGCGTCGCGATCGGGCTCATCGTGGCCGGAATGGCCCATTCACAGCAGTTGGAGAGCCTGGAGCTGGACAGCGTGGTATCCGTCCCCCTGCTCGACCAGATGTTCTTCGCCGAACACGAGGATCCGGCGGTCATGGACTGGTACTCGGCCCGGGTCGGCCTGGTTGCCCTGAAGGGCAGTTTCACCGTCGCGTCCGCGCACAAGCTGGTCGCGGTGATCGGCGGAGACATCAAGGAGCACGAAGTCACCATCTTCGACTTCACCAACGTGTCCTACCTCGACGACAGCGCCGCCATGCTCATCCTGCAGCTCCTGGATGTCGCCGAGCGCGAGGAGACCGAGGTCATCGTGATGGGTCTCTCGGGCAAGCCCGCGGAGACGCTAAGGACCCTGGATATCCTGGACGGCGTGCCCCGGAAGCAGATCGTGAGGACGCTCGACGACGCGCGCGAGGTCGCCGTCGCGCTCCTGAAGAAGCGCGGTTCGGCGAACCGGCAGCTGATCGGCTGAGGGAGATCTAACCCCCCGGCGGCCAGCTCGGCAGCGCGCGTCCGGTGGTCCACGGCACCCCCGCCTCCTCCAGCCGCCCCTCCAGCGCGGGGAGGTCGGTCTCCACCAGCCGCTGCAGCTCCGGATACATGGCGCTGAACGCCTCGCGCGCGACGCGGTACTGCTCGCGGTGGGTTCCCGTGGGTCCGTGGGTGCCGTTCCAGTGCCCGCGCACGACCTGGTTGACCCGCCCGGCGATGCCCGGCAAGTCGGGCTCGGCGCGGGAGGCGCGTGTGCGTGAACCATCGAGGGCCTCGCGCAGGTCGAGCAGACGGAGCTCCAGCGCGCGCGCCTCCCCCATGAGCCCGGCCGGCGCGGCGGGCCAGCGCTCGAGCGCCTGCTGTACCGCGCCGATGCGCTGGGCGGCTCCCGCGGCCGCGCGCTGCGAACCGGTGACGGCGCGCAGGAGTTCGCCCGTCTCGCGCTGGAAGGCGAGCACGACCGCCCGGTCCTGGGCGGCGATGGCGGGTCTGGTCAGCGGGGCGATCTCGAAGGGAACGGGGCCGGCCAGCTCGGTCACCTCGCCGTCCACCCGTTGCGCCAGGGAAACCGTGTAGCTGCCCGGGAGCGCCATGGGCCCGTTGCCGCCCCCGAAACCGCCGAAACCACCGCCCCCGCCACCTCCGCCGGTCACGGGCGTGTACGCGGGGTAGCGGTAGTTCCAGACCGCCCGGTGAACGCCCCGCGACGTCGAGCCGCTGACCACGTTCACCACCTGTCCGCCCTCATCGCGCACGGTCAGGTACACGCGGGGTGCCTCCTCGCGGTCCTCCTCGATCAGTTCCTCCCACGACGGATACGGGGTGTCCTCGCCCCGCCCCGCTGCCCGCCGCTCTTCGGCCTGCCTCTCGGCCCGCCGGGTGCGCAGCGTCTCGCCGACCCAGTACGTGAAGGTCACGCCCAACTCCGGATTGTCGGCCGCATAGAAGTCGGCGCCGTTGGCGCCGCCCGGATTCCAGGGCACGTACATGTCTCCATCGGCCACCTCAAAGAGGTGCCCCGAGGAGGCGAGGACGGCCTCGGACCCCCGCGCCAGCTCGCGCAGCGGCGTATAGTCGTCGATCACGTAGAAGCTGCGCCCGAAGGTCGCCGCCACCAGGTCGCCCTCCCGCTGCTGGATCTCCAGGTCGCGCACGGGAATCGTGGGCAGCCCGCTGTCGAACTCCATCCACGACTCGCCCCCGTCCACCGATACGAAGGCCCCGAATTCCGCCCCCAGGAAAAGCAGGTCGGGCTCGACATGGTCCTGCACGATGGAGAAGGACGGGCTGTTGTCAGGCAGCCCGCCGGTGATCGCGGTCCAGCTGCGCCCGCGGTCCTCGGACTTCAGGACATAGGGCCGGAAATCGCCGCGCTTGAAGTTGTTCACCACCGCGAAGACGGCGTCGGGATCGTGCAGGGAGGCCTCGACATCGTGCACGAAGCTCGTGTCCGGCACGCCCGGCAGGCTCGCGATCTCGCGCCAGGTCTCGCCCCCGTCCTCGGTGACCTGCACCAGTCCGTCGTCCGTGCCCACATAGATGAGCCCCTCGACCAGCGGGGACTCGGAGATGGCCACGATGTGCCCGAACACCGACGTCGACCGGTTCTTGCCCACGGCGTCGACGCTCCATACGCGTCCCATGACCTCCAGCTGGTTGCGGTCGAGGTTGCGCGAAAGATCCCCGGAGATCGCGCGCCAGCTCGAACCCTGGTCGTCGCTCCGGAAGAGGATCTGGGCCCCGAAATAGAGCCGGTGATTGTCGTGCGGCGACATGATCAGCCCCGCATCCCAGTACCAGCGCAGCGCCGGCCCGCCGGGGTCAGCCTGTGGCTGGATGTCCAGCCGCTCCTTGCTCCCCCGGTCGAAGCGCGACAGCACCCCGTGCTGCAGCTGCGAATAGATGATGTCGGGATTCTCGGGGTCGACCACGGGATCGAAGCCGTCGCCCCCCAGCGTCACGTACCAGTCCGAGTTGCGGATGCCGCCTCCGAGCGTCTGCGACGGCCCGCCCATGGTATTGTTGTCCTGCGTCCCGCCATAGACGTAATAGAAGGGCTCGTCGTTGGAGGTCGCGACCTTGTAGTACTGGGTGAGAGGAAGATTGGTGAAGTGGCTCCAGTTCTCCCCGAAGTCGAAGGTTTCGTACAGTCCTCCGTCATTCCCCAGAATCAGATGCTCGGGGTCGTCCGGGTCGAAGGCGATGGCGTGATGGTCGACGTGCACGCTCTGCGTGGGCAGCCGGCTCCAGGTCTCGCCGCCGTCGTCGGACATCTCCAGAAACGTGTCCATGGCATAGATGCGGTCAAAGCGATGCGGGTCGGCATAGAGCTCGTGATAGTACATCGGCGCGGTCGACTGGTAGCGTGACGTGCGGCTCCAGTTCTCGCCCATGTTCTCGGAGCGGAAGGTCCCGCCGTCGTTTCCGGACGCCTCGACGATCGCGTAGAGCACATCCGGGTTGATCGGCGAAATCGCCATTCCGATGCGCCCCTTGTCCCCCGAGGGAAGCCCGCGGTTGATGGCCCGCCAGGTCTCGCCGCCGTCGGTTGACTTGTGGATGCCCGAGCCCGGGCCCCCGTCGATCATGGTCCACTGGTGCCGGCGCCGCTGCCACGAGGACGCATACATCACGTCCGGGTTGCGCGGATCGAAGTAGACCTCGTTGACCCCCGTATGCTCGTCGATCTCGAGCACCGGCTCCCAGCTCTCGCCGCCGTCCCGCGTCCGGTAGAGCCCGCGCTCCCCGCCCGCGTTCCAGAGCGGCCCCTGCGCCGCCACGAAAACGGTGCGCGAATCGTCGGGATGCACCGCGATCATGCCGATGTGCTCGGAGGTCTCGAGTCCCATGTTCGTGAACGAGCGCCCCCCGTCGACCGACTTGTAGACGCCGTCGCCGTAACCCACCGAGCGCTGGCCGTTGTTCTCGCCGGTGCCCACCCAGAGGGTGAGATGGTCGTTCGGGTC
>JAJDVR010000195.1 GCA_022826025.1 Gemmatimonadota bacterium | reverse complement strand
GCGGTGGTCTCACCGGATGCACCGTGGGGCGTCGGTGGATGCTTCGCCGCTCGCATGCCGGCTGGATCTCGTCCACGGACGGTCAATCCAGCGGAACACGCGTGACCTCGCTGTGGCGGAAGGTCGACCTCCCGGTCCGGGTGATTCGGAAGCGGGCGCCGCAGTGCGGGTCGGGGCAGGCGATCTCCGTGTCCGTCGTCATCCAGTCGTGGGGATGCGTGTCGCGCTGTTTTGCGGGAAGGAGGGGAAGGAGGGCGGCCAGGGGATAGATGGGGAAGGTCTGGCCGGCGGGGAAGGACAGGTTCTCCCCGCTGAGCTCGAAGTAGTCGCCCACCCTGTGATTGCACACCATGTCGCCCTCCCCGGCGACCACCTCGACCCGCAGGTCGTAGAGTTCGAAGACATCGTCGGCGCTCATACACGTGCCCTCATTCGCCAGGGAACGGATCACGGAAGCTGGCCCCGCCGGGGCCGATCCTCGATGATAGGGCGTGTCCCGTCACCCGGAAAACCCGCCCGGCACCGTGAACCCCGCACCCGATCCGACACCCTCCTCGCGCTCGCACGCGCAGCCGCCGGCACCGCTCGACTTCCACCTGGGCCTTGTCGGCGTGGCGGCTCCCATCCTGGTTTTCGCCGCCGGCGCTGCCTGGCTGGGCTTCTCCGGCGCTCCCGACGAGCGCGGGCTGTGGCCGGTGCTCCTTGGGGCCCTCGGGGTCGGACTGGTGCTCGCCAGAAGCGCCTCCGCATACAGCGCGGCCGCGCTCAGGGGCATGTCCCGCCCGATCGTGATGCTCATGGTCGCCGCGTGGCTTCTGGCTGGCGTCTTCTCGGTGGTGCTGCGCGAGTCGGGGCTCGTGCACGCACTCGTGTGGGCCGGCAGCGAACTCGGTGTACGTGGCGGCGGCTTTGTCCTCATGTCGTTCCTGATCGCGGTCCTGTTCTCCACGGCGACGGGGACGAGCCTGGGCACGATCCTGATCTGCGCTCCGCTCCTGTATCCCGCCGCGGGCGTCCTGGAGGCAAGCCCGGTTGTCCTCATCGGGGCCATCCTGGCCGGGGCCACCTTCGGCGACAACGTCTCGCCGGTGTCCGATACCACGATCGCCTCGGCGAGCAGCCAGAGGGCGCCCATGGGGGGCGTGGTGCGCAGCCGCCTGCGCTACGCGCTCCCCGCCGCAATGGTCGCGGCCCTCGTCCTGACCCTGCTGGGAGGCGGGGAAACCGCGGTCACGCAGGCGCCTGGACAGGGCGCGATGCTCGAGGGCAACCCGGCCGCGCTCCCCATGCTGCTGGCTCCCCTGGCCGCCTTCGTCATGCTTTGGCGGGGCCGCGGCCTGGTGGAGAGCCTCTTCGCCGGCGTGGCCGCCGCCCTGGTTCTGGCCCTTTCGCTGGGGCTCGTTTCGCCGGCCGACCTCGTCTACATCGACCGGGAGGCCTTCCAGGCCCGCGGGTTCATCCTCGACGGGATGGAGGGGGCAGTCGGGATCGTCGTTTTCACCATCCTGCTGATGGGGATCGTGGGGGCCGCACAGGAGGCGGGCATCCTGGACCGCCTCACGCAGGGTCCAGGGCGGACGGTCGAAACCGCGCGCGCCGCGGAGCTGCGCATCTTCGGCGTGACCAGCGTGGCGGTACTGCTGACGACGCATTCGGTCATGGCGATCCTTGCCGTCGGCGACCTGGTCCGGGACTCGGGCGGGCGCGCCGGCATCGGGCGTTTCAGGCGCGCCAACCTCCTCGACATGACCGTGTGCACCTACCCGTTTCTCCTCCCCTTCTTCATTCCCACCATCCTGGCGGCCTCCGCGACGGCGACCGGCGAGTCGTTCGGGATCCCCCGGGTGTCGGCCCTCGAAGCCGGTCTGGCCAACACATACTCCTGGGCGCTCCTCGGCGTGATGCTGGCGGCGATCTGGACGGGGCTGGGGAGGTCCGCACCCGACACGGATCCGACCATCTCTTCGAGGTAGGTTGGACATGCGAGCATCCTGGCGGCGCGCCGCCGTCCTGGCCGGAGTTTCCCTCCTCGCCGTGCCGTCGCTCCGCGCCCAGTCGGGCGCAGAGCGATCCGCGACTTCCCCTGCGGCCGAGATCGACTCGGCGGCTGTCGCGACTCTCGTGGTGTGGGCGGATCAGGTGTGGCTGTCCCTGCTCGACCGCGACGGCGCCTACTACGGCCGTCTGGCGGAGGAGGGCACCTTCCAGCGCCTCAACCCCAGAATGGACCACGAGTACGAGCTGGATGTCCGCTCGACCCTCTTCGACCCCGGTGAAGACGCACGCTGGGCCGAGGTGCCCAACGGCCTTCGGATTGCCGGGGCCTCGATCAGCCATCCGCACATCCTCAACGTCGTGGACTGGCGCCAGGAGATCCACGTCTCCGGCCCCGTGGACCTGATGGCACGCTACCGCCGAGAGCGATCGCTTACGGCACGGCGCGACTACCCGTGGGTCGGCATGCGCTGGCGCGACGCGCTCGGGACGCCGTGGACCGTCCGGGTGGGGCTCGGCGTCCACTTCTTCAAACCGTCCGCGGACGTGGAGGTCGCGCTGGCACGCTCCTGGCGAGACAGGGAAGACCGGAGCTGGACGCTGGAGGTGCGCCTCGCAGCGCTCGACGCCTTCAACGAAGCCATCTTCCAGGGCCTGGGAGTGAAGGTGGACGAGGTGGACGCCCACTACGACTACGCGGGGGCTCCCCTCGCCGCTCGCACGACTCTGAGGGCCGCGGCGTCACGCTGGCGAGCGGAGCTGCACGCTGGATCGAGCCGAAGAAACGAGGTACAGGTGACCTTTCCGGCAACCGGGGCTCCGTCGTTCACCCAGCTCGAACAGGTTGCGTTCCTGGGAGCACTCCTCCAGGTCACACCGCTCGAGCGCGTGGCGTTGGCGCTGTACGGCACCTGGGCGAGGGCGGACACTGAGCGGCGGGCGCCCGCGAGCGGACTCGGCTTCACTCTGCGCGAGCAGACGGTGACCTTGGGCGCCCGCGCACGGACCCGCCTGAACCCGCCGTGGGCGGTCGAGACGGAGCTGGCGCGGGTGCGGCGACCCGAAAGGCGCTCGCCGGAATGGGGCGCGCCCCACGAGCACCGTGATCGTGAGGTCTTCGCCCGGGCGGCCCTCGTCCGGTACCCGGAGGCGGGATGGACGGGCCGCCTGGCCTACGCCCTTCTGGACCGCGATGCGGGCTCCCGGGCGCCTTGGCTCACGTCGCAGAATCATCGACTGATCACGGAGGCGGGCTACCGGTTCCGGTCGGGTTTCGAGGTGACGGCCGGGCTCCGCTGGGACCTGGACCACTTTACGCCGGAGCCGTTCGGCGGCGGCCATCTGCGGCTGTCGGCCGCCTGGTGACGGCACCAAACGGCTGGAATCCGGCCAGCCAAACTCATAAGTTCAATGCCCACTGATAGCTGCCGATCCAGGACTCCTGCCGGGATGGCGGAACGGTAGACGCAGGGGACTTAAAATCCCCCGAGCTCAGGCTCGTGTGGGTTCAAATCCCACTCCCGGCATTTGGTCTCCGGCGGGGCTCACATAGGGGCCCGACGCAGGCGCCCGATCCAGTCAACGCGCGCTCGCGTGAAAAACCGGCCGCGAGGCGTTACTATGCCCGTCGAACATCCGACAACGACTTGGAAACGAGGAACGTTTCCCCAGGACACAACCGGCGAGGAGGCCCCATGTCGAAGCATCAGTTCAGCCGCAGAACCTTCTTGAGAGGCGCAGGAGCCACGGCGGTTCTCGGCGCGGTGGGAGCCAAACCCGGCGGAATCGGAGGGACTGCTGAACTCCTGGCCTCGACATCACGGCAGAGCTTCGACTTCGACGAGATCTACGACCGCCGGGGCACCGACTGTACCAAGTGGGACCGCGCCATCGCGGCCTACGGCGAGGACATCGAGGTCGGGATGGGCATCGCGGACATGGACTTCCGCGCCGCCCCCTGCATCACCGAGGCGCTCGCGAAGCGCTGCGACCATGAGAACTGGGGCTATCTGGCCCGGCCCGCGTCCTACACGCAGGCCATCGCCGACTGGAACCACCGGCGCTACGGCCTCGAGGTCGACCCCTCCACCATCGAGTTGACCACGGGCGTGCACCCCGGGCTGATCGCCGCCCTGCACGCTTTCTCGCCCCCGGGCTCGCGGGTGCTCATGAACACCCCCACCTACAACGGCTTCTACAGCGACCTGCGCTTCACCCGAACGATCGCCGAAGACAGCGAGATGTACGTGGTGAACGGCCGTTACGAGGTGGACTGGGACGACTTCGAGCGGCGCGCCACCAGGGTCAACAGCTTCCTCCTGTGCAATCCGCAGAACCCCACCGGCAACTGCTGGTCGGAGGAGGATCTGCTGCGCATGGGCGAGATCTGTCTCCGCAACGGGGTCATCGTGCTCGCCGACGAGATCCACTGCGACTTCGTGACCGCCGACAACAAGTACACGCCGTTCGCGAGCCTGCCCGACAAGGACATCGTCGACAACAGCCTCACCTTCAAGGCGGCCAGCAAGACGTTCAGCCTGGCCGCGATGAAGGCCGCCTGGTACTTCTCCACCAACCCCAATCTGATGGCGCGCGCCCGCTCCTTCACCCGGGCCGACCTGAGCACGCTGGGCATGGAGGCCAACCGGGCCGCGCTCACCGATGGCGACGAGTGGCTCGATCAGCTCCTGCCCTACCTCGACGGCAACCACGACCTCGCCGAGTCCTACCTGAAAAACGTCCCGGGAGTGAACTACACCAAGGCCCAGGGCACCTACCTGGCCTGGCTGGACGTGAACGGGCTGATGGAAAAGGTGGGCGCCCGCGAGAAGGCGGCGGAGGAGAACGAGACCTCCGAGTCCGTTGTCACGCCCGAGCAGGTCATGCAGCGCTGGTTCGCCGCGAACGCCCGGATCTACCTGAATCCCGGGCACTCCTACGGCACCGGCGGTCGCGGCCGCATGCGCATGAACCTCGCCACCTCGCGCGTGCTGGTGCAGAAGGCGCTCGACAACCTCGCCGCGGCGGTGGCGAACGCGTAGAGCGGAACCGCGGGACGGCCGGGTTTGCCGGCCGAATACCAAAACGGCGGCGGGTCGCGCATATCGGACCCGCCGCCGTCTTGTTGGAGCCTCCTTCGTCGGTCACCACGACATGACCTCCAGGAACGCCTGTTCGACGGTCGTGACGGTGATCGTCTTCGTGACGCCTCTGCGCAGCCATTCGGACAGCAGATGCCTGATCTCCGTCATCTGGGTGTCGGTCGCGCGTTTCCCGTCCTGGAGGGCCTTCAGGTGCGCGGACGCGATCGACGTGATCTCGAACCGGCCGCAGTACGGACAGCGTACCCACATCGTGTCTTGCCCACCGCTCACCATTTCCGGCTCGGTCGTGGTGTCCGGGCGCGCGCAGATCATGCATTGGCTCGTCAATGCCATGGCATCGTGCACGGAAAGCACCGGAGGCCGGCGCTGACGGTCACTACATGGGTCATCATCCTGCGGCGGCTCCCGAGGTAGAACTCGTGTCGGTTGCGTCGGTTCGCGCTGATGAGCGCGCTCCCGAGGACGGCGGCGATGATGCGGAACCGACTCAATCACTACGCTTGTGCAGGTCGCGAGCCCGCCAGTAGTGTGCCCCGAACCAATCGCGATACCAAGCCCGGTTCTCTCGGGATAATCGCTCACACGACAAAAATCGTGACGTTTGCGACACAATGAAAGGGCGTCAACCGCGGGCTTCGGCGTTTCCGGTGCGTGATCGGCGCCGGCCCTCTCGAGTCGGGCGATGTGCCGGGAGCGTCCTGGCCAGGGAGATGGAGGGATGCCCTGTTCGGAGCCGTTGACCTGACGATTACTGTTGTCTACTGTCTACTACTGACAATATCGGTCCCCGCTCTACGCCCCATCCGCACCCGTTGCCGGATGCCGGCAACACCGCTCGTCAGGCCGGCAGCCCGTGCCGGATCACGTGCTCCATCGCATCCCCGAAGCGGTCGAGTTCCTCGAGCGTCGTGTACACGCTGGGTGTGATGCGCGAACCGGTGCACTCCTCGTGGCCGATGCCGACCGCGATGATGCGGTGTTCGTTCCACAGGTACTGGTTGAGCGGCCCGGGATCGACGCCGTCGATCCGGACGTTGGCGAGCCCGCAGGCGAAGCCCGGCTCGCGGCTGGTGTGCAGGCGCACCCGGTCGTGCTGGAGCAGCCGGTCGGCCCAGTAGTCGCGCAGGTACACCATGCGGGCTTCCTTGCGCGCGCCGCCCATCCCCTGGTGGAACGTCAGCGCCTCCGCGATGGCCAGGTAGTTCGCCGCCGGATGGGTGCCGATCTCCTCGAACTTGCGGATGTCGCCGTCCCTGCTCTCGGGGGCGGCGGTGAGCGGCCACACCTCCGGGATTCTCTCCCTGCGAATGTAGAGCAGCCCGGTGCCGTGGGGCGCGAACAGCCACTTGTGCAGCGAGGTGGCGTAGAAGTCCACGTCCAGCTCGCCCAGGTCGAAGTCGAAGTGGGCGAGCGCGTGGGCTCCGTCCACCAGGACGGGGATGCCGTGGCGGCGGCCCAGGGCGGTGAGCTCCTTCACCGGCAGGATCTGGCCGGTGAGGTTGATCATGTGGCAGCACAGGATCATGCGGGTGCGCGGGCTGATGGCCTCCTCGAAGAGGCGCACGATTTCCGCCGGGTCCTCGGCGGGTACGGGGATCCGGATCTGCTTCAGGACGATGCCGTCGCGCCGCTCCCGCTGCCGGAAGGTGGTGATCATGCGCCCGTAGTCCTGGGTCGTGGTCAGAACTTCGTCGCCCGGCTCCAGGTCGAAGCCGTGCTGCAGGATCTGAAGCCCCTCGGAGGCATTGCGGGTGAGAGCGATCTCCTCGGCATCCACGCCCCACTCCCGGGCCAGGCGCGCGCGCACCGTCTCGCGCTGCGGCTCGAGGATCTGCCACATCGTGTAGGTGGGGGCCTCGTTGGAGTAGTCGAGGTGGCGCTTCATCGCCTCCTGCACCCAGCGGGGGGAAGGACTCACGCCGCCGTTGTTCAGGTTGATGAGGCTCCGGTCGACGGTGAACGCGCGCGCCACCTCGACCCAGAAGTCCTCGTCGCGCGCGATCTGCCCGGGGGTCCCGGACCAGCCGCCCAGCTCGTCGGCGATCTCGCGGGCGCCCGCGGAGAGGCGGGTGGGCAGAAGGGGGAGTCCGGCGGCGGCCACGGCGGGCACGGCCATGGAACCGAGAAACTGGCGGCGGCTGGGCATCATCGGGTCTCTCCTGCAGGGGATGGGCGCTCGCTCCGTTGCAGCCACGATACGACGCAGACGACAAAATGTCACCTGCCCATCGAGGCAGCCGGCCGCGGGCGAGGGCGTGACCTGAAACGTGAGGGAAGGCGTGCCTTGCGCAGCTCTGCACGCGTCCCCGAACCGGGAACATTTCCACCGTCTACGGGCTATTCCGGCGTCGTCTTCGTGCTTGCGAACAGCCCATCCGGTCCCACGCGGCCCATCCCTCGAAACCTCACCCGTCCTGCGCGGTGCGAGGCAACCCAGGCATGAACAGGAAGAGGATTGCGATGCCGAAGTTGCCTTGTCCGGTCTGCGTCCTGGCCTGGGCGGCCACCCTCCTGGGCGCTGCCGTCCCCGCCGTGGCGCAGGCGCCGCCGGACGAGACGGATCCGGACTCGACGACGTTCCAGCTGGATCCCCTGGTGGTGACCGCGACCCGCCTGGCGACGACCACCGACGAACTCGCCGTGTCGGTCAACCTGGTGGGGCGCGCCGAACTGCGCGGCCAGCCCAACCGCCTCCTCCTCGATGCCCTGGTCGCCGAGCCCGGCGTGCTGGTGCAGCAGACCACCGCGGGACAGGGTGCCGCCTTTGTGCGCGCGCTCACGGGCAGCCAGGTGCTCCTGATGGTCGATGGAGTGCGCCTCAACAACGGCACCTTCCGCCAGGGGCCGAGCCAGTACCTCTCCTCCGTGGATCCGGAGATCATGGAGCGGATGGAGGTGGTGCGCGGGGCCTCGTCCGCGCTCTACGGCTCCGATGCCATGGGCGGGGTGATCAACGTAATCACCCGGCGCGCCGGAAACCTGCTCGAGCCGGGCGAGAGGTGGGTGGCGGAGGGCTCCTACACCTTCGACGGAGCCACCAACGGGAGTCGTGCTCGGCTCTCGGCGGCGACCGCCGTCCCGGACTTCCTGTCGGGTCTGGAACTCTTCGGAGGGGGCAGCTTCGGCACCTGGTCGCACCTGAGGCCGGGCGGGGGTCTCCCGCCCCAGGATCCGACCGGCTACGACCAGTGGAGTGGCGACCTCCGCGTCGATCTCCAGGCCACCCGGCGGTTGCGCATCGAGATGGCCGGCCAGCATTCCGAGCAGAGCGATGTCCCGCGCTACGATCGCTACGTCGACTTCCGGGCTCCCGGAGTGGCCGGAGGAGGGGTGGGCCGGAACGCGCTCTATCTCTTCGAGCCCCAGGATAGATCGCTCGCGCGCATGAAGGGCAGCCTGGCCACGAGCCGGCCGTGGATGTCCGCCCTGGACGTGCAGGTGTCCTGGCAGGTGCAGCGCGAGGGACGTTCGATCCGCGGCCAATCGCTCAGGGATGACATCGTCATGCCCTCGGACCGCGTCCGCTACGTCTCCGACGACGTGCGTTCGGTTGCGCTGGACGTGCAGGGGCAGGCGATACACGGAGATGGCCAAAGTGGCGTGACCTACGGGCTGGAAGTGTGGGACAACGTCACCCGCTCGCACGGACGGGAGGAGAACCTGGCCACGGGCGTGGAGACCCCTTCGTTGCGGTGGAGCGGGGAGGAGGCCGTTCCCACCGGTCGGTTTCCCGATGGCTCCCGCTTCGGCGGCGCCGCGCTGTACGCCTTCGCCGACGAACCCTGGGGGAGGTTCCGGGTGCAGCTGGGAGGGCGCGCCAGCACCTATCGCACCGCCACGAGGGTCGGCGACGACTTCGGCGGCGACGTGGACTCCCGGGTCGGAAACGTCACCGGTGAGCTCGGCGTGGTCTACCACCCCGCGCAGGGGATGTCGCTCAGAGCGCGGGCGGCCCAGGCCTTTCGCGCGCCCAACATCTACGATCTCACGCTGGTGGGCGATGTCCCCGGTGGCATCGCCCTGCCCAATCCGGAGCTGAGTCCGGAGCGCAGCTACACACTCGAGTTGGGGGCGAGCTGGATTCGAGGCTCGGCGACGGCGGAACTGACCGTCTTCCGCATCGGGATCGACGAGCTGCTCGAACGCAGCTTCGGGACCTTCCAGGGACAGAGCACCTACGGACCCGACCGGCTTCCCGTTCTCACCATTCAGAACATCGGCTCGGCGACCATCGACGGTGTCGAAGGGGGCTTGTCCGCCGGTCTCCCCGCCCGCGGGCAGTTGGATCTTTCGGCCTCGTGGACACTGGGAGATGCGGTGGTTGCGCGCGACGGGGTGCTCGCCGAGGAGCCGCTCAGCCGCGTGCCCCCGGCGACGCTGTCGTATCGCCTGCGCTGGCCGTTGTCCCGCGACGGCCGGTCGGGCTGGATCGAGTACTTCGGCAATGTGGCGGGCGGCCAGGACCGGCTCGGCTTCCGCGACCGGATCGACAGCCGCATCCAGGAGGGAGGGACGCCCGCGTACCATGTCCACTCCCTTCGGGGAGGCGCGTCCTGGCGGGATCGTTTGCGCATCTCCGCCGGGATCGAGAACCTCTTCGACGAGTTGTATCGCGTTCACGGCTCGGGCATCGACGCCCCCGGCCGGCACCTGTTCGTGCGGCTGGACGTGCGGAGCTGACCGGGCCCGCCTCACGCGCGAGATATGATGCGAGTGACGTTTCTGGGCACTTCGGCCGCGTGTCCGACCGTGCGCCGCAACGTGAGCGCGATCGCCGTGCAGCGAGAGGGCGACCTCATGCTCTTCGACTGCGGCGAGGGGACCCAGCGCCAGATGATGCGTTACGGCACCGGGTTCTCCCTCTGGGCGGTGTTCATCACGCACATGCACGCCGATCACTTCGTGGGCGTGACCGGGATGCTGCGCACCATGGCGCTTCAGGGGCGGGACGATCCGCTGCTGCTCACCTGTCCGGTCTCCGGCCGGCGGGTGCTCGAGGATGCCGTCCACCTCGGATTCGACCGCCTGAGCTTTCCGGTCGAGGTCAGGGAACTGAGGCCGGGGGATTGCGTCTCCCGGGACGGCTATGAGGTGCGCGCCTTCCGGGTGAACCACGGCATGCCGGCGCTCGGATATGCGTTGCGCGAGCATGATCGCCGGGGGCGGTTCGATGTCGAGAGGGCACGTGCTCTGGGCGTCCCCGAAGGGCCCGCTTTCGGCCGTCTCCACCGGGGCGAGACGGTGGAGGTCGAAGGGCGGGCGATCCGACCTGAAGAGGTGGTCGGACCCAGCCGGCCGGGCCGGACGGTGGTCTATACGGGCGACACTCGTCCGGTGCGCTCGACGGTGGAGGCGGCGGCCGGAGCGGACCTGCTCGTCCACGAGTGCACGTTCGCCGGCGAAGATAGAGAGCGGGCGCGTGCGACCTTCCACTCCACCGCCGCGGGCGCCGCGCGCGTCGCCCGCGACGCCGGAGTGGCCCGCCTCGCGCTCACGCACATCTCCGCGCGGTACTCGGAGCAGCCGGCGCGCCTCGAGCGCGAGGCCCGCCGGGTGTTTCGCGCTACGGTCGTGGCCTCGGACGGGATGACCCTGGAGGTACCCTATCGGGATCATCCCCCCGCCATCCCGCCCGCCGGCGGGGGAGAGGGGGCAGCGTGAGCCCCGCGACCGACCCCTCCACCACCCCGACACCTGACCACGGCTACCGTACGGTCGCGATCGTGGGGCTGGGACTCATCGGCGGGTCGCTTGCCCGGGCGCTCGCGGCGCTGAGCCGGCCGCCGCGCGTCGTCGCCACCTCGCAGACGGCGTCCAATCTGGAACTGGCCGAGCGCGCGGGCGCGATCGAGGCGGGGTCCACCGACCCGGAAGCCGTCCTCGCGGGCGCCGACCTGGTCGTGTACGCCACCCCCCTCGACGTGACCCTGCGCCAGCTCGCGGACCACCGGGGCCGCTGGCCGGCGGGGGCGGTCGTGACCGACGTGGCCAGCCTGAAGGGTCCGGTGGAGGAAGCGATGAGGGCGCTCGGCGAGAGCACCCGCTACACCGGATCGCACCCCATGGCGGGTGGGGAGGGGTCGGGGTTCGGTCACTCCGCGGCCGACCTGCTCGCGGGCGCGACCGTCTGGCTGACCGGGACGGGGGCGGGCGGCGCTGGCGTGGAGGCGCTCTGGCGGGCCGTGGGCGCCCGTCCGCGCTGGACCACCGCCCACGAGCACGACCGGCTCATGTCGTGGTGCAGCCACCTCCCCCAGTTGGCCTCCAACGCTCTTGCGCGCGTGCTGGAAGAATCCGGTCACGCCCCTTCCGATCTGGGCACCGGCGGCACGGACATGGTGCGGCTCGCGGGCAGCTCTCCGGAAATGTGGCTTCCGCTCCTGGCGCGCAGCGAGGCCGGGGACGCGCTCCGGAACCTCGCGCGGGTAGCGCGGGAGTTCGCGGACGCGCTCGACCGCCGCGACCTGGAGGCCATCGAAGACTGGATGAGGTCCACCCGCTCCTGGCGCGCGGGCGCCGCCGGCTCCGGCGACATGAGCGAGACCTCGCAGTGATGACCGAACTGAAGGTGCCCGGCGACAAGTCCATCTCCCACCGGGCGCTGCTGCTGGCCGCGCTCGCGGACGGAGAGAGCCGCATCCGCGGCATCCTTACCGGGGAGGATCCCCGGGCGACGGCCTCCATCCTCCGGGAGCTGGGTGTGCGCGTGCCACCCCTGGTCGCCGATGCGGAACTGCGCATCACCGGGGTGGGCGTGCGCGGCCTGCGCGCCCCGGGCCGGATGCTCGACTGCGCCAACAGCGGCACAACCGCGCGGCTGATGCTGGGTGTGCTCGCGGGACAGGCACTCGAAGCCACCCTCACCGGCGACGAGTCCCTGCGGCGCCGGCCCATGCGACGGGTGACCGATCCGCTGTCGCGGATGGGCGCGCGCTTCGAACCGCTTGCCGCTCCGGGCAGACTCCCGCTTCGCATTACCGGGGGAGCGCTGCGCACCCTCGACCATCGCCTCCCCGTTGCCAGCGCCCAGGTCAAGAGCGCGCTCCTGCTCGCAGGGGTGACCGGCGGCGTGTCGGTGCGGCTCATCGAGCCCGGCTTCTCGCGCGACCACACCGAGCGCATGCTGGCCGCCGCGGGGTGCGTGTTGACCGCCACTCCGGAGGGCGGTGCCAACCGGGTGCGCCTGACCGCGGCGCCGGCCGCCCTCGATGCCCTGGACATCGTCGTGCCGGGCGATTTCTCGTCGGCGGCCTTCCCGCTCGCGCTCGCCCTGCTGGGTGGGGCGGGCGAAGGGGTCGTGCTGAGGGGTATCGGGCTCAACCCGACACGAACCGGACTGCTCCCCGTACTGGAGAGGATGAACGCGCGCATCGAAGTAGAGACGGGATCCGCCCCGGAAGGCGGGGAGCCCGCAGGCGACCTGATCGTCCAGCCCTCCGACCTGACCGGCACCGAGGTGCAGCCCGAAGAGATTCCGGGACTCATCGACGAGGTGCCCATCCTGGCGGTGCTCGCCGCCCGCGCCCGGGGAACCACGCGCATCACCGGCGCGGAGGAGCTGCGGGTCAAGGAATCCGACCGGCTGGGCGCCCTCGCGGCTAACCTGACCAACCTGGGCGTGGAGGTGGAGGAGCTTCCCGACGGCCTGGTGATCGAGGGGACCAACCGTTCCCTGGCCGGTCCCGTCGAGGCGCGCGGCGACCACCGCATCGCGATGGCCTTCGGCGTGCTCGGCGCGCTCGCCGGCAACGCCATCACCGTTGATGCGCCGGCGGCCGTGGACGTCAGCTACCCCGGATTCTGGGAGATGCTCGAGCGCGCCTCCACGCCGGCCGGACGACCTTCCGTTCCGGATTCGAGCGAGAAAGACGTGGAGCCGGCGCGACCCGTCCGCGAGCGCAAGCGCGGACCGGTGATCGTCATCGACGGCCCGGCCGGTTCCGGCAAGTCCACCACGGCCCGCGAGGTGGCGCGCCGGCTGGGCTTCCGCCACCTGGACTCGGGCGCGCTCTACCGGGCGCTCACCTGTGCCCTGCTCGAGTCGGGCCAGCCGCCGGACTCATGGCCCGCGCTGACGGAATCCGACCTGAACGCACACCCCGTGCGGATGGTGGCCGCCGGAACCGCATTTCGGATGATGCTGGGCACGCGCACGCTGAGCGCCGAGCTGAGGAGCCCCGAAGTCGACGCGCACGTCTCCGCCGTCGCGCGGCTGCCCGCGGTGCGCGGGTGGCTGCTCGACCGGCAGCGGCAGGCGGGGAGGAAGGGCTCGCTGGTGGGCGACGGGCGCGATCTGGGCACGGTCGTGTTCCCGGATGCGGAGGCGAAGATCTTCCTGGTGGCCGATGTCGCCGAACGGGCGCGCCGTCGCCTGCTGGAGAAGGGGCGCGAGCCGGATTCGGGCGGTGCGGTGACGGCGGAGGCGGCCCGCCTGCGCGCCCGCGACCGCATTGACGCGACCCGCGGGACAGCCCCGCTGAGGAAGGCCGCAGACGCGTTCGAGGTCGACGGCACCCGCCTCTCGTTCGAGGAGCAGGTGGACACAATCCTCGGTGTGGTGCGCGCCCGGATCGGCGATCGGGGACGCCAGGGTTCCGACCTCCGGGCCAACGCTCCGACCACCAGGGAGTGATTGACGCATTGACCGCCGAACCATACCTTAAATTGCTGAGAAACAGTCGTTTGCCCGTACCTCTCGTAAACCCTGAACCCGGCCCGCAACATCCGGGACCGGCCAGAAACGGCGCGCCCTCCAGGGGGTGCGCCAGGGACGACAACCAATGACCGACCAGACAGAAGACACTCACCCCCCTTCGCCGGAACCCGCGTCCTCCTCTGCTCTCCCCTCCGGCGGTTCTCAGGGCACGGATTCTCCGGAAGGTGGAGATTCCGGTGATGCCGCCCGAGTCGATCCGTCGCCGAGCCAGGCATTCGGAGACTTCGCGGCGTTCGACGCTCCCGACGAACTTTTCGCCGATCCACGAGGCGACTCCAGCTTCGAGTTGTCGGAGGACCCCAGGGACGACGACGATCCGTCGATGTCGCGCGACGACTTCGGCACCATGCTCCAGGACTTCCAGTCCGGAATTCAGGAGGTCCGGGAGGGCGAGATCGTGCAGGCCAAGGTGGTGCGGGTAACGGACACCACCGTCATCCTCGAATTCGGCTTCAAGAGCGAGGGCGCGGTCCCGCGAGAGGAGTTCCGGGACAACGAAGCCCTTGCGCCGGGATACGAGGTCGAGGTCCTCCTCGAGAGCCTCGAGGACGACGACGGGGTGGTGGTCCTGTCGAAGAAGAAGGCCGACTTCCTGCGGGTCTGGGAGAAGATCCGCGAAGCCTACGAGAGCGGTTCGCCGATCGAGGGCAAGCTGGTGCGCAAGATCAAGGGCGGCATGACCGTGGACCTCATGGGCGTGGACGCCTTTCTGCCGGGCTCGCAGATCGCCCTCCGCCGGGTGCCAAACATCGAGGACCTGGTTGGCGACGTCTACGACTTCAAGATCATCAAGCTGAACAAGAGGCGCCGCAACATCGTCGTATCGCGGCGCGTGATCCTGGAGGCCGAGCGCGGCAAGAAGCGCGAGACCCTGGTCAAGGAACTGCTGGTGGGGCAGGTGCGCGCCGGCATCATCAAGAACATCACCGATTTCGGTGCCTTCATCGACCTTGGAGGGCTGGACGGGCTGCTGCACATCACGGACATGTCCTGGGGACGGGTGGGACACCCCTCCGACATGGTGAGCATCGGCCAGGAGCTGGACGTCAAGGTGCTCGACATCGACTGGAAGCGGGAGCGGATCTCGCTCGGGCTCAAGCAGTTGCTTCCCTATCCCTGGACCGACATCGACCTCAAGTACCCGGTCGGCGTGCGCGTACACGGCAAGGTTGTATCGATCACGAACTACGGCGCGTTCGTCGAGCTGGAGAAGGGCGTCGAGGGGCTCGTCCACATCTCGGAGATGTCGTGGACGCGCAACATCCGCCATCCCTCGAAGCTGGTCTCCATCGCGGACGAGATCGAGGCCGTGGTGTTGAAGGTGGATCCGGCGGCCGAGAAGATCTCGCTGGGCATGAAGCAGATCGAGGAGGATCCCTGGCTGGCGCTCCCGCTCAAGTATCCCACGGGAACGCGGCTGCAGGGGAAGGTGCGCAACCTGACGTCGTTCGGCGCCTTCGTCGAGATCGAGCCGGGAATCGACGGGCTGGTTCACGTGTCGGACATGAGTTGGACCAAGCGCGTGGAGCATCCTTCGGAGATCGTCAACAAGGGCCAGGAACTGGAGGTGATGGTTCTTGACGTGGACGGCGAGAACAAGCGCATCTCCCTCGGAATCAAGCAGGTTCTCGACGATCCCTGGCCATGGCTCTCGGAGCGCTTTGCACCGGGCGTGGAGTGCGAAGGCCGCGTCGTGCGGGTTCAGGAGAAGGGGGTCGTGGTCGATCTGGGCGACAACGTGGAGGCGTTCGTCCCCATCTCGCACAGTCGTGTTCGGGATGGTCAGTCGCTCGAAGACTACTACGGGCCGGGAGACGAGGTCGACCTCAAGGTGCTCGAGTCGGATGCCGCCAACCGCAGGATCGTGGTGGAGGTTATGACGGAGCCCCGCCGGCGCATCACCGAGGAGCCCGACACCGAGTTTGCGCCGGACGGCGGTGAGGAAGCCGCGGACGACGACGAGGAGGCCGTGGACGAGACGCACGCCGCCCAGGCCGACGACGAGAGGTAGCGCCTATCCGTGATGCCTAGCCCGCTCCGTGTCCGAGCCCAGGCCGTCCTCACGGTCATCGCCGGTTGCGTGCCGGTTGCGACGGGGCCGCCGGCGCCCGAGCCCCCGCCCCCGGAGGCGGAACCCCCACCCCTGACCGCGCCCGAATCCAGCGTGCCCGAGCCCGAGCCGGAGCTCGCGGCTCCCCTGGTGGGGGTCATGCTTCCCATGTCCGGCTCACCTTTCATGCGGCAGTATTCCGAGCTGATCGAGGAGGGGGTGCGCGCCGCGGTCGCCTCGGCTCCGGAGAGGGACGGCCTGCCGGTCGTGCGCGTCATCGACAGCGGTAGAGGACTCGACGAGGCCCGCCGGACCCTCGCCGAGCTGGAAGCGGCGGGCCTGTCGGCGATCGTTGGGCCGCTGCAGGAAGCCGCGGTGGCGCGGGTGGCCGAGGGCCGCAGGCGACCGGTGCCGATGATCGCTCCCGCTGCCCGGGAACTGCCCGAGGACCAGGCCGCGGTCTATTCGCTGGCCGGGCCGGATCCCGGTCCCGCAAGAGCGCTGGGCCGGGCGGCATGGGAGGAAGGCATCCGGCGCGTTGTGGCGATCGCTCCCTCCACCGCGTACGCGCGTTTCGAGGTGGAGACCTTCAGCGAGACGTTCCGCATGGGCGGCGGGGTTCTCGCCGGGGCCTTCTACTATCCCCCGGGGCAGGTGGACTTTCGCGCGGAGGTCGGGCAGCTGATCCGCATCGATCCGGATGCCGTGCTGCTTCCGCTTCCGTCTCTGCCCGCGATGGACATCCCGCAGGTGGCGGGCCAGGTGCAGCACTACGGCCTGGACGATTCGCTGAGCGTCGAGGTGCTGGGGACCGCCGGGTGGTCGACACCCGACGTGCTGCGCGATGTCGACGTCAACTTCACCGAAGGCGTCCTTACGGTGACCGCCCGCCCGCCGGGCCGCCGGGAACCGGCGTACGAGGACTTCGTGCGGGCGTACGAGACCGTGCACCGGAAGTCCCTGCGCAGCGATGTCCCCGCGCTCGGGTGGGACATCATGGGCCTGCTGCTTGCGGCGTTCCGCACGGGTGCTCGCGCGCCGGCGGAGGTACGCGCCGCGCTCGAGGATATCGACGGCTTCGAGGGGGCGACCGGAACCCTCGCCATCGAAAACGGGCGCATCACGCGTGTCTACGAAGTCGTCGTGATCCGGGATCGGGAGCTGGTCCGGGTCTACTGATGTCCCGGTGTGCGCCCGCCCTCACCCGGGTGACGCCGGTCCTGCCCGAGCCTCTTCTCCAGTGAGCACGCGCGAGCAGCTGGAGCGCCTGCGGGGCCTGCGCCGGGAAGCGGAGCAGGGCGGAGGGGAAGAGCGCCTGGCGGCACAGCACGCGCGCGGAAAGCTCTCGGCCCGCGAGCGTCTCGACCTGCTCCTGGATCCCGGGAGCTTTGTGGAGCTCGACCGCTTCGTCACCCATCGCGCAACCGGGTTCGGACTGGAGAAGCGCAGGGTCCTCGGGGACGGGGTGGTCACGGGCCACGGGCGCATCGACGGGCGCCCGGTCTGCGTCTTCTCCCAGGACTTCACCGTCTTCGGCGGCTCGCTCTCGGAAGCCCACGCCGAGAAGATCGTTAAGGTGCAGGACCTGGCGCTGAAGACGGGAGCGCCGGTCGTGGGGCTGAACGACTCCGGGGGCGCACGCATCCAGGAGGGAGTGGTTTCGCTGGGAGGCTACGCGGACATCTTTCTGCGCAACACCCTGGCCTCGGGCGTGATTCCGCAGATCAGCGTCATCATGGGGCCCTGCGCGGGCGGGGCCGTGTATTCCCCCGCCATCACGGATTTCGTCTACATGGTGCGCGGCACCAGCTTCATGTTCGTCACGGGGCCGGAGGTGGTGCGCACGGTGACCCACGAGGACGTGGACATGGAGAGCCTGGGGGGCGCCGGCACCCACGCGTCGACTTCGGGAGTGGCGCATTTCGTCGGCGAATCCGAGCCCGAAACCCAGGCCTCCGTGCGCGAGCTCTTCCGCTACATCCCGCAGAACAACACCGAGCCCGCGCCCAGCCGGCAGACGGAGGACCCGACGGATCGAGGGGACGAGGCACTCGTGGATGTCGTGCCGTCCAACCCCAACAAGCCGTACGACATGACGGAGGTCATCGGGCGCGTCGTGGACGACGGCGTGTTCTACGAGGTGCACGCCCGCTTCGCCCCCAACCTGATCACCGGCTTCGCCCACCTGGGGGGGCACGCGGTGGGGGTGGTGGCCAACCAGCCGGCGGTGCTCGCGGGGGTGCTGGACATCGATTCGTCGGACAAGGGAGCGCGCTTCGTGCGCTTCTGCGACGCCTTCAACATCCCGCTGGTTGTGTTCGAGGACGTGCCGGGGTTCCTTCCCGGGGTCGGTCAGGAACACGGCGGCATCATCCGCCACGGCGCCAAGCTGCTGTACGCCTTCGCCGAGGCCACCGTGCCCCGGGTCACCGTCATCACGCGCAAGGCGTACGGGGGCGCCTACGACGTGATGAACTCACGGCACATCCGCGGAGACCTGAGCCTCGCGTGGCCCACCGCGGAGATCGCGGTGA